>CAYSWZ010000232.1:0-8533 GCA_964434945.1 uncultured bacterium | reverse complement strand
GCCGGGACAGCGCGGTGACGTCACACCAGTGCGCGCCCGCCGCCGCCGCACGCGCCTGCGCATACGCGTTGTAGCGGTCGAGTTCGCGCGCGATCGCGGCGCGGTCGCGGCTCGCGGCGAACGCGGTCACGCCCCAGTCGGGGATCGACAGGCACAGCACGCGAGCCGCATGCCCGCCGGCCAGTGCGATCGCACGCTCGAAGCACTCCGCATACCCTCGGCTGAAATCGGCGAACGCGCGCCCGCGGTACTGGTCGTTGACGCCGATCAGGAGCGACACGAGCCCGAAGCGCTCGCGAACCGGCCAGACGCGGGCGGATTCCATGCCGGCGAGAAGATCGTCCGTCGTCCAGCCGGTGGTGGCGACGAGTTGCGGCGCCTCGAGCGCAACGCCGCCCGAGCGCAAGAGCGCGGCGAGCCGCCCCGGCCAGCCCGCCTCGGGCGCCACGCCCTCCCCGGCGGTGTACGAGTCCCCGAGCGCCAGCCAGCGGGCGGCAAGGGCAGGGGAGGTGCCGGCGGGGCGCGCGGGGTGCGGCTCCTGGAACGGGCTCACGCCCGCGAGACTATCAGCCGGCGGCGCTCCGGTGCAGCCGGTCGCGCGCCGTCAGGCCGCGCGCGGCGTGTCGGGACGGCGGACGTGGACGTCCATCTCCTCGCGCGTGAACTCGTCCCACAGGCGGCCGCTGTCGTGCAGTCGCACGAAGGACTCCACCACGTCGGAGAAGAACTGGGTGCCGGCGTGCCGGCGAAGCTCCTCGCACGCCGCGTGCGGCGGCAGGCCGTGCCGGTACGGGCGCTCCTCCGTCATCGCATCGTAGGCGGCGCAGACCATGATGATGCGCGCCCCCACCGGGATCTGCTCGGCCTGCAGCTGGCGGGGATAGCCCTTGCCGTCCGGACGCTCGTGGTGCGTGTAGACGATCTCGGCCGCGGTCTCCAGCCCGGGAATCTCGTGCAGCAGTTCCCAGCCGATGGTGGGATGCGTCTGCACCAGCGCGCGCTCGCCGGCATCCAGCGCGCGCGGCGTCTGGACGACGTCGTTGAGGATCGCGTAGCGACCGAGATCGTGCAGCATGGCGCCGAGCTCGATGTCGGCCAGCTGGTCCTGGGTGACGCCCAGCGCCTTCGCGACGCGAACGGCGTAGCGGGCGATGCGCAGCGACCGGCCGCGGGTGAGCGGGTCGGCGGCATCGATCACGTGCGTCAACGCGCGCACCGTGCGCAGCAGCGGCTGGATCGGATCCATTTCGACTCTCCCCCGTGGGGTTCCTGTCCGGCGTGCCATCCGGCCGCCCGGCCCCCGTGTCTCCGGAGGTGTCGGCCGCCCCGGGCTCCGGCTCCAGTGCTTCCGTGAACCCCGGGAATCCGCGGTGTTTTGCCGTGAAGCCGGGTCAGCAGGCGGACGATACCCAGCGCACGATGGCGTCCGAGAATCCCTACGAGTTCGCCCCCGAGGAGCTGACGTTCCTCCAGGGCGAGGAAGCGAACGCGCCCACCGTCCTCGCTTGGCGGCCCGCCGAGGACTGGGGCGACGTGCGCGGCCTGGTCGTGCGCACCGATGCGCGCGTCGCCGAGCTCATGCTGAGCCTCGTGCGCGAGACCGCCGCCGCGCGCAACGAGGAGGCCCGGCTGCTCGACGTGATCGCCCGCTTCGCGTTCCGGGCGTTCCCCAACGCGAGCCACCACGTGCTGGTGGCCCGCGACCACGATGAGGCGCCGCTCCGGACGCTCATCGCCGCCGCGAAGAGCGGCGACCACTCGCGCGTGTCGCTGTCACGGACGATTGTCGACCGCGTGCTGCGCGACGGCCACGCCATGCTGTACGTGCAGGGCCAGGATCCCGGCAAGGAGGCGGAGAGCATCGTGCTCTCGCGCCTCGAGACCGCCATCGTCGCGCCGTTGCTCGGCAGCCGGAAACCCTTCGGCGTGCTGCAGCTGGACGTGCGGCGCCCGGCGCGGGGGCGCTTCACGCAGGACGACATGGAGATGCTGACCGTGTTCGCGAGCCAGGTCGGACTCGCGCTCGAGCACCTGTGGCTGCACCAGCAGCAGCAGCGCGCGTTCCAGTCCACCATCAGCGCGCTCGTGCACTCGCTGCTGCTCAAGGACCCGGAATCGGCGAAGCACAGCGAACGCGTGCAGCTCGTCTCGCTGGCGATCGGCCGGCGCCTCGGGCTGAGCCCCACGGAGACCGAGATCCTCTCCGTCGCCTCGCTGCTGCACGACCTGGGGAAGCAGGGCGTGAGCGACGAGGTGCTGTTCAAACCGGGCAAGCTGACGGCGGAGGAGAAGCAGGAGATGGACCTGCACGCCGCCTACACGCAGAGCATCCTCGACATGATCGAGTACCCGGCCAACCTCTGGGACGTGCCGCGCATCGCCGCCTACCATCACGAGAAGATCGACGGCAGCGGCCCGTTCGGCGTCACCGGTGACGAAATCCCGCGCGCGGCGCGTATCATCTCGGTGGCCGACGTGTTCGACGCGCTGGTGAGCTCGCGGCGCTACAAGTCCGCGATGTCGCCGCAGGACGTGCTGGCGCTGCTCAAGCGCGGGCAGGGTCACGACTGGGACGCGGTCGTCGTCCGGGCGCTCCGCGACGTGGCCGACGAAGTGCTGCGCGACGTCTACGGGATCGAGCCGGGCAGTCGCGCCGAGACGCCGGCGCGCGGCGACGACGGGCCGCTGGAGAAGGCGGCCTGATCGCTGCCGCCGCGGCGCCCGCGAAGAGTCGAACCGCCGTCCTCCGTCGCTATGCCGCCGGGTCCTGCGCCACGTAGGTCTCGAACGATGCCCGTTCCACGGCGTGGTCGTAGGCCTCGTCCCCGGTGATGATCTCCCGGCGCACGAGGTCGAGCAGCACGGCATCCAGGCTCTGCATGCCGGCGCGACTCCCGGCCTGGATCGCGCTCATGAGCTTGTGCGCGTTGCCCTGGCGGATCATCGAGCTCGTCGCATGGGTGTTCACGAGCACCTCGGCCGCCACGAGCCGGCCGGTGTGGTCGGCCTTGCGGACGAGCTGCTGCGCCACCACCAGTCGCAGGCTGTCGGCGAGCATGCTGCGGACCTGGTCCTGCCGGCGGGCCGGGAACACGTTCACGATGCGATCCACGCAGCGTACGGCGCCGTTCGTGTGCAGGGTCCCCAGCACCATGATCCCGGTCTCGGCGGCGGTGAGCGCGAGCGAGATGGTCTCGACGTCGCGCATCTCACCGACCAGGATCACGTCGGGGTCTTCGCGAACGGCGCTGCGCAGCGCGTCGCTGAACGTGGGCGCGTGTGCGCCCACCTCGCGCTGCGTGACGACACACTTGTTGTAGTGGTGCACGAACTCGATCGGGTCCTCGATGGTCACGATGTGCCCGCGCCGGGTCGCGTTCAGGTGCGAGACCATG
This sequence comes from uncultured bacterium, assembly GCA_964434945.1. Classification (GTDB taxonomy): domain Bacteria; phylum Eisenbacteria; class RBG-16-71-46; order RBG-16-71-46; family RBG-16-71-46; genus JAIOPA01. The sequence goes on along the minus strand of CAYSWZ010000232.1, from coordinate 5,138 downwards.
CCCGCGAGCGTCGTGGACTTGCCCGAGCCGGTCGGTCCGGTGACCAGCACCAGACCCTTGCCGACCGCGAGCATGTGCTCGACGACCCCGGGGAGGTTGAGCGACGCGAGCGAGGGCGGCTGGGTCGGGACCACGCGCATCGCCGCCGCGAGCCCGGCGGCGTGCCGGTAGACGTTCACCCGGAAGCGCCCGGCGGTCTCGGCCTCGTACGCGAAGTCCACTGCGTGGTCGCGGTCGAGCGCTGCACGTTGCCCCGGGGTCATGAACTCCTCGAGGAAGTCGTCCACGTCCCGCGGCGTCAGCTCGCGGAAGCGCACCGGCTGGAGCGTGCCGTTCAGGCGAATGCGCATCGGCTGGCCGGACACCATGTGCACGTCGGAGCCGCCCTGGTGAACCGCCAGCTCGAGGAACGCGTCGATGCGGTTCACGTCAGGCCGCCCGGAACTCGCCGTTCACCATGCCGAGCAGCTCCGGTCGCGTGAGGAACGGCGCGAAGCCCCACTTGTCCTCGGCCCTGAGGAACGCCTCGTCGGGATCGATCTCGCCGGCGCGCACCAGCGCCAGCAGCGACTGGTCCATGAGTTGCATGCCGAGCCGCTTGCCGGTGGTGATCGCGCCCGGGATCTGGAACGACTTGCCCTCGCGGATCATCTGCTGCACCGCCACGGTCACCACCAGCACCTCGTGCGCGGCGCGCCGGCCGCGGCCGTCCGCGCAGCGGACCAGTTCCTGGCTCATCACCGCCTTCAGGTTTTCCGCGAGCGAGTGGCGCACCTGCGCGTGATTCTCGGACGGGTGCGCATCCACGACGCGGTCGATGGTGGGTGCGGCGCCTCGCGTGTGCAACGTCCCCAGCACGAGGTGACCGGTCTCGGCCGCCTCCAGTGCCAGCGTCACCGTCTCCGGATCGCGCAACTCACCCACCAGGATGACGTCCGGATCCTCGCGCAGCGCCGACCGGAGTCCGTCCTGGAATGAACTCACGTGCGTGCCGATCTCGCGCTGGACGATCTGGCACTTCTGGCTCTCGTGCACGAACTCGATCGGGTCCTCGAGTGTGATGATGTTGAGCGATTCGCGCTCGTTGATCTCGCGAATCATCGCCGCCAGCGTGGTGGACTTGCCGCTGCCCGTGGTGCCGGTGATCAGCACCAGGCCGTTCGCGAGCCGCGTGAACTGCGAGAGCACGCGCGGCAGGCCGAGCTCGGCCAGCGACGGCACCTGATCCGGAATGATGCGGCAGATGGCGGCCAGTCCGCCACGGTGGCGGCAGACGTTGATGCGGAAGCGCCCGAGGCCTTCGGCGGTGTAGCCGAGGTCGACCGCGCCCCGCCGCTCGAACACGCTCCACAGGTCGTCGCGCATGATCTCGCGGACGAGATCGTGGCATTCCTGGTGGGAGAGCTCGCGATACTTGATCGGCTGCAGTTCGTGGTCGAGTCGGACGAGCGGCGGCAGACCCACAGTGAAATGAATGTCGGAGCCGCCCTGTTGCTTGCCGAGCTCGAGGAAAGAGTCGATCCGTGCCATGGCGTCCGGCGCGCTAGCGCGCGCGCAGCATCTCCAGCATGGCCACGGCGCTGGCCGGCCGGTCGGCCGGGTGCCTCGCCATCGCCCGCATGACGGCGTCGTTCACGTGCTGCGGGATGCCGGCGGCCACGCTGGTGAGTGGCGGCACGTCGGCCTCGAGGTGCTGGAAAAGGATGTTCACCGCGCTCGTGCCGCTGAACGGCTGGATGCCGGTCATCGCCTCGTACAGCACCACCGCGAGCGAGTAGAGGTCGCAACGGGCGTCGATGTCGGTGCCGGTGATCTGCTCGGGCGAGATGTACTCCGGCGTCCCCACGAGGATGCCGCTCTGCGTCAGCCGCGATTGCGTCGAGTGGCTCACCGAGGCAAGCCCGAAGTCGACGATCTTGACGAGGTCGCCTGCCCCGATCAGCAGGTTCGCCGGCTTGATGTCGCGGTGCAGGATGCCTGCCGAGTGAGCGGCGGCGAGTCCCTCGAGCACCTGCTCCGCCATGTTCATGGCACGCGCCGGCGACATCGGACCCTCCTCGCGGAGCACAGCTCCCAGGTCGCGCCCGGGGAAGTACTCCATCGAGATGGCGTGTGCCCCCTCGAGGTCGAGCAGGTCGTGGATGCGGATGACGTTTCCGTGCGTGATGCGCCGCGTCAGCTTCAGCTCCTGGACGAAGCGCCGGATCATCGTCGGATCGAGCGACAGCTGGGAGGACAGGATCTTCAGGACCAGCTCCTCTTTCACCATCACGTCCTCGACCAGGTAGACGGTGCCGAAGCCACCGCCGCCGACGCGCTGCAGCACCTTGAAGCGGCCCCCGAGCTCGGTTCCCGGCGCGAGCTTCTGGAAATTGCGCTGCGGGGTGGCCGGGCCCGGTTCCGCCGGCGCGGGTGCGGAGCCGGCCCCCGGGGACTGGGGCGATGACCCGGTCGGGGTCCCACCCTGCCGGGAGGCATCGCCCTGGCGGGAGGAGCCCTCCGAGCCCGGCCCTTCGCCCGGCCGCAGGGAGTCACCCGGTCGACCCGTACGCACACTCATGGGCTTCTGGGTGACCTTGGGCGCCACGCGTACGCCGGCCTTCCCGAGCACCTCGACGATCGTCTCTCGCGCCTCCGCCGGCAGGTCCTTCCGCGCGAGCGTGACCAGCGCCTGGAGCGCTTCGCGCCGCGTGTCCTTGTCCTCGGAGTCCGCGAGCCGGCACAGGGGCGCGACCACGCTCGGGGTGCCGATGGCGCCGAGCGCACGCACGCACAAGGGCAGCGTCCGCGTGTCGCGGCCCATCATGCGCACGATCGGATCCACCGCGGAAGGGTCGCCCGCCTTTCCCAGCGCGTCCACGGCTCGTTCGCGCACCCACCAGTCCTCATCGTCCAGCGCCCCGATGAGCGCCGGGACGGCGCGCTTGTCCGGCACGGCATTCAAGATCTCGATGGCATAGCGGCGGGCGAATTCGTCGGGATCACGCGTCAGCTCGAGCACGGCGTCGACCACGCGGGGGCCACCCAGCGCGCCAAGGGCATCCGCCGAGCGCACCCGCACCCACCAGTCGGCGTCGCGCAACGCGTTCACGAGGTCTTTGACGGCCTCGGTCGTCACCACCTCGTTCAGCACTTCGACCGCGCCGCGACGCACGTACTCGGAATCGTTCTTGAGCGCATCGAGCAGGTGCGGCACGGCGCGCACGTCGGCGATGGCGATGAGGGCCTCGATGGCGGCGGTCTGGACCTTGAGGTCCTGGTCGCTGAGCCGGCCGCACAACGCCGGGATCGCCTCGACGGCCCTGATCGCGGCCGCCGCCTGCACTGCCTCCAGCCGGACCGCGCCGTTCTCGTCCTTCACCAGGCGTGTCACGGCGACGCCCGCGATCGGATCCGGAAAACGAGCCAGCAGTTTCGCCGCGTGCAGGCGGATCCACCAGTCGGCGTGCGTCACCAGGTCGAGCGCCGCCGACACCACCCGCTTGTCGGCGATCTTGTCGATGAGGCGGAACGCGCTGGCGCGCGCCTCCTTTCCCAGTTCGGGCAGCATGAGCACCAGCATGTCCGGTTGCAGGCGGTCGGACTGTGCTTCGAGGATGCCCTCGACGCGGGCACGGGAGAAACGATCGTCCGAGTACAGCGCGAGCAGCCGGGTCGTGTCGACCGTAGTCGCGCGCGCGAGCGCTCGAGTGGCCGCGTCGGCGACCGTGGTGCTGGGGGAGCGCAGGCCCTCCAGGTAGGCGGGCAGCGTCTCCTCGGAGAGCAGGCGCACGAGCATGTCCAGTGTCCGCTCCGACGCCGGCTGGTCGTTCACGACCGCGAACAGAGCGCGCACCGCGACCGCTCCCATCGGCATCAGCTGGCTGCGGGCCTCGAGTAGCTGCGCGTGGCTCATCGTCGCGCCGGACTGCAGCTGCCGGACGTGGCGATCGGCCTTGAAGCGCTTGAGGATCTCCATACGCGACACCGGTCCTTGAGTCGCGGAGGGGGTGACCCTCCGTCGAGGAGTAAGCCTAGCGGTTGAGCAGGAGCCAGATGGCCCCGGCGCCGAACAGCGTGCCGAGGACGAACCCGGCGATCAGGCTCGGCCACGTCGAGGCGGGGGCCGGCTCGGGGGCCGACGCCGACGCAGGCGCCGGCGCCGGGGCCGGAGCCGGAGCCGGCTTCGGGGGTGCGGGCGCGCTCGGCACGGCGATCGGCACGAGCTTGGCCGATTCCGACTGCTTCTCCTTGTCGAGGATCTTCCCGAGTTCGGCGCGCGACAGCACCACCGTGTGCCCGCTGCCCTGGGCCTCGGCGAGCGCGGCGGCCTTGTCGCTGCGGCTGGCGGAACGACGGTCCACCTCGTAGCCGATCCAGAGCGTGTACTTCCCGAAGCGCACGACGTCGTTGTTGTGCACCACGGAAGCGTTCACCATCTGGTCGTTGACGAACGTGCCGTTCGCGCTCCCGAGGTCCACGACCTGGTACTCGCCGCTCGCGATGCGCTCGAGCCGGAAGTGGTCGCGCGACACACCCGGATTGTCCACGTACACGTCGGCCCCGGGGTCGCGTCCAACGCTGATCACCGGCTTCTCGAACGTGTAGTTCCGCACCGGCCGTCCCATCAGGGAGAGCCGCAGCTTGATCAGATAGCCATCGGACATGCTCCAGCTCCTCTGGCGGCGGCCGTCATGGCCGCCCGGGTGAAGGGGGATGCGCCCCCCTGGATTCGGGATTCCCTGCAGGCATCGGCGCAGGCCCCCGGTGACTTGAGTGGGGAATCCGCCCCGCGCGGCCTGGAAGGCTGTTCGGGAGGCGGACGACCGGCCGTTCGGAGCCGCCCAGCGCGGGCCGTCGCGCCGTGCGCCGCGCAACCGCCGTGCTAAGGTGCCGCGTCCCCGTCGACGGCCCGGACGAGGGGGATCGCGAACCCGCCCGGCCAGCGCCCCGACCCTCGGGAGGACCCCTCACCATGCCGCCGCACCCGCTCCCGGCGCGCCCGCGATTCCTCCGGCTCCTCACCGCGTCGGCCCTCGCGCTCGCAACGCTCACGCCCGCCGGCCGCATCGCCGCCGACCCTCGGCCGCTCGAGCCCATGGACGCGGGCGGGATCGCGCACGCGCTCCACCGCCTGCAGACCGTGGGCAGCGCCCTCT
>CAYSWZ010000231.1:0-4729 GCA_964434945.1 uncultured bacterium | reverse complement strand
CGCCCCGCTCACGGACGCGCCCCAGGCCGCGTAGGAGTTCCAGGTGACGCCGGGGTGCGCGCTCACCCTGGCCCGCATCGAGACCACGCCGAAGTCGAAGACGCGCGCCGACAAGTCGGCCTCGACCGGGCGGCCGTCGATCTCGATGGTCTCGCTGCCGAGCCCCACCGTGACCGGCGGGTTCGGGATCTGGATCGTCTGCGCCTCGCCGCGCGAGGGCCGGCGGCGTTCCGGTCCGCTCGAGGCGAGCAGGTCGGACGCGCGTTCGAGCGCGATGCCGTAGCCCACGTCGAACAGGCGATAGACGATCGCCTCGCCGTGGACACGAGGTTCGGTGGGATCGGGAGCGGAGGGGGTCATGACGCGAGGATACGGCAGCCTCCCATCCCGCGCGTACGAGCTACCTGAACCGAGCCTTCAGCTGGCCCCAAGTGCTGCACACGGCCGCGGTGACGTAGGGCCCTTCCGAACTGGACTCCACGAAGCAGACCACATCGTCGAATCCTGCGTCAGCGCCACTGGCGAGTGCGCCGTCCTCAGCGGCCAGCCACCAGCTTCCGCTGTTGATCCCGGTGCCGGCGAAGAAGAGCCATCGCGGCGAGCCGCCGGGATTCCGTGCGTCCTGCGAGTAGAACGTGCCGCCCGGGCCCAAGATGTAGAGCCCGATGCCGAACCTGTCACCGCCCAAGTACGTCGTGGTGTGTCGCAGGGCCGCACTCTGGTCGAACACGTTCACGACCACGCGGTTGGGGCTCGAGCGAAACGACGCGACGGCGATCCACCCGCTGCTCGAACCGGCAGGAAACACTTCCATCAGCGTCGGGACGGCGAGGTGGCCATCATAGATGCCCAGCGACGAGCCGTCCGTCCGCCCGAGCTCGAACTGGAGTGTAAAGGTGGAGCCGGATACCGGCACGGACCTGAAGAGCGCGGCGTCGACCTGATCCTGCAACACGTTGATCTGCTCGCCGTACGAGTTGAGGAGCGATTGCAGCCCGCTGCCGTTCACGGGGACCTGCGGGGAACGCAGCCCGAACCCGGTACCCGGCGGCATTGCGTGCGCCGGGGACAACGCCGAAACGGCGACGCAGCTCACCACTCCGAAGATGAGCCGCAGGATCCGCAAGTGAATCCGCATGACCTGCTCCTCACGCGCTGCGGTGGGCATGCGCAGTTCAGAAAAAGCCGCGGGCCTCGTCGTGCGTGACGACGAGGCCCGATGCAGAGCGGCGTACCGCCTACTTCAGCACCGCGTCCTTCATCGCCTTGGCGATGCGGAACTTGAGCACGCGCTTGGCCGGGATCTTGATGGCCTCGCCCGTCTGCGGGTTGCGGCCCATGCGAGCCTTGCGGTTCACCACCACGAGCTTGCCGACGCCCGGGAACACGAACCCGTTCTTCGCCTGCTTGGCGGCGAGACCGGCGAGCTCTTCGAGGATGGCCGTACCCGTCTTCTTCGTGACTTCGAACTTCGTCGCGAGGTGCGCCGCGACCTGCGTCTTCGTCATCATCTTCGCCATGGGGATCCTTCCTCCTGGACTGGTACCGAGGTTCGAAAACGGACAGGCGTGAGTCGCACGCCCTAGCCGCAGGTGTGTATAGCAGCGCGGGGCGCGGATTCAAAGGGAAAATCTCGGGCCGGTTCGATTTCGCGCAGGCCTGACGCGGGCGGAACCGATACCCGGATTCAGTCGACCCGAACGAGCCGCTGCATGCGCGTCTCGGAACCATCGCTCGCGCGGACGAAATACACCCCCGCGCGAGTGCGGGCACCACGCTCGTCGCGCGTGTCCCAGGCCAGCGGGTGAGGCCCCGCTTCGAGCGTCCCACGTGCCAGGACGCGCACTTGCCGGCCCGCCGCATCGAACACGATGACACTGACTTGGGCCCGCGCCGCAAGCGAAACGACCAAGCTGGCCGCGCCCCGAACCGGGTTCGGCGAGGGCGCCGAAAGCTCGAGCCGGGAGGCGCTCTGCGTGCGCGGCGCGGACAGCGAGACCGTTCCCAGGTCGAGTGCCCAGACGGACCTTCCGTGGGTGAACGCGTAGAGCTTCCGGCTCGCCGTGTGAAGCTCCAGGTCCCACACGGGCTGGATGGGCATGGTCCCCCCGAGCGGGGTCCAGGTCTGGCCGAGGTTGCGGGTGACGAACACCCCCAGGTCGGTGCCGGCGTAGAGCGTCCCGGGCAGCGCGGGGTCCAGGACGAGGTCGTTGACGGGCGCGTCCGGGAGGTTCCCGTTGATGCTCGTCCAGTGGCTGCCGCGGTCCACGCTGCGGAACACGCGCGGGTCGTGCAGGTCCTGCCCGAACCCCGTGAACGACACGTACACGACCTGCGGGTCGGTCCAGTCCGCGACCACACGCGTCACGTAGCGGCCGGGAAGACCCGCGGAGATGTCCTGCCATGCTCCACCCGCATTCTGCGAGCGCCACACCTTGCCATCATCCGTGCCGGCGAGGAACAGGGTCGAATCCGCGTTCGAGATGGCGAGCGTGGTAATGGTGCCGTAGACCGTCGCCGCTCCGGGATTCGTGCTCAGGTCCCCGCTGATCGAGGTCCACGTGCCGCCCGTGTTGATGCTCCGGTACACGCGCTGGCTGCCCGCGAGCAGCGTGTTGGGATTGCGCGGGCTCACGACGATGGGCGTGTTCCAGTTGTAGCGGTCGGAAGCCGACCAGCCCGAGGTGCCGTTGAACGAGGCCCCGTTGTTGGTGGAGCGCCTGACGCCGCCCATGTCGCAGCAGTACTGCCACTCGGCGAGAAGGTTGTTCGTGTTGACCGAGTTCACGAGGGGCTGGAAGCCGTCGCCGCCGAGGATCTCCGACCACGCGGACGGACCCGTCTCGGTCTTGAGCGTCCCGTTGTCCTGTGCTCCACCGAGGATCTTGTTCGCGTTGTTCGGGTCCACCGTGCCGTCGTAGAACTGCGTGATGGGCAGGTTGATCGTCGGCTGCCAGTTCCCGACGAGGAAGTTGTAGAAGCCGCCGTCGTTGCCGAGGTAGACGCGGTTCGGGTCGATGGGATCCAGCCACAGCGCGTGCTGGTCCACGTGCGCGTTGCTGGTCACGTCGTCGAGCGTGGCACCGCCGTCCACCGAGTGCAGCAGGCGCACGCCGCACACCCAGATGTCGTCCGGATCGGTGGGCGAGACCGCCACGCGCCCGAAGTACCAGCTGAATCCACCGAACGCACTCTCCTGCGCGCTCCCCTGGTCCACCTGCTGCCACGACTGGCCGCCGTCGTCGCTCCGGAAGAGCCCCAGGCCCGCGTACCCGCCGATGGCGCCGCTCGTGCACGAGGCGTAGATGCGCGAGGGCCGCGTCGGCGCGACGGCGATCGCGACGCGGCCGAAGTTCTCGCCCGCCGGGGGCAGGCCGTTGATGACCTTGGCCCAGGTGCCGCCGCCATCGACGCTCCGCCACACCGCGCAGCCCACACCGAACGCGCGCCGGTACTCGAGCCGCCGCACGCGCTCCCAGGTGGCGCAGAAGATGGTGTCCGGGTGGATGGGATTGATGGTGATGTCGGAGACGCCGGTGCTGTCGTCCACGAACAGCGTCCGCGTCCAGCTCGCGCCGCCGTCGAGGCTCCGGTAGAAGCCGCGGTTGGAGTCGGTGGTGAAGGCCTTGCCGAGCGCTCCCACGTAGATCCGGGTCGAGTCCTGCGGGTTCACCACCACCGAGGAGATGTGCGCGGTCTCGCGGAGTCCGCTGTAGCTCCACGACAGGCCGCGATCGCGCGACACGTAGAGGCCGGTGCCGTCGTAGCCGTCCACCGTCCCGTTCGCGTCGCCGGTGCCGCACCAGAGCGTGTTCGTGTTGAGAGGGTTCAACGCCAGCGCGCCGACCGAGAAGATGCCCAGCTTGTCGGTGAGCGGGAGCCAATTGGTTCCATGGTCGTCCGAGCGCCACACGCCGCCGTTCGCCGCTGCGAGGTAGGCCGGCGCCCCGCCCGGCGGAGCCACGATGTCGTTGACGCGCCCCCCGATGTTGTAGGGCCCGACCGGCACCCAGTCCTGGGCGGAGCTGGTGGAGAGCTGCTGCCCGGCGAGCGCTCGCTCCACCTGCAACTGCTCCACGGCCGCGGCCACGCGTTCGCTGGGAATGGTGCCGTCCGGCATGGCCCGCTGTATATAGAAGTAGTCGGACGGGTAGTCGCGCTCGGCGGCTTCCGCCGGCGCGCCGACCGGACGCGGGGGCGCGGGGGGCAGCGCCGCGACGGCGGCGATGACCGGGACGAAGATCAGGTCTCGAAGGCGGAGGCGCATGGGTGGTTTCGGGGCCCCGGTCGGGCTGCGTCGGATCCACTCAATTGTAGGGGCGTGGGATTGGGGCGTCCAGAGGGGATGTGCGCGACCCGGACGGGCAGAATGCACGATCGCACGAGGCGCTCAGCGGCTCGCGGGGGTTCGCGCGGCCCTCGGGATCACCAGCTTGAGCGCCCCGTGCTTCTCGGAGATGCGCACCACCTTCACGTCCACGAGCCCGGCGGCGCGGGCGGCCGTCCGCACCGTGTCCTCGGACAGGTCCCTCCGGCCGCGCGGGTAGACGGCCCAGATGCCGCCGTCTGGCGTGATGGCGGGCACAAGCTCCTCCAGCCTCTCGACGTCGTTCGCGTGCACGAGGAGGCGGAACACCAGGTCGCAGCCGGGCACCGGCTTCACGCCGGGCTTCACCCCGAGCGCGTTCATGATCTCGGTGCGGAACGCGGTCTCGAACCGGCCCACGAT
>CAYSWZ010000230.1:0-7308 GCA_964434945.1 uncultured bacterium | reverse complement strand
GTGGTGATGAGCACCATTCCGACCAGCGTCCCGAGGCCGAACACCAGCAGGTACGCGCACGCCCATCCCGGGTCGCGCACCGTGGCGAGCACGAGCAGCGCCACCGCCGCGCTCCCGGCCAGGCCGTGGACGAGCCCGACTGCGAACGCCCTCCCGGCGGGTGGACGACCTGTCCCCGCGAGTTCCGAACTCCGTCGCCGCCCGTGGCTCAAGTTCAACAGCCCCACGCCGACCAGTGCCAGCGCGACGCAGAACTCCATGGCGAGGCCGATCCGCGGCGGCACGATCCAGTTGAAGAGGATGATGCCAGCCCCGACGAGGAACAGCGTCAGCGTGTGGCCGAGGCCCCAGACGATCCCCAGCAGCACCGCCGGCAGGATGCGGCGCGTCCGAGACGCGATGGCGGTGACCGCGACGACATGGTCGGGATCCGCGGCGTGCCGGATCCCGAGCAGCAACGCGAGGCCGAGGAGTGAGAGGAGATTCACCGTGGCCCCCGGCGCCCTCGGCACGGGCGACGGCCTCCCGGAGTGCGGCGAGGAAGCGGCGGCGTGCTACTTCTTGCCATAGGGCTGGAAGCCGAACTTCTGGCCGCCAACGCTCGCTTCGTACATGAGGCCGCCCTTGGTCATGGTGAACACCGCCACACCGTTCTGGTATTTCGCGTTGGCGGAGGCGCCGGACTTGATCGCAACCGCGCTCACCTGCGCGGCGAACGCGAAGTTGCCGTGCTTGAAGTCGGAGAGCGTGGCCTCGTTCTCGAAGAAGACGATCTCGGAGTAGGCCTGCCCGCCGAGCTGGAAGCCGACGGTCACCTGGCTCAGCGTCGTCTTCCCGGTGGCGGCGCCCCCTTCGAACAGCACGCCGGTTCCGTGGGCCCCTCCCACCCCGATCGCGCCTTTCGCCACGTTCGGGAACACGGTGTACCCGGTGGCACCCGAGAAGAACTTCGAGAGCCCGGGGTCCGCCTTCTTCATCGTCGCGATCGTCTCATTGGCCTTGCTCACGCTCTCGTCCGCGGCTTGCGCCGGTGGCACGCTGCCGATTCCGAGCAGCAGGACCACGGCAATGACGGCGACGAACCTTCGTCCATTGGACATACGCGGCACCTCACGGTCAGGGGTGGCAGGTGTGGTGTGACCGTGGTGCAGGAAACCTCGGGAGTCTCGGCCCTGTCAATGCCAACGGCGGATCGCGCGGTTCCCCCACCCGTGGCCTACGCCGCGTGGGCCACCGCCGGCGGTTCCTTCGCGCCCATGATGATGAGCCACAGGATGATCGCCAGCTCCCCGAACAGGAGCGGGAAGCCGACGCGATGGACGATCGCCGCGACTCGGGGCAGCAGGAACGAGGTCAGAGTCATCACCACGTAGGCGGAGCCATTGACGATCAGCCAGGCGCCCAGGATGCGGGGGATGAAGCCCGAACGGATGACGAGGATCCCGAACGGAAAGAGCCAGAGCCCCCAGAAGACCTGCGCCAGGATGAGGCACTGGCCGTGGAGGCGCATGAACAGGTACGCCAGTGCATCGAGTTGACGCTGGTCGAAGCCCGAAAGCAAGGCGCCACCCTGGGCGAGCGACAATGCGGCGATGTCGTTGAGGACGCTCAGGTACGCGATCGGGACCGAGAGGACGTAGAGGATCACCATGGCCCGCGCCTGGTCCTGGTCCACGCCCTTGAAGAGGCGATAGAGCGCGAGTGCCACGAACACGAACATCGTCGCCGAGAGAAGCTCGGCCCCGATGCCGAGGCGAAGCAGCGTCTCGGAGGCCCGTAGATGAGTCGCCGTCGCCGTCGGATCTCCCGGCACGATGATCTTCCCCGGGACGTAGAGGAGCCCGAACGGAGCGGTGATTCCGCTCAGGAGATACAGTATTCCCGCCGACCGTGCCCGTCGTTTCGTCGAATCCATGCCCTCTTCCCCCCTTCGTTCGCCTGGAAGGCCGGCCACCCGCCCGGATTACGCGCCGGACGGGGGCGCCGGTTGCATCCGCGGCGGATCGCCGTTCGCGTGGTCGCGGCGCCAGCGGGAGCCCGTGCGCATCGTCGGCTGCATGTGCGCCTTGAACAGGATCTGCGACAGCAGCATCAGTCCCCACGCCTGCCAGAAGCTGATCGGCCGGACGCCGAAGATGTCCCCCAGCGTCACGCGCCAGAGCCACGCGACGAGAAAGCCGAGGCCGATGAACAGGCCCACCCCCGCGGTGGCGCCGAGCGGGACCAGCCAGATCAGGTTTCGGCGCAGGAAACGGCGCCGGTTCTCGCGTCTCTCCTCGTGGGTGATCATGGTGAACGCTCCTTTCAGACGAGTTCGACGCCGTATTCGGCGTCGGTTGCGGTGACGAAATCGATCAGGTAGTTGACGTAGCCGAAGCCGAGCGCGTTGCCGAGGTCGCGGGCGACGTCGATCAGCTCGGCTCGCGTTCGAGCCCGGCCGAAGATCCGCTCCGCCTGGGCGAGCACGCGCCGGTCGAGCGTGGCCGGCGCCGCGGGAAGCTCGTACCCGCGCAGCAGGCGCTCGAAGCGATCGTCATTCATGGGCGCACAGCTCCTTGTTGAGTTTCGCGAGCGCGTAGTGGTAGCGCGCGATCGCGGTATTGACCGGCGTGCCCTGGAGCGCGGCGATCGCCGCGAAATCCAGATCGTGCCAGCTCCGGAGCACGACGACCTCGCGCTGCTCCTCGGGCAACGCGAGCAGCAGGCGATTGAGCGCATGCCTCAACCTGATCCGTTCCTCGTCACCCGTGGGCGCGGCGAGGAGTTCCACCCCGGCCTCCTCGAGTGCGACCTCCGGGCGCCGGCGCAGCCGATCGAGGCAGCGATTCCGCACCGAGGCGTAGAGGTAGGGCGCGGCCTGTCTCGGCGCCTTGCCGGCCGCCACCTGCCGGGCCCACCCGAGAAACGCGTCCTGCACGGCATCCTCCGCGGCTTCGCGATTGCGGACCAGGCTCAGCGCGTACTGGTGGAGGCGTGCGCGGTAGTCGCGGTAGAGCTCGCCGAACGCTGCAGCTTCTCCGCGTGCCATGTCCGCGCCCCGCTCCCGGTCCTGGTCCACGTGCCTCCGAGCGTTGCTGTCGCCCTCCATGACGGACGACGCCCCCGGAATATTGCATGCGGCCCGCGGTGCAAGGGGCTGAGCGCCCTACTTGAGGTTCCGTTCCTCCAGCCGCACCAGCAGTCCGCCCTTGTCGTCCAGCAACTCGAGGATCCGGCCGAACACGCGATAGCGCCGGACGCGCGCAAGAGCGCCGAGCAGCGCCGTCTCGGTCTCCAGCGACGGGCAGGCCGACTGCGTCGAGGCCAGCGGCCCGAAGCGCAGCGCGCCTTCGCTCGTCTCGTAGCTGCCGGAGAGGTGGTTGCAGCCGCCCGAGCCGGAGACGCGCTTCGTCTGTGGATCGAGCACGATCCAGGGCTCGTGCTCGTTCGCGGCGACGCGCACCGCGCGATCCCCGATCCGGGTCGGGCGCCAGCGTGAGCTCTCGATCCCGGAGGACGCCCTCCCCGCCTCGCACTTCTCCCCCGCCATCGCGCGCACGAACTTCTCCACCACCAGCGTCGGCTCGGTGCCGCGGCCATCCGCCCTCGCCCTCTGCTCGACCCGGCCATCGAGCGAGACGAGCACTCCGGCGCCGGGTGGGGCGCGCTGCTCGGTGTAGGCGCGTTCGAGCGCCAGGTAGTCCTCGGCCATGGCCACCGGCCATTCCAGTCCCGAGCGGCAGTCGCGGAATCGGGCCGCGTCCGCGGTGTAGCGGAACATGCCACGGAGCAGCAGGCGAGGCTCGAGCGACTCGACGCCGGAGCGGCGGGTCAGCTCGTACGGCAGGTTCGAATCGATGGGATTGCCCTCGAGGTCGAGCTTCCGGAGCGTACCCGTCGCGGTCACGGCCCAGAACGCATTCCCGTCCCGGCCGCCGTCCAGCATGAGCGTGCGTCCATCGCTCAACAGCGACCACGCACCCAGCTCGTCGTAGCTGTCGTCGTGGCCATCACGGCGGTACGTCATGCGCTGGAGGTACGCTCCCTCCGGCAGCAGGTTGATCTGGTAGCGGATCCCCATGCAGTCGGCGCAGGGCAAGACGCCGGTGAACGTGGCGGGGAGAGTTCCGAGGGCGGAGGCTGCCGAGGAAGGCACGCAGCAGGGCGCCGACAGGCTGGCGAGCTGCACCAGCAACAGCGCCCGCAGCCACGCTCGGGTCATCGCGGCGCGGCCCTGATCAGTGCGTTCCGCTCATCTTCCGCTTCAGCTCCGCGGTCCAGTTGAGCACCAGGTCGTAATGGGTGAGGTCGCCCTCGTTGTCGTTCTTGAGGCCGGCGAACATCCGACCGTCGGGCAGGGCGGTCCAGAGCGAGATCCCGAGCTTGTCCAGATCGCAGACCTCGACCGCGGGCGGCAAGGCGAGCGCGGAGCCGGACGGCATCGGAGCCTTCATGATCCGATTCCGCTGGTCACGGATGTAGAGCGCGCTTCCGTTCAGTGCCCACTGCAGCTCGAACGCCTGGTCCGTCCGCACCTGCACGGGCCGGCCCGTACTGCCGTCCGGGCGCAACTCCACGACGTACGCATTGGGGGTCCCGGTCTCATCGCTCGTGTACGCGATGTGGCGGCCATCGGGCGACAGCCTCGCGCCGAACAAGTTGGGGGCGTCGGTCATGATCGGGTGCAGGCGCGTCGTGTCGGCCGCGTCACCCGCCAGCTTCAGCAGTGCCAGCGAGCCCTTCTCGGAGCCTCGCCGCAGCACCAGCATCGAGGCTCCATCGGGGAGCCAGCCCACCGGCACGTACTGATCGTGCTTGAATACCAGCGAGCCCTGCCCCCCGTCCACGCCCTGGACGTAGATCCCGTCCCTGACGTCCTTGCCGCTCCGGAGGTAGGCGACCCGGGAGCCGTCCGGGGACCAGATGTAGAATCCGGCGTCCGCGTCCGGGTCCGAGCCGATGCGCTGGAAGCTCGGTGTGTCGAGATTGGAGACCCACAACTCGTCGATCCCCCGAGAGCTGACGAGGCTGCACACGAACCTGCGCCCGTCGGGCGAGAGTTCGGGTCTGTTGTCCATCGCGCGCCGGTCGGAGGACCAAGGCGTCAGCTTGCCGGCGCCGTCCAGCACGGCGAGCGAGCGGTCGCCCCCGACCAGGCCGGGACGGTAGAACAGGCTGCCGTCGCGACTCAGGCTGAACAGCCCGGGAATGAACGAGAATTGCGTGCTGAGCCCGCTCCACACCGCGACCGGTGTCCCGCGTGGCTCGAGGCGCCCGAGATCGAACGGCACCGCGAGGATCGCGTCGCCGCGGGAGAACACGAGGTGGCCGGTCGGGGAATAGCGGGGGTTGCCGCCATCCTCCTCGACGATCTTGACCTTGCCGGTGCGGATGTCCAGCACGCCGACGCTGTAGTGCCAGCCCCGCGCATCGTAAGCGATGACGCCCACCAGCATCGCGCGGTCCCCGGGCAGCATGGGGCCCAGCGTGTAGCTGCTCACGCCGGGGCGACCGGCGTCCATCTTGACGGGGGCCGAGAGCTTGCCGCCCGGACCGATCCGGATGAGCTTGTCCGGACCTTCGCGCGTCAGGAGGTCGCCGCTGTCGAGCATGGGAGTCATTCCCGACCACAGGTTCTTCAGCTCCACGACGGTGGTGGCCGGGGCACTGCCGTCGTACGGGATCTTCGCGAGACGGAACTGCGGCGAGCCCGGAGCGATGGGCGTGAACATGTAGAGCATGTTCGCGTCGGAGAGCTGATGGATGCCGACGGCTCCCTCCGTTCCCGCCACCTCCTTGAAATCGTAGCGGTCGAGTCGTCGCGCGTAGATCCGAGGGGGCGGCGCCTGCGCGCCCGCCTGGGCGCGTGGCTGCCCCACGACGAGGAGCGTGCCCCCGTCACGCGAGAGCGCGGCTCCCTGGACCACGATGTCCGCCGGCATCGTGAGCGTGGCACAGCGGGTCTCGGCGACCGGTGCGTGCGGTCCGAGCCAGGACCAGAGCGCTGCGCCGGCGAGGAGCCCGGCGAGCCCCACGACGACCGTCGCCATCCCCGGGCCCCCGCGACTCGTGGCGGTTCCGGCGCCTGATTCCTTGAGGAGCAGCCGTCCGGAGGACGACCGTGAAGCCAGCACCTCTTCCAGCGCGATGCGCGCGTCCCCGATGTCGCGCAACCGGTGCCGCGGGTCCTTGTCGAGGCAGCGCTGGAGCAGCTCGCGCACTCGCGGCGGCGTCGCGCCCGGGAGCGCGGTCCAGTCGGGGTCGCGTTCGAGAACCTTGGCGATCGTGTCCGAAACCGTTTCGCCGGCGAACGCCCGCCGGCCCGAGAGGCATTCGTACACCACGCAGCCGAACGCCCAGATGTCGGCGCGCCGGTCCACTCTCTTGCCGCGCGCCTGCTCCGGGCTCATGTACGCGGCCGTGCCGAGGATCACGTTCGCCGCGGTCATCGGGCTCGTGATCGTCGGCGAGCGCGCCACCGTCGCGTCGCTCGCGCCCTCGGCTTCGCCCTCGAGCGCCTTCGCCAGGCCGAAGTCCAGCACCTTCACCTCGCCCTCCGCGGTCAGCTTCACGTTCGCGGGCTTCAGGTCGCGGTGGATGACTCCCTTTTCGTGCGCCGCCTCGAGCGCCTCCGCGATCTGCCGGGCCATCTCGATCGCCTCGGCCACGGAGACCGGCCCGCGTGCGATGCGGGCCGCGAGATCGTCGCCCTCGACGAGTTCCATCGCCAGGAAGCGCACGCCGTCGGCGAGGCCGACGCCATAGATGGAGGCGATGTGCGGATGGTTGAGCGAGGCGAGCAACCGTGCCTCGCGCTCGAAGCGCGCCATGCGCTCGGGATCGCCGGCGAAGAGCGCCGGGAGAACTTTGATCGCGACGTCACGTCCGAGCGTGGTATCGGTGGCACGCCACACCACGCCCATCCCCCCCTCACCGATCTGCCCGATGAGACGGTAGTGCGACAGCTCGCTCCCGGGGACAAGCGGCACGTCAGCTCCTCTGGAGAGCACTGGGCGATCCTGACCTCCGGCTGTGCGACGGAATCGCGCCGGAGGAATCGCAGGAATCTACCTCAGGCCCGTGCCTCGTGCCGGGCCCGGGCGAACCTCCGGCCCATGGCGACTTCAGAGGAGCCAGGGAAAGAGCGCCTTCGTGCTGCGCCGGTACTCCGCGTACGCGGGCCCGAATGCGGCGGAGAGCGCCGCCTCCTCCACGCGGATCCGGTAGAGGAGCGCCGCCAGGATCGGCGCGAGGATGACGATCAGTGACGCCCAGTTCCGGAAAGTGACGGCCAGTGCGAGGAAGAGGAGGACGAGGCCCGTGTAGGAG
>CAYSWZ010000229.1:0-6501 GCA_964434945.1 uncultured bacterium | reverse complement strand
CTTCGCCCGCCACAAGGGCTACGGCACGGCCGAGCACATGGACGCGCTCCGCTTCCACGGGCCGTGCCCGCTCCACCGCTGGAGTTTCGCGCCGGTGTCGGAACTCGAGTTGCCGCTGACGGAGCGCTGAGGTGGTCGACGTGCTGCGGGAGGTCGAGGGGCTCGATGCCGCGCCCTGTTCAGGCTCGTGGAGACCCGGGGGGCTTTGGATCTGGCGGCGTCTGGCGGCATGCGGGAGCCAGGGACTGGCGGAGCATGCCGACGGCCGAGCGAGGAGCCGACAGGAAGTCGGCGACGAGCGTTCGCCTGATCCAAAGCCCCCCGGGTCTCCACGCGACCGGCTACATGCGTCGCCATCCAGCGCCCCTCGACCTCCCTGCGCGCCCGGAGCCAACTCACCGTGCTACATTCCGCGCTCCCCGGTGGACCGCCCCCGTGGGAGCGAGACCATGGGATTCGCGCAGGATCGCGGCCGTGCGGGCGAAGCGCTCGCCGCCGCCTACCTGGAGCTGGTGGGTTGCCACTGCGTCGCGCGCAACGTGCGCTTGGGTGGCGTGGAGGTGGACCTGGTGGTGGACGATGGACCTGCGCGCGTCCTGGTCGAGGTCCGCCTGCGCTCGCGCGGTGACTACGGCGGCGCGGCCGAGACACTCGACCGCAGCAAGCGCGAACGCCTCGTGCGGGCGGCGCGCGCGCTGGAGCAGCAGGGTGCGGCTCACCCCCGCGTCGACGTCGTCGCCATCGACCTCTGCGCGACCGGCGCGACGCTGACGCACCACCGGAACGCCATCACCGGCTAGCGCATGGTTCGACTGCCCCGATTCGGCCGGCTGCGCCTGCCACCCCTCACGCCCCACTGGCGTGCGCGCCTGCGCGCCCAGCGCGCGTGGTGGCGAAGGCGACTGCGGGCGCTCGCGGGGGACCGCGAGGTGTTGTTCCCCGAAGCGGGCGGCGGCGTGGTCGCTGTCGAGACACTCGCCGCCGGCACCGGGCCGCGGATCGCGATCCTGCACGCAACCGCCGGGAGCGGACACCGGAGCGCGGCGGTCGCGATCGCGCACGCGATGCAGCACCTGGCTCCCGGCGCGCAGGTGCGCGAGGTGGACGCGCTCGTGTTCGCGTCGCGCTTCTATCGCAGCACGTACGCGCAGGGCTACAGCGCCATGGCCCAGCGCGCGCCGCGGCTGTGGGGCGCGCTCTACGCGCTGTGGGCGCAGCAGCGCGTCAACCGGAGCGCCGGCCCAGCGCGCGAGGCGCTCGACCGGCTGGCGCTGCGCGGCCTGGTCCGGGTCGTCGAGCGCGAGCGCCCGGACGCGATTGTGTGCACGCACTTCCTGCCCGTCGAAGCGTTGTACCCGATCCGCGGCCGCGGCCGGCTCGACGTGCCGCTGCACGTGGTGATCACGGACTTCACGGCGCACCCGGCGTGGGCGTATCCGCACGTCGACCGCTACTTCGTGGCCAGCGAGACCGTGGCCAGTGAGCTCGCGGGCCACGGCGTGCCGCGCGAGCGCATCGAGGTCACCGGCATCCCGGTGGATCCGCGCTTCGCGCTCGTCAACGGCCGCGAGGCGGTTCGGGCCCGATTCGGGCTCTCGCAGGACAGGCCGCTGGTGCTGGTGATGGGCGGCGGGGCCGGAGTGGGCCCCATGGCGGACCTGGCGGAACGGCTCGCCGGGCTCGCGACGGAGCCCCAGGTGCTCGTGCTGTGCGGCACCAATGCCCGGCTCCGGCTGCAGATCGAGGCGCTCGGCGGATCGACCGGCGGTCGCGTGCACGCGATGCCGTTCACGCCGCACGTGGACCTGCTGCTCGAGGCGGCGGACCTGGTGGTGAGCAAGGCGGGCGGGCTCACGTGCGCCGAGGCACTCGTCAAGCACACGCCCATGGTCGTGTTCCGGCCGACGCCGGGCCAGGAGGTGGGGAACGCGCGCTATCTCGAGGCGGCCGGCGCGGCGGTGCACGCCGACACGCTCGACACGGTGGCCGTCACGGTGTCGCGCTGGCTCGAGGACCCGCAGTCGCTGCAGCGCGTGCGCGACAACGCCACCGCGCTCGCCCGGCCGCGCGCGGCCGAGGACATCGCCACGCGCGTGCTCGAATCCGTGCGCCGCGAGCGGCGCGATTCGGAGGGCGCGGCCTGAGGTGGCGGCCGGGCGCGGTGCCGTGCGCCGCGCTCGGAGCGGGCGGGACCCACTCGCTCTGGAGCGAGTTCGACGGCCGCCTGCGGGCCGAGCTCCCGCCCGGACGGGTCGTGCGAGCGGGGGAGAAGTGGGCGGGGTGGACGGCCCGGGCCCCGCGCCCGGGAGTGAAGTTCCAAGCTGACCGCCGCGCCGGGGGTGCTAGCCTGTGCGGAGTGCTTTCGACCCGACCGGGTAGGAGGCCTCGATGCAATCCCCGCCCCGCGCGTCACGCGCGATCGTCCTCGCCGCGCTCGCCTGTTGCCTGGGCGCAACCGGCTGTGGGCTCGTTCCTTCGTCATCGTTCGTCCCGGATCAACCTCCGACGCTCGCGCTCACGAGCGGCCCCGTGGACACGGTGTCGAGCCCGCAATCATGGCTCGTGACCATCGCCTGGACGGCGAGCGATCCCGACGGCCACATCGACCACTTCGAGTACGCGCTCGACCCGCCCTCGCTCAAGACCGCGCGCATGGCGCTGGCCGAGACGAGCTGGGTGCGCACGACCGCCACCTCGGTGACCGCTCGCTTCCGCGCGTCGCACCCCGATTCGCTCGGCCCGGGTGCGACGGCGTCCCAATTCCACGTGTTCGTCCTGCGCGCGTTCGACAACCGCGGCGGCGCATCGCCGCTGCTGGTTCGGGCCTTCTTCGCACGCACGGTGGCACCGGACGTCCAGATCGTGCGGCCGTTGTCGACTCTATTCGTGCCGGCGCAGGTTCCGACCCCGTTCCGCATGGTCTGGCAGGGGCACGATCCCGACGGAGAGGGTGCGGGGAACCCCACGGCCTATCGAATTCGGGTCCTCGATCTGGGCGATCCCGGCACCATGGCGTTCGTGGTGGACCCGGATTCGCTGCTCCATCTCGGCCAAGCGACGAACTGGCTCGACTGGAGCATGGTGGGAGGGGACACCACCTCGCTGGTGCTGACTCCCGCCATGGGCGCCTACGCCGGCGCGCACATCCTCGTGGCGGTGCTGGCGGTGGACGAGGCGGGAGCGACGACCCCGTACCTGCTCCAGGACCGGAACTTCTTCCAATACGACGTCACACTGACAGGCGCCAGCGGTGCGCCCCGAATCCACATCTCGTCCTCGTATGTGGATTTCACGTACGACAGCGGCGGCTATTCGCTCGATCCGTTGCGCGAGATCCCGATCGAAGTCCCGGCTCACCAGCCACTCGAGCTGTGCTGGGATGCGCTCGCGGCTCCCGGCCGAACCACGGTGGGATCGCGCTGGATGCTGGATGGCAATATCACCGACGAGGCGCCGAGGAGCGGCCCGTCCGACGTCTCGCACTGGAGCGACCTCCTGTCACCGGCCCGGTGCATCGAGCTGCCGGGCCTCGATCCGGGCGTGCATCGGCTCTACGTCGAAGTGAGCGACGACTTCGGCGACAAGAGTCTCGCCATCGTGAAGATCACCGCCGTGGAAGTGGCGCTCACGCAGGACCTGCTGGTCGTGGACGACACGCGGCTTGAGGCGGACAAGTTCATCTTCGGCTGCCCGGCCGCGTACACCCGGCCATGGCCGAGCGCCGCGGAACTGGACACGTTCCTCTACGCCCGCGGCGGCGTCCCGTGGCGATGCGCCCAGTCGGACCCCACCGCCACCAGTGTCCCTGGCCTGCTCGCGGGCTACGCATTCGACACGCTCGGCACGCGACTCGGACTCGAGAATCCCGCCGATGCGGTCCTGCTCTCGCGGCTCGGACGCTACCGGCACGTGCTGTGGCTCGTGGACCAGCGGAGTGCGATGGGCGGGGTGATCGCGGGGGGAGTCACCGCACTCGAAGCCATGTCCGCCCCGGGCGTGCCGAGCAGCCTGGCCGCCTACGTCGCCGCGGGCGGCGAGGTGTGGCTGGCAGGCGGGGGCGCGGCGCTCGCCTCGCTCGAGCACTTCAATCGAATATCGAACGACACCTGCGGCACGTTGTTCACCGCGGCCGCGGGCGAGCTGGCGTTGGGCCGGCCCCTCTACGACGCGGCGCATGTCCGCTCGGCGCTCTCGGTGGGCATGAGCGGCGCCGAGCCCCAGCGCTCTCCGGCCGCGCGGGGCGGTTGGTCCGGCGGCGGGCCATCGGGCACGCTCTCTGCGCCGGACTACTCGCACCTGCCCGGTGCACTGAGGTTCCGCTCGCCGGCGACGGACGCGCTGCCGCCCACCCGCACGGCCGTTCAGGCCGCGCTCTATTACGTCTCCAACGTCGCCGACGAATACGTGAGCGCCCCGAACGAGGTGACCGAGCCGGTCGATCCACACGTCGAGCCCCCGGTGCTCCAGTCCACGCTCGACACGCTCTACGACGTCTCGAGTTCGGAGCTCTGCATCTCCCCGGCGCCGGCCATGCTCTATTACCACGGGCGCGACAACGCGCCGTTCGTGTTCTCGGGTTTCGACCTGTGGAGCTGGTCGCGCAGCGACGCGCAGGGGCTCGTGGACTTCGTGCTCGGTGACATCTGGGGAATGGCGCGCTCCGGGCCGCGCGCCGCCGGCGGCGCATCCGTACTCGGCACCCCTGGCGCCCGGCGCCCCGCGGTTCGCGGAGCGACGTGGCACCGTCTTGACCCTCCGCGGGCGCACCCGTAGCGTCGCGCGTCCCGGCGGAACCGCGCGGGGCATCGTGGCGATCGTCGCCGCGAAGCCCCGGCCCGCGCGGGACGCCCATGGCCGATCCCGCTCACGACCCACTCATCCAGCGCGCGCTCGCCGGCGAGCGCGTGCCGCTCGCCCGCGCCATCTCGTGGGTCGAGAACGAGCATCCGAACGCGGTCGCGCTGCTCGATGCGTGCTTCGAGCGCGCCGGTCGCGCACACCGCATCGGGATCACCGGGCCGCCCGGCGCCGGCAAGAGCACGCTGGTGACGAAGCTCGCGCTCGAGTACCGCGCGCGCGGGCTCACGGTGGCGATCGTCGCGGTGGACCCGACGAGCCCGTTCTCGGGCGGGGCGATGCTCGGGGATCGCGTGCGCATGCAGGAACTGTCGGGAGACGACGGCGTGTTCATCCGCTCGATGGCGACTCGTGGCAGCATGGGCGGGCTTGCCATGCATACGGCGCAGGTCTGTGACGTGCTGGACGCGGCTGCCTTCGACCGCGTGCTGATCGAGACCGTGGGCGTCGGCCAGAGCGAGCTCGAAGTCGCGCAGACCGCGGACACCACCGCGGTGGTGCTGGTGCCCGAGTCGGGCGATGCCGTCCAGGCCATGAAGGCGGGCCTGATGGAGATCGCGGACGTGTTCGTGATCAACAAGGCCGATCGCGAAGGCGCCGACCGCGCGGCGCAGGCGATCCGCTCGGCGCTGCATCTCAGGGCGAAGACGAGCGAGTGGGAGATCCCGGTGCTGATGACCGTCGCCACGCTCGGCAGGGGTGTGAGCGAGGTGGTCGAACGCTTCGAGCAGCATCTCGCCTGGCTCGCCGGGAGCGGCACGCTCGAACGCCGGCGGCGCCAGCGCCTCGCGCAGCGGCTGGAGGGGCTCGTGCGCGAGCGGTTGTGGGAGCGCTTCCAGGGCGCGATGCCGGCCGGGGCGTGGGAGCGGGCCGTGGCCGAGCTGGGCGAGCGGCGGGAGACGCCGAACCGGCTCGCCGCCCAGCTCGTGGGCGGCGCCCGGCGCGAGGGGCCCGAGTAGCGCAGAGCCGCCCGCGCGCGGTCCGGGGGCATCCTCCAAAGGTCGCCCACATTCCCGCTGCCCCGCGGGGCGCGACGTGCGATGCTGGCCGTGCCCGCCACGCGTGCGGCGTGACGGCCAGGAGCAACTTCCCTGGAGGTCCCATGCACTCCGAGACGCATCACGCGCGCATGTTCTTCCTCGCGGTGTTGTTCGCATTGCTTGCGCTCATGCTGTTCGTGCGCACGGCGCACTCGCTGTAGGGCCCGTCCGGGACGTTCGCAGGCGGGATGCCGTGAGCGCCCGTCGAGGTGGCTCGCCGGGTATCGACTTCGCCGGGCCGGAGGCGAATCCGCTCCTGCGGAGTCCCCGGAGCCGCAGCCCGGGCCGCGAACCTTGACCCTCGTTCCTCGAGCCGCGTACGCTTGCCGCGAATGTGCGTCCCCGCGCGCGGGAACGCGCCTCACGAACGACCTGCCAGGAGCGGCCCGATGGCGACGAAGATGCCGAAGATTGCGGCCCGCAAGCCCGCACGGACTCGCACCCCGCGCCCCACCCACGCCCAGCCCGCGCGCGGCCGCGCCAAGGCTTCGCCGGGCACCGGCCCGCGCGCGAACGGCGCCTTCGCCGCCATGATGCGGGACTACGTTCAAAGCTACCCCGCCTCCCGTGAGCGCAGCGACCTCTACCCCTACACGCTCTCGGG
>CAYSWZ010000228.1:0-18904 GCA_964434945.1 uncultured bacterium | reverse complement strand
GAACCTCGAGGGAGTTCCCTACTGGCAGCCGGTGGACATCTTCCTCGACACGCATCCAGGGGGCCAGAACACGCTGTTGCCGAACAACCCCGTGGTACAGCCGGCCTGGTACGACCTGACGCCGCTCACGGGACTGCGGTTCGATTCCGGTTTCGAGCCGGACTGGTGGTTCTCGGTCGGAGGCAGCGGCCTCGGCTTTCCGCGCGTGACGGCGGTGATGGCCGAGTTGCCCACCGCGGGTGGTGGCGCGGGCACCGATCTGGGCACGACGCTGAGCGGTGCGAGCCAGCCGCTCACGGGCGGTACGAATCCGTTCGGCGTCTCGGTGGCGCTGAACGACAGCAACACCGCGGGGGTCACCGCCGGGTGCGGCGCGTGGTCCGGCCCCGAGATCGGCAGCGGGATCGAGCTGGTGATCCCGCTCGCCGCGATCGGCAATCCCACGGGCTGTCTGCGCGTGTGCGCGTTCCTTCCGAGCAACGACCAGGCGCAGCTTCACAACCAGGTGCTGGGCCCGCTGCCACCGGGGACATGCGATCTCGGCCCCGCCGGCAGCGTGGACTTCGGCGCGATCCCCGGCAGCCAGTGGTTCACCGTGTGCCCGAACGGCCCCACCCCCACGAAGCGCTCGAGCTGGGGCGCCCTGAAGAGCGCCTACCGCTAACTCGTCTTCCAGCTCGCTCGCGGATCGGGAATCGGCGTCAGTCGGGATTCGATGCCGGCGCGCTCCGCCTCGAACCACGGGGGCAGCAGGATGCGCCTGCCCAGCTCCTCGTCGCGCCCGAAGCCCGGCGCGTCGTTCGCGATCTCGTAGAGAACGCCGCCCGGCTCACGGAAGTAGATGGACTTGAAGAAGTGCCGGTCCACGACCGGCGTCGAGTGGACGCCATGGCCGGCGAGCTGCTCCAGCCAGCGCGGGTGATCCGCGACGGTCGTGCCCCAGGCGACGTGGTGCACCGTGCCCGCGCCCGGGATGCCGCGGGCCGCGGGCGGGGCGTCGAACGTGATCGTGCCGCCGCGCCGCTCGCCGCGCAGCTCCCAGGTGTCGCCGGACGCGCGGCGCGCGCCCATCACCTGCTCGAGCAGCTCCGCACTGCGCGCAATCCGCGCGCCGTACGCACGGACGCCGTGGAAGCCCTGCAGCGCGAGGTCACGCGGAATCTCCGGATGGTCGGCGATGCGCGGCTCGTCGGGGACGTTCGCGACCACCAGCTCGTGCTCGAGCCCCTCGGGGTCGGCGAACCGGAGCGAACCCTCCGCGCGTACGATGGAGACGCCCTCGCCCGCGAGCCGGGTGGCCCAAAACGAGAGCGCCGCCTCGCTCGCGACGCGCCACAGCACGCGGTGCACTATGCCGGATCCGGCGCGGCCGCGCGCCGCGTCCGGGTACTCGAAGAACGTGATGTCCGCGCCCGGGCTGCCGTGCTCATCCGAGAAGAACACGTGATAGGCGCTCGGGTCGTCCTGGTTCACGGACTTGGCCACGAGCCGCAAACCCAGCACGCGCGTGTAGAAGTCGACGTTCCGCAACACGTCGCCGGTGATCGCGGTGACGTGATGGATGCCTTCGAGTCGCATACGGCCTCCGGGAGGAATGGGTACGCGTTCAGACGCACGTGCGCGGGGAAGGATACGTCAGGACGTGGTCAGCCTCGCGCGAGGCCCCGGCCCCCCGACGGCACGGAACCGCGCCGGGGGCGGGGACCCCGCGCGCGAGCTGCGCCTACCAGATCCGCGTGCTCAGCTCCGCCGGTCGCACCATCGGGTCGCCGTCCTTGCAGCCCCAGGCGTCCCGGAATTCCTTCAAGTTCGACAGCGGACCGTTGATGCGCCAGTGCGCCGGTGCGTGCGGGTCGGTCTGCACCTGGGTGCGCAGGTCCTCGTTGGTCTGCAGGTTGCGCCACACCCGCGCCCAGCCGAGGAAGAAGCGCTGCTCCGGCGTGAACCCGTCGAGCTTCGTCCGCGGCTTTCCCGCATAGGCCTTCTGCATCGCGGCATACGCCACCGCCAGGCCGCCCAGGTCGGCCAGGTTCTCGCCCAGTGTCAGCCGGCCATTCACGTGCACGGTGTCGATCACGGTGTAGCCGTCGAACTGCCGCGCCACCTTGTCGGCGCGCACCTTGTACCGCTCGACGTCCTCCGGCTTCCACCAGTCGCGCAGGTTGCCCTGCGGGTCGAACTGCCGGCCGCGATCGTCGAAACCGTGGCCCATCTCGTGGCCGATGACCGCGCCGATGGCACCGTAGTTCGTGGCGTCGTCGGCCTGCGAATCGAAGAACGGCGGCTGCAGGATTCCGGCGGGGAAGTTGATGCTGTTGAGCGAGGTCGAGTAGTAGGCGTTCACCGTCGGCGGCGTCATGGTCCACTCGTTGCGATCCACCGGCTTGCCGATCTTCGCGACCAGGCGGGCCGACTCGAACGCGCGTGCGGCCTGGCGGTTGGCGTAGTGCTGGCCGGGGCGGATGACCACGCTCGAGTAGTCCTTCCACCGGTCCGGGTAGCCGATCTTGTCCGTGAACGCGGCCAGCTTCGTGGCCGCGGCGGCGCGCGTCGAATCGCCCATCCATTCGGCGGCGTGGATGCGATCGCCCAGGCCCGCCTCGAGATTCCTCACCATGGCGAGCATGCGCGCCTTGTCCGCCGGCGTGAACGTGCGTTTCACGTACTCCTGGCCGAGGATCTCGCCCAGCCCGTCGTCGGTCTCGGCGATGCAACGCTTCCAGCGCGGCAGCATCTCGGGCGTGCCGGTCAGCGCCTGGCGCAGCGCGAACCACTCCTTCACGTACGGGGTCGACAACGTCGGCGCCGCGTCACGCAGGATGTGCGCCTTCAGGTAGGCCTTCCAGGTGTCGAGCGGCGTGCCGGTGACGAGGCCGTTCAGGGCCCGCACGAAGTCCGGCTGCGTGACATTGACCTCGGCCGGCCGCGCCACGTTCCGTCGCGACGCGTAGTCGTTCCAGGCGAACGCTGGCGACAGCGCCTGCAACGAGTCCCACGACATCTTGTGGTACGTCGCCTTGGGGTCGCGCCGCTGGACGTTGGTCATGGACGCCTGCGCCAGCGCCGTCTCCAGTGCCAGCACCGCGTCGGCGTGCTTCGCTGCCAGTTCCGCGGTCTCGCCCGCCAGCCGGAACAGGTTTGCGGTGGTGCGGACGTAGATGGCGCGGGTCGCGACCGTCGCCGAGTCGGTGCGCGTGTAGTAGTCGCGGTCCGGAAGCCCCAGCCCGCCCTGGCCCACGAACGCGATCACGTTCTCGCTGTGCTTGGGATCCTGCGCACCAAAGAAGCCCAGGACGACCGGGATGCCGTTGGCGTGCAGCCACGCCACCTGTCGCGGCAGGTCCTGCGTGGACGCGAGCGCCTCCACGTCCGCGAGCAGGCCGGCGATGGGCTTGCCGCCCGCGGCCTCGGCCCCCGCGGAGTCCATGCACGACGAATAGTAGTCCGCGAGTCGCGCGCGGTCGGAACCCGGCTTGACCGTGCGGTCCGCCGCCGCCTCCTCGAGGATCTTCCGCAGCACCGCCTCGTTCCGGTCGTAGAGCTCGTCGAACGCGCCGTAGTTCGAATAGCCGGGGGGCAGCTTCGTGTGCTTCATCCAGCCGCCGTTCGCGAACTGGTCGAAGTCGCGGCACGGCGCGCAGGTGGTGTCGAGGTCGGACGCGATCGAGGGATGCTGCGGGGCCGCGACCGCCCCGACGGGCGGCGCGGACCCCAGCACCAGCATCAGCACAAACGCTTCGGAACCGGCTCACGGCGCGTCCTTTCGAGCGGGTGGTCACCAGATGCGCGCCTGCAGGCTGGCCTCGCGCACCATGGCGTCGCCGTCCTTGCAGCCCCACGCGTCGCGGAACTCCTTCAGGTTGGAGAGCGGCCCGTTCACGCGCCAGTGCGCCGGTGAGTGCGGATCGGTGAGCACGCGCGTGCGCAACCCTTCCGGCCGGTCCATCGCGCGCCAGATGCGCGCGTAGGACAGGAAGAAGCGCTGCTCCGGCGTGAACCCGTCGATCAGCTTGCGCGGCTTGCCGGCGATCGCCTTCTGCATCGCGGCATACGCGACCGCGAGCCCGCCCAGGTCGGCGATGTTCTCGCCCAGCGTGAGCTTGCCGTTCACGTGCAGCGTGTCGTTCACCGTGTAGCCGTCGAACTGCTCGACGACGCGCTGGGCCTGGATCTTGTAGGCGTCCGCGTCGGAGGCCTTCCACCAGTCGCGCAGGTTGCCCTGGGCGTCGAACTGGCGGCCGTGGTCGTCGAAGCCGTGCGACATCTCGTGGCCGATCACCGCGCCGATGCCGCCGTAGATCACCGGATCGTCGGCGTCGGCGTTGAAGAACGGGGGCTGCAGGATGCCGGCCGGGAAGTTGATGCTGTTGAGCTGGGGCGAGTAGAACGCATTCACGGTCGGCGGCGTCATGCGCCACTCGTTTCGCTCGACGGGCTTGCCGATGCGGTCCATGTTGCGCGCGGACTCCGCGGCGCGCGCCGACAGCCGGTTCGCGAACAGCGGGCCGCGCGTGATCTTGACGGTGGAATAGTCGCGCCACTTGTCGGGGTAGCCGATCTTCTCGTCGAACGCGGCGAGCTTTGCGGCGGCGGCCTTGCGCGTGTCCTCGCTCATCCACGCCAGCGTCGCGATCTTGTCGCCGAGCGCGGCCTCGAGGTTGTGCACCATCTCGAGCGCCCGGGCGCGCGCCTTGGGCGGGAACGCCTCGGCCACGTACGCCTTGCCGAGCATGTCGCCGAGATCGCGGTCGGTGGCGGCGAGGCAGCGCTTCCAGCGCGGCTGCTGTTCCTTCGCGCCGGACATGAGCTTGTCGAAGCGGAATTCCTCGTCCACGAAGGCCTGGGTGAGCGTCGGCGCGGCGTCCGAGAGCGCCGCCCAGCGCAGGTACGCCTTCCAGGTGTCGAGCGGCACGCTGCCGATCAGGCCGTTCACCGCGCGGAAGAAGTCCGGCTGCGTCACGTTCACGACCTCCGGGTTCTTCATGCGCGCAGCGAAGTAGGCCTGCCAGCCGAACGCCGGGCACAGCAGCCGGAGCGAGTCCGCCGGCATGACGTGGTAGGTGGCATTGGGATCGCGCCGCTGCACGTTCGTCATGCTGGCGTTCGCGAGCGCGGTCTCGAGCGCCATCACGTCGTCGGCGTGCTTCCCGGCGGACTCGTGGCCCTCGCCGGCCAGCTCGAACACGCGCCCCATGTGCGCCACGTACTCGACGCGCAGCGCCTTCGAGGCCGAGTCCTGCTTCGTGTAGTAATCGCGGTCCGGGAGCCCGAGCCCGCCCTGGCCGGCGTGCGCGATGAAGCGATCGCTGTGCTTGGCGTCCTGGTTCCCGAAGTAGCCGAACAGCGTGCCCACTCCATGGGAGTGGAACCACGCCACCTGGCGCGCGAGGTCGGCGGTCGAGGTCATGCTGTCGACCGCCATGAGCAACGGCTGTACCGGTGCGAGGCCGGCCTTCTCGGCCGCGGTCGAGTCCATGCAACTCGTCCAGTAGTCGCCCAGCTTCGCCTCGTCGCTCCCCGGCTTCGCCTTCATCGCCGCGTCGCGGGTGAGGATGCCGAGCAGCACCTGCTGGTTCCGGTCCGCCACCTCGGTGAACGCGCCGTAGCGCGAGTAGGCCGCGGGCATGACGAAGTGCGCGCGCCAGTTGCCGTTCGCGTACTGGTCGAAGTCGTGGCACGGCGCGCACGTGGTGTCCCGGTTCTCGGCCGGGAAGTACGAGGGGGCGCCCGCGGCGTGCGCGGCGGGTGCCAGCAGGAGCGCGGCGAGCGCACCGGCGGCGAGCAGGGGGGAGCGGGGCATTCGGCAGTCCTTTCACGAGTGGGCGGGGGAAACCAGCCGGCGGCTGGCACAAGCGCGCGAACGGTCGCCGCGCGCGGCCGCGCCGTCAAGCCGGGCGTGACGAACGGGGGCGGGCAGCCGACTGGACGCTCCTGCTCCGGTCCGTGCGGACTCGCGGCCCCCGGGCGGAGGGGCGTGGCGCGCGCGGGCCGGGGGGGAGCGGGCTCATCGCACCAGCCGGAACGCGATCGCGGCGTGCGTGACGTGCCTCTCGGCGCCGGTCACGTGCCCGGCGTTGTCGCTCCGCAGCCAGCCGAGCGAGAGCGAGAGATCGACGCCGCTCGCCGGCCACCAGCGGAGAGTGCCGGTGGCGTCGTCGGTCGTCTCCGGCACACCCTCGAGCGTGCCGACCGGGGGCACCGGGGAGCCGGGGACGAACGGCTCGTCGAGCCCGTTCTCGCCCTTCCACGTACGCGTCACGACGCCGGTGAGCTGCCAGTCCACGCTCGGGTCCAGCGAGATCCGCACGTGCAGGCGCCGCGAGTCGGGCCCGGTGGGGTAGCCGAGAGGAGCGCCCTGCGCGGTGAACGAGCGGCCGAAGAACGACGTGTACACGTAGCGCGAGATCCAGGTGTACTCGGTATTCCAGGTCAGGCGCGAGAACCCGCGCGTCCACGCGCCGTCCACGCCCGCCTGCCAGCCGTACTTGTTCGGGATCTCGCCGGTCTTGGCGTGCAGGTCGTCGATCAGCAGCTCGCCGTAGAAGCGCGTGCCGTCCGCCGGCCGCCAGGCGGCATCGAACGACAGCGCGACGTTGTTGCGGTTGACGTCCGCGGTGTCGCCGTCCTGCTGCAGCAACCGCTGCGCGAGCGAGTACGGGATCACGCCCGCGAGGTAGACGGCCTGCCAGCCGGAGGAGCGGTAGCGCGCCGCCTCGCTCACGCCGAGCCGCAGGTTGGACAGGGGCTGCCACTCGATCCGGTGCGCGGCCAATTGCTCGCCGCGGCCCGGGTCGGTGGTGGCGTTCAACACGAAGCCATCTGCGCGCCATGCGGCGATCCGCCCGTGGAGGTAGAGCGCCGAGAGCGGCGCCGCCGTGCGCGAGAGGAGCAGCGAGCCTTCCTCGCCCGGCCCCCAGGCGAAGCGCATGCGCCCGACCGCGACGCTCCAGGTCGTGCCCGCGGTGTACGCGAGATAGGCCTCGTCGGTCTGCGCCGCGATGTCGGTGCTGCTCACCAGCACGTCGGTGTAGCGGCTCGCGCCGCGCAGCTCCCCGAGCGTGAGGTCGAGCAGCGCCTGCCAGCGGTCGAGCTGCGCGCCCGCGCGAATCTGCACGCCGGTGCCGTCGCGCCACTGCGACTGGCGCACCCCCGCCTCGTCCGTGGCGTCCCCGGCGCCCTGGAGCCCGAGTGACAACTCGAGCCGCTCGTCCCCGGGCAGTTCGCGCTGAAACGTGCGCGGGGTCGAGCGCCTGGCGCGGGAGTCGGCGAACGAGCGCACCGCGTCGCGCTCGAGTTCGCGCTCCAGCCGCTCGGTGACCAGCGTGCGCACCGGGCCCCCGACGCCGAAGGGCGGACCGTTCCCCATGATCTCCAGGCGCTGGAGCGGCAGGCTGGAGAAGTGTGGCAGGCGAAAGCGGCCGCTGTCCGCGGGCAGGTCGTAACACTCGAGCACGCGCAGCTCCGCCACGATCGGGTCGCGGGGGGAGATGTATTCGAGCGGGCCGGCGGCGGCGGGGGCGGCCAGAACGAGAGCCAGCACCCACGCGGGCGCGGAGTCGGCAAGCCGGAGCCGGAAGGGGGTGGGCATGTCGCGCGGATGCTAGGCGGCCACCGGCGCAAGCTGCAAATGCCGAGAGCCTTGCGCCGGGGTGTAACATGCTCTCTGAGGACACCGCGGAGGTCACCCTGAGCGCACGCCACCCACTCGCAATCCTCCTCCTCGCATCCGCCAGCGCGCTGTTCGCGCATCCGGCCCACGCCGCGTGGAGTCCGACCGGGAACCCGATCTGCAACACGCCGGGCGACGTGTCGGTGCCGGTGTCGCTCCCCGGTGAGTTCTACTTCCCGGCCGGCCTCTCGCGGAGCCTCGACGTGTTCTGGCAGGACTCGCGCAATGGCGCCGCCGACATCTATACCGGCGGGATCTCGGATGTCCCGCCGCCTGACCCGGCCCCCGGGACTCCGGGGCGCTTGCTCGTGTCAGGACCGGGCGATCACTTCCCGTGCGGGGTCGTGCACGTCGAGCCCGTGCTCTGCCTCAGCCAGTTCGCGTGCACGCCGTACGTGCTCGTGTGGGCCGAACTGCCGACAACGGGAGGAGCACAAGTACGCGCGCTCCGCTCGTTCGACCAGGGCGCGGACTGGGGCCCGAACGGGGTCGCGGTCGCGGAGGGATCCGACGGGCAGATCGACCCGGTGGTCGCCTCCGATGGCGGGCAGGGTGTGATCGTCGCGTGGCTCAGCGTGGGCTCGCTCCACCGCTGGGTCTACGCACAGCACCTGGACGGCCACGGCGTCGCGCAGTGGGGCGCGGCGGGCGTGCCGGTCGGCACGGACACCACGGTGCAGGACGCGCCGCAGATCGTGTCCGATGGTGCGGGAGGCGCCTACGTCCTCCGCTTCAACCCGCACGGCAGCGCGCCCACGCTCGCGCTGCTCCGTATCGGCCCCGATGGAGCAACCGCGGCGGGCTGGCCCGGAGCCGGCGTCCAGCTGGGGAGCGGGACGCTGGTGGGGTGGCAACCGCTCCTGCGCACGGCATCGGACGGGGTGTGGGTCGTGTGGTCGCAACTCGCGCCGCTCTCCGATGCGACGCCACGGACGAAGCCGTTCGCCACCCGGGTCCTGGGATCGGGGGCGCCGGCGGCGGGCTTCTCCCTCGCGGGTAGCCCGGTCGCGCCCGCGCTCGACGGTGAGGCGATCGCGACGGATGCAGCGGTCGGTCCGGACAATGACATCGCGATCGTGTACGAGTACACGCAGATGCTCCCGGGCCCCGCTTCCTCCGGAACTGATCTGAGGTCGCGGCTCATCCTCGGCGATGGCAACGATGCGCCGGGTTGGCCGGCCACCGGCGTCGTCGTGTGCGATGAGCCCGGGACCCAGAGCCAGGGACGCGTGCTCTACGCCGGCGGCAGCGCGATGTTCGCCTGGACGGACGAGCGGTCGGGTGAGAAGGACATCTATGCGCAGATGCTGCTGCACGGCGGCACGCCGTCGCCGGATTGGCCCGTGACGGGACTCGCGGTGTGCACGGTACCCGGGGCCCAGCAGGATCCGGTGGTGGGTCCGAACGCGGTGGGCGGCGGGCTGATCGTGTGGCGCGATGCTCGCGACTTCGCCACGACGGGCTGGGACCTCTACGGGCAGACGGTGTCGGGCGACGGGCGGCTCGACGCCCCGCCCGAGCCGCCGCGAGCGTTCGCGCTCTCCGCCGGTCGGCCGAATCCGGCGCGCCAGGACGTCCGCTTCCGTCTGAGCCTGCCCGAGTCGCGTGCGGTCCGCTTCGACGTGCTCGACGTCGTGGGCCGGTTCGTGCATCGCGAACGGCTCACGCTTCCCGCCGGCGAGCAGGACCTGGCCTGGTCGCTCACGGACTCGCGCGGGGAGCGCGTGCATCCCGGGCTCTACCTGGTCCGGGTCCAGGCCGGAACCGGATCGGGCACACGGCGGGTCGTCGTCACACAATAAGAACACGACCTGCTCCACGACCGGCTCCTGCCGCGCCGCGACCGCGGCATGGGCCTCTCGGTTGACCCCCTTTCCGCGCATACGCTACGGTCCTCGCCTCGTTTTCATGCGGGGGATGTGCGGCCCGGCGCCAGCCGGGCCCGGATGACGCCACTCCCGCGAAGGAGGACCGCATGCGTCCCGGGAACCCCGAGGCGCTCTCCCTGCCCTACGACCCGAGCCGCATCGAGCCCGAGCGCTATGCGTTCTGGGAGGGCTTGGGCGTGTTCCGGCCGCGCGCGGACCTGGCCCAGGCGCCCAAGGGGACCGGGTCCAAGGCGCCTTTCGTCATCGCCATCCCGCCGCCCAACGTCACCGGCTCGCTCACCATGGGGCACGTGCTCGGCGAGTCCGTCCGCGACTGCATCATCCGCTGGCAGCGCATGGAGGGGCGCGAGACGCTCTACATCCCGGGCATGGACCACGCCGGCATCGCGACCCAGAACGTGGTCGAGAAGAAGCTCCGCTCCGAGAAGCGCAAGCGCCAGGACCTCGGCCGCGACGGGTTCCTGAAGGCGGTGTGGGAGTGGAAGGAGCAGTACGGCGGCCTGATCTTCCAGCAGGAGCGCCGGCTCGGTATCACGCCCGACTGGACTCGCGAGCGCTTCACGCTCGACGAAGGCTACTCGCGCGCGGTGCTGCACGTGTTCAAGCAGCTCCACGACGAGGGCCTCGTCTACCGCGGCCGCTACATCGTCAACTGGTGTCCGCGCTGCCGCACCGCGCTGTCGGACGAGGAAGTCGACATGGTCGAGACCGACGGCCAGCTCTGGTTCGTGCGCTACCCATTGAAGGATGGGTCCGGCTCGGTGACCGTGGCCACGACCCGACCGGAGACGATGCTGGGCGACACCGGCGTGGCGGTGAGCCCGAAGGACCCGCGCTACACCGGCCTCGTCGGCTCGTTCGCGGTGCTGCCGCTCGTGCGCCGCGAGATCCCCATCTTCGCCGACGAGATGGTGGACCCCAAGTTCGGCACCGGCGCGGTGAAGGTGACGCCGGCGCACGACCCGAACGACTTCCAGACCGGCCGGCGGCACGGCCTCGCCGAGATCGTGGTGATGGACGAGGGCGGGGTCATGAACGACGCCGCCGGCGATTTCCGCGGGCTCGACCGCTTCGAGGCGCGCGAGCGCATCGTCTCGGCGCTGCGCGACGCCGGATACCTCGAGAAGGTCGAGCCGCACCGCCACAGCGTCGGGCACTGCTCGCGCTGCAACACCGTCATCGAGCCCTACCTGTCGTGGCAGTGGTTCGTGAAGATGGCACCGCTCGCCGCGCCCGCGATCGAGGCCGCGAAGAAGGGCAAGGTGAAGATGTTCCCGGCGCGGTGGAAGAAGGTCTACTTGAACTGGCTGGAGAACATCCGCGACTGGTGCATCTCGCGGCAGCTCTGGTGGGGGCACCGCATCCCGGTCTGGTACCGCGGCGAGGAGACAGTCGTGTCGACGGACCGGCCGGCCGGCGAGGGCTGGACGCAGGACGAGGACGTGCTCGACACGTGGTTCTCGTCGTGGCTGTGGCCGTTCGCGACGCTCGGCTGGCCGGAGCAGACGGCGGACCTGGCGCGCTACTACCCCAACAGCCTCATGGTCACCGGCAGCGACATCATCTTCTTCTGGGTCGCGCGCATGATCATGGCCGGCTACCACTTCATGGGCGAGGCGCCGTTCGCGCACGTCTACTTCACCAGCATCGTGCGCGACGCGCAGGGCCGGAAGATGAGCAAGTCGCTCGGCAACTCGCCCGACCCGAACGCGATGATGGAGAAGTACGGCGCCGACAGCGTCCGGTTCTGCATGGTGCAGACGCCGACCGGGCAGGACCTGCTGTTCGACGCGAAGCGCCTCGAGTCCGGGAAGTTCTTCGCGAACAAGCTGTGGAACGCGACCAAGCTCGTCAGCATGCGGCTGGGCGGCGAGGACCTGGAAGGCGTCAAGGAGTCGCAGCTCCGGCTCACGCTCGCCGACCGCTGGATCCTTTCGCGCCTGGCGAATGCCGCGAAGGACGTGACGCGCAATCTCAAGACCTACCGTTTCGCGGAGGCCGCGCAGGCCGTGTACCACTTCGCGTGGGACGAGTACTGCGACTGGTACCTCGAGATGGCGAAGCCCCGCTGGGCGCTGGCCGACCTGGGTGAGCGCATGTCCGCCGACCAGCGGGAGGACCTGCGCACGGCGCGCTGGGTGAGCTGGAAGGTGCTGGACGGCATCCTGCGGCTGCTGCATCCGTTCATGCCGTACGTGACCGAGGAGTTGTGGCAGGCGATCCCGCACGACGGCGACACGCTCGCGACCGCGGCGTGGCCCAAGGCGAAAAAGGCGTGGTTCGACGCCGAGGCCGAGCGCGAGGTGACGTTCCTCCAGGACATCGTCGTCGCGGTGCGCAACCTGCGCGTCGAGTCGAAGATCGCGCCGGGCAAGCCGGTGCCGGTGGTCGTGCGCGGCGACCGCGCGCAGCTCGATCTGCTGAAGAAGCTCGAGTCACAGGTCAAGCCGCTCGCGCGCATCGAGACGCTGACGCTGTCGCGCGACGGCGCGCGTCCGGCGGTCGCCGCGTCGGCCGTGGTCCAGGGGGCCGAAGTCTTCCTGCCGCTCGACGGGCTGGTGGACCTGGCGGAGGAGCGCGCGCGGCTCGCGCGCGAGGCGCAGAAGCTGCTCGCCGACCTCGAGCTGGTGAAGAAGAAGCTCCGGAACCAGGACTTCCTGCGGAAGGCGAAACCCGAGATCGTGAACCGCGAGAACGAACGCCTCGCCCAGCTCGAGGAAACGCTGGACAAGCTGAAGCGCGCCCAGCAGAGCCTGAGCTCGGTGCGGGAATGAGCGGCGGGCGCGCCTCCAGGCGGGCGAAGCCCGCAAGCGCTTCCCGGCGGCAGGGCCCGGGCTTGGTGCGGGCGTAGCGGCGGCCGTCCGTCGCTCCCGGACCGGACGCGCGGAGTGAGGCGATGAAGCGCCCGGCACGCAGCACCTCGACGCCCGCCGTCGCGAACGTCCGCGGGCAGTCGCGACTCGCCGGCGCGCTCGCCCTGGGCGCGGTGCTCGCGGTGCTCGCGGTGTTCGTCGTGCTCGCGCTGCCGTTCCTGCCGCACACCGTGGACGACGCCTGGATCACGTTCCGCTACAGCTTCAACTGGGCACATGGGCGCGGGCCCTACTTCAACGTCGCGGAGCACGTCGAGGGCTACAGCAACTTTCTCTGGATGGCGTTGCTCGCGCTCGTCGTCCGCGTCGCCGGTCCGGAGGCTGCGCTGCCCGCCAGCAAGGCGATCGGCCTCTGCTCGGCACTGGCCGCGCTCGCGGGCAGCTACGGCGTGGGGCGTTGGCTGGCACGATGCGCGAACCTCACGCGGCCGCGCTCCGAGATCGCGGGGCTCGCGTCGGCCGGGCTCGTCGCCTGCGCACCCGGCTTCCAGTTGAACGCCGTCTCCGGGTTGGAGACTTCGCTCTACGCCGCGCTGCTCATCTGGGGCACGTGGGGCATGGCGATCGCGACGCCCCGGGCCGCGCGTGCGGGCGCCGTTCTTCTCGCGCTCGGCGCGCTCACGCGCCCGGAAGGCCCGCTCGTGTTCGCCGTGTGCTGGGTGCTGGCCGGTGGCGCACGAGCGCCGATTCCGCCCGGGGGCGAGCGCGAACCGGGCGGCGGAGTGCCTCGCCGCCTTCCCGGGCGCGACTGGCTCCTCGCCGGGGCGCTGGGATTCGTCTTGATCGGCGCGCACCTGCTCTTCCGGCGCATCGCCTACGACGGCGCGTGGCTCCCGAACACGTTCCAGGCGAAAGCGGGAGGATCGGGGGACCGGATCACGTACGTGGTGCAGGGAGCGTCCGCACCCTTTCTCGGAATTGGCGGGCTGTTGCTCGCACTCGCGGGCTGGGGCAGCGAGCCCCGCTCGGCGAGGACCGGCCTGGTGGTCGGCGGCGTGGCGCTGCTGGGATGCGCGCTGCCGTTCTACACCGGCGGCGACTGGATGCTCGGGCATCGCCTCCTGGTGCCCTACCTGCCGCTCCTCGCGCCGGTGGTTGCGGTCGGCTGGCTTCGGCTCGCGGCGCGGGGCATCCGATCGCGGCCCGCGGCGGCAGCCGCGCTGCTGCTCGTGGCGCTGGCCGTGGCCGGGTGGAGCCAGCGCGGCGAGCGCCGTGAGCTGATCGATTCCGCGGCGATCGTCGCGCGCGGATCGGAGACCGGGCACGCGGCGCTCGCCGAGTGGCTGCACGGGGATGCGCGCCCCGGGGATGCGGTCGTGCTCATGGACATCGGCCGGATCGCCTACCGCCTGCGCGAGCAGCGGATCATCGACGTCACCGGGCTCACCGATCGACACATCGCGGCGAGCCCGGGAGCGTTCATGGCCAAGCAGTTCGACCTCGACTACATCTTCGACCAGCGACCGCGCTATGTCGTGCTGTCGTTCCTCGCGAGCGGCGAGTCGTACGCGCCGCTCCGGCCGGAGCAGCCCGTCTACCCGTTCTCCGAGATGGAGGATCGGCTGGCGGCGCATCCCGAGTTCGCGCGGCACTATCTCGAGTCGCCGACACCGGGTGAGCCGCCGCCTGAGCCCGTGCGCGACGACCCCGATGGACTCGCCGTCCGGCTCCGCGCACTTCGCGTGTTCCGTTCGGCCGCGCCCGGACATCATTACCTGCTCGCGGTTTACCGCAGGCGGGAATGACGGGAATCGCTACGGTGCGCCGCGGGTCGCTGCGAGCGGGGCCCTGCCCGGCGACACCCCTGCCTCCTGCATGCAGCGCTCGATGCGCACCAGAGTGTTCGCGATGTCCTCGTCGAGCCCGACGGAAAAGCGGATGAGCCCGGGGGAGATGCCGGCCGCAGCGCGTGCCTCGGGGGGCAACTCCGACGACGTGCTGCTGCCCGGGGAGCTGAACAGCGTCTTGAAATAGCCGAGGCTCACGGCGAGATATCCGACCTTGTCGCGCTGCATGTAGGCCATGAGCCGGTTCGCAGTGGCGTGATCGCCGGCGTCCAGCGTCAGCATGCCGCCCCAGCCGTAGCCGGGATTCATGAGCCGGGCGAGCAGCGCGTGCTGCGGATGACTCGCGAGCCCGGGGTAGTGCACGGAATAGCCCCTCGACTCGAGGTGCCGTGCCAGGAACAGGGCGTTCCTGCCGTGCTGCCGGATACGCACGTGCAGGCTGTGCAGGTTCTTCAGGATCCCCGCCGCCCGGGTCGCGTCGAGCACCGGGCCCAGCAGCATGCTCGGCCCGGCATTGATGTCGTTCAAGAGCGCGAGGAACTCGTGCGTGGCGACGACGCAACCGGCGACGCAGTCGCTGGTGCCGTTCACGAACTTGGTGAGGCTGTGCACGACCACGTCCGCCCCGTGGCGGAGCGGCGACAGGATCATGGGACTGAACGTGTTGTCCACCACGAGCCGCGCGCCGTGCGCGTGCGCGAGTTCCGCGAGCCGGGGCAGGTCGCTCACTTCGAGCAGCGGGTTGCTGATCGTCTCGCAGAACAGCACACGCGTGCGCGGCGTCATGGCCGCGAGCACCGCCGCGGGGTCGGCGAGGTCCACGAAGCGGGTCGTCACGCCGAAGCGGGGAAGCAGGTTCTTCAAGAGCGCGTACGTGCCGCCGTAGATCGTCCGTCCGGCGATGATCTCGTCCCCCGCCGCCGTGAGCGCCATGAGCGTCGTCGAGATCGCTCCCATACCCGACGCCATGACCTGAGCGGACTCGCCATCTTCCATGCGCGCAAGCGCTTCGGCGAGATGCTTGTTGGTCGGGTTGAAGTGCCGGGAGTACAGGAAGCAGCCCTCGATCTCGTGCTCGAACGCGTCCTCCATGCGCTGCGGGTCCAGGAACGTGAACGTGGACGAATCGGTGATGCTGGGGTTCACGTCGCCGAACTCCCCGAACACGAGGAAGTCCTGGACACGAGAGGCGGGATCGAACGGCATGGCGGGCCTCCGAGGCACTCGAAAGCGTGGAACGGCGACTTCGGACTCCCTCGACTGAGCGCCCGCCCGGGTCCGGACGTCAATGCGCCTTTCGGAGGAGGCGCCTTCGCGGCCGCCCGGGAACGGGGCTACGCTGGCGTGGAATGGATGCGGGGTCCCCGGCGTATCTCCGGCGCCCCCACCCCGGAGGAATCCCGACCATGAAGCCACGCGTTCTTCTCATTCTCGCCGCCGCGCTCGCCGCCGCTCCCGTGTCCGCGGGCGCCGGACCCTCGCTCACGCTCTACACGTCGGACCTGGGGCTCGTGAAGGAGACGCGCCCGCTCGAGTTCCGCGGCGGTCGCGACACGCTGCGACTCGAGGGCGTTTCCAACCGGCTCGACGCCTCGGCGCTGCGACTGGTGCCGAGCAGCGGCCGACTCGCCCGCCTCGCGTATCGCTGGGACGTGGCCACCGGCGACGGGCTCCTGGAGCACGCCATCGGTGCGCGTGTGCGCGCCGTGTCCAAGAACGAGCGGATCACCGAGGGCACGCTGCTCTCGGCCGACGGCGGCTGGCTGGTGGTGCGCGGCGACGACGGCGGGCTGTCGATGCTGTCGCGTGAGGCGATGCAGGAGGTGCGGCTCGCGAAGCCGGAGGCCGGGCTGTCGCTCAGGCCCGCGATCGAGGCCGTGGTCGAGGGCGGCAAGAAGGGCGGCGGCACGGCGGAGCTCCAGTACCTGACCGGGGGCCTGTCGTGGGCGGCCGAGCACACGCTCGTGCGCACCGGCGAGACGAGCGCGCAGTGGTCGGCGGTCGTGCGCGTGGAGAACACCACCGGGCGCACGTACGAGGACGCGCGCGTCAAGCTGATCGCCGGCGACGTGGCGCGCGTGAGCCAGCCGGCGCCGCGGCGGGAGATGATGGCGATGATGAAGGTCTCGGCGGCCGATGGCGTTGCGGGCGGGCCGCCCTCGGAGCAGTCGTTCTCCGAATACCACCTGTACACGCTTCCCGGCACGGCCACGCTGCGCGACCGCGAGAGCCAGATGCTGGTGCTGCTCGAGCAGAAGAGCGTGACCGTGAAGCCGCTCTACACGTACCGCAGCGGCAGCGGCAGCGGCGTGCAGGCGCAGCTCGAGATGGTGAACTCGGCGAAGGACGGCGTGGGTGCGCCGATCCCCGCCGGCCGCGTGCGCTGCTATGCGCCCGACGCCGACAAGGACCTGCAGCTCACCGGCGAGACCCAGGTCCGGCACACGGCCGTGGACGAGAAGCTCACGCTCGACATGGGCTTCGCATTCGATCTCGCCGCCGAGCGGCACGTCACGTCCGAGCACCGGGTGAGCGATCGCGAGCGCGAGGTCTCGGTCGAGATCAAGCTACGCAACCGGAAGAGCGTGGACACGACGATCGGCGTGGAGGAGCCCGCGAGTGGCGACACGGAGGTGCTCAAGTCCTCGCTGCCCGCATCGCGCGCAGACGCCAACCTGATCAAGTTCACCGTTCCCGTGGCGGCGGGCAAGGAGGTCGTGCTCACGTACACGGCGCGACAGCGCTGGTAGTCGGTGCGGCGCACGGCGCCCGGCGCGCGCACGCTTCCACGCGCGCCGTTCCTGCCTCGACCCGTGCCCGACCCTCGGTTACCCTCGCCCCTCCATGGGCTTCCACCTCCAGTCTCCCTACGCGCCCGCGGGCGACCAGCCGCAGGCCATTGCCGAGCTCGTCGCCGGCCTGCGCGCGGGCGATGCGCACCAGACGCTGCTCGGCGTCACCGGCTCCGGCAAGACCTACACCATCGCGAACGTGATCGCGGAGTGGGGCAGGCCGGCGCTCGTCATCTCGCACAACAAGACGCTCGCCGCCCAGCTCTACGGGGAGTTCAGGCAGTTCTTCCCCGAGGACGGCGTGGGCTACTTCGTGAGCTACTACGACTACTACCAGCCCGAGGCGTACGTGCCGTCCACGAACACGTACATCGCCAAGGACGCCAGCATCAACGACGACATCGACCGGCTCCGGCTGCAGGCGACGTCCATGCTGCTCGAACGCGAGAACGTGGTGATCGTGGCGAGCGTCTCCTGCCTGTACGGACTGGGGACGCCCGAGGACTGGAAGGGCATGCGCATCGACATGCGCGCCGGCACCGCGCTCAAGCGGCGCGAGCTGCTGGACCAGCTGGTCGCGATCCAGTACCAGCGCACCGACCTCGACCTGTCGCGCGGCCAGTTCC
Source organism: uncultured bacterium (assembly GCA_964434945.1). Classification (GTDB taxonomy): domain Bacteria; phylum Eisenbacteria; class RBG-16-71-46; order RBG-16-71-46; family RBG-16-71-46; genus JAIOPA01. Next base: position 1,268 of record CAYSWZ010000228.1, on the reverse strand, counting down.
GCGTCCGCGGCGACGTGGTCGAGGTGAAGCCCGCCTACGAGGACTTCCACGTTCGGATCGAACTCGAGGACGACGTGGTCTCGCGGCTCGCCACCGTGGACCCCGTGAGCGGCAAGACGCTGCGCGTCATGGACCGGCTGGCGCTCTATCCCGCGAAGCACTTCGTGACGCCAGAGGCCCGCATCCAGGCCGCGCTCGGCAGCATCCGCGCCGAGCTGCGCGAGCGGCTCGCGGTGCTGAGGGGCGAGGGCAGGCTGCTCGAGGCCCAGCGGCTGCAGCAGCGGAGCGAGTACGACCTGGAGCTTCTCGCGGCGCACGGCACCTGCCCGGGAGTCGAGAACTACTCGCGGCACCTGTCCGGGCGTGCGCCCGGCGAGCGGCCGGGCTGCCTGCTCGATTACTTCCCCCGCGGCGCGGACGGAAGGGCCGACTTCCTCACGATCATCGACGAGTCGCACGTCACCGTGTCGCAGATCGGCGGCATGTACGAGGGCGACCGCTCGCGCAAGCAGACGCTGGTGGACTTCGGCTTCCGGCTGCCGAGCGCGCTCGACAACCGCCCGCTCAAGTTCCCCGAGTTCGAGGCGCTGGTCGGACCCACGGTCTACATCTCCGCGACGCCGGGGGAGTACGAGCTGCAGCGGAGCAAGGGCGTGGTCGTGGAGCAGATCATCCGCCCCACCGGGCTCGAGGATCCCGAGCTGGTGGTGAAGCCGGTCGACGGCCAGGTGGACGACCTGCTGGCCGAGATTCGCGAGCGCGTCGCGCGCAAGGAGCGCACGCTCGTCACCACGCTCACGAAACGGATGTCGGAGGACCTGACGGACTACCTGACCGAGATGGGGGTGAAGGTCCGCTACCTGCACAGCGACATCGACGCGCTCGAGCGGGTGGAGATCCTGCGCGGCCTCCGCCTCGCGGACTTCGACGTGCTGGTCGGCATCAACCTGCTGCGCGAGGGGCTGGACCTGCCCGAGGTCTCGCTGGTCGCGATCCTCGACGCCGACAAGGAGGGCTTCCTGCGCTCCGAGCGGTCGCTCATCCAGACCGCCGGCCGGGCCGCCCGCAACGCCGGCGGCCGGGTCATCTTCTACGGCGACCGGATCACGGACTCGATGCGGCGCGCCATCGCCGAAATGAACCGCCGGCGCGAGAAGCAGCACGCCTGGAACCTGCAGCACGGCATCACGCCCCGCACCATCCTCAAGACGGTCGACGAGATCCTCAAGGCCACGAGCGTCGCCGACGCGATCGGGCGCTCCGACGCC
>CAYSWZ010000227.1:0-31857 GCA_964434945.1 uncultured bacterium | reverse complement strand
GGCCGGTTCACGCTGCAGCTCACCATGGGCCAGGAGACGCACGATCTGCTGCGCTACGCGCAGTCGCTGCTCGGTCACGCGGTGCCTTCCGGCGATGTCGAGGCCGTCCTGCAGCGGGCGCTCCCCGAGATGGTCGAGCGGGTCGAGAAGCAGAAAGTCGCCGCCGCCGTCCGCCCGGGCCCGCGACGCGGCGGCAGGAGCGCTCGCTACATCCCGGCCGAAGTCCAACGCGCCGTCTGGAAGCGCGACCACGGCCGATGCACGTTCGTGAGCGAGACAGGGAAGCGCTGCGACGAACGCACGCGAGTGGAGTACGACCACGTGCACCCGGTCGCGCGCGGAGGGGCCGCGACCCTCGACAACCTGCGGCTGCGCTGCCGCGCGCACAACCAGTACGCCGCCGAGTGCACGTTCGGATCCGATTTCATGCGCGGAAAGCGGCAGCAGGCTCTCAACCGGGCGGAGCCGGCCACGCAGACGGCGAACGGTTCCGGATGACGACACCGAACGTGCACCTGATCCCGCTCGTCAGGCGACACCCGAGCTGGACGGACACTCGGGGTGAAGATCGCAATCGCGGAAGATCGTCCTCAACTCGTCCGCCATCCCGGCACCAGCCTCGGCACGCGCGCCTTGTACGTACGCCACTCGTCCCCGAAGTGCGTCTCGAGCATCTGCTCCTCGATCGCGGTGTGCATCCAGAACGGCACCGCGAAGATCAGCGCGAAGCCCAGCGTGACCCAGCTGTCCCAGGCGAACGCCAGTCCCACGCCGACGAGGATCAGGGACGTGTACATCGGATGGCGGACGATGGCGTAGGGCCCGCGCGTGACCAGCTCGTGGCCGGGCTTGACCGCGAACGAGGCGGAGAACCAGCGGCCGAGCGTGAGCTTGGCCCAGACCGCGAATCCGGCGGCCCCCCACGCGAGCAACGCGCCGACGCCGGCGAGCACGCCGCGCAGCGACTCGGGCGCCAGGGCGGCGTCGCGGCCGATCAGAACTTTCGCGAGCGCCCACAGGAGCAGCAGGTTCAGCTCGATCGAGAACAGCACCATGCGCTCGGGCCAGCGGTGCGCGACGTAGCGCTGCCCGAACGTGCGCCAGGGTGCGTCGGCGTAGGCCACGATCACGGGAATCAGCGCGCTCAGCGCGGCCACGCGCAGTGTCAGAAGGCTCACCCGTCACTCCTTGTCGGACCCGGCCGGCGGGGCTAACTTCTTCGCCCCATGGCCCACTGGCTGTTCAAGACAGAGCCCTCCGAATACTCCTACGCCGACCTCGCACGCGACAAACGCGTGGTGTGGGAGGGCGTCTCCAACGCCACCGCGCTCATCCACCTGCGCGCCGTGAAGAAGGGCGATACGGTGATCGTGTACCACAGTGGGAAGGACAAGGCCGCGGTCGGCCTCGCCGAGATCACGCGTGGCGCCTATCCCGATCCCAAGCTGGGTGACCCGAAGCGCGTGGTCGTCGACTTGAAGCCTGTGCGGGAGTTCGCGAACCGCGTCCCGCTCGCGGACTTCCGGACGGACCCCGTGCTCAGGACCACCGAGCTCGTCCGAATCACGCGCCTGTCGGTGATGCCGCTCACGCCGGCGCACCATGTGCGCGTGCTCGAGCGAAGCGGGGTGAAGGCGTGACCAAGGTCGAGGCGAAACAGCGCATCGCAGCGCTGTCGGAAGAGATCCGCGAACACGACCATCGCTACTACGTGCTGGACAAGCCGACGATCGCCGACGCGGCGTACGACAGGCTGATGCGGGAACTCCAGGAGCTGGAGCGCGAGTATCCCGACCTGCGTGCGAGCGATTCGCCCACGCTGCGCGTGAGCGGCGGCCTGCGCGCGGGCTTCAAGAAGGTCAAGCACGTCCGGCCGCTGCTGTCGCTCGACTCGCTCATGGACGAACGGGAAGTGGCGGAATTCGATGAGCGCGTCAAGAAGGGCCTCGGGCTCGACGAGGGATTGTTCGCCGAGGAAGTGGATTACATGGCCGAGCACAAGTTCGACGGGTTGTCGATCGAGCTCGTGTACGACGACGGGGTCCTGGTGCGTGGCTCCACGCGCGGCGATGGCGACGTGGGCGAGGACGTCACGGAGAACCTGCGCACCATCCGGGCCATCCCGCTCCGGCTGCGCGAAGCGGGCCCGCCGGTGCGCGGCACGATCGCGATCCGCGGCGAGGTGCTGATCCCGCTGGCGGCGTTCGAGGAGCTGAACCAGCGGCTGATCGTCGCCGGAGAGGAACCGTTCGCGGCCGCGCGCAGCGCCGCCTCGGGCACCGTTCGACAGCTGGACGTGAGCATCACCGCGAGCCGCAAGCTGGATTTCTTTGCATACGAGATCATGGCCTATGAGCCGCCCGCACGCGGTCCGCACCCCTTCCCCACGCAGCACGAGATGCTCGACTGCCTGCGTGCATGGGGCTTTCATGTCGAGTCCGACGTGAAGCTCTGCCACGGCCTCGCGCAGGCGCTGGCATTTCACGCGAAGCTGCTGGCGCGCCGTGACAAATTGCCCTACGAAGTCGACGGCGTCGTCATCAAGGTGGACGATCGCGCGGTCCAGACCCGGCTCGGGATGCGCTCGCGCTCGCCGCGCTGGGCGGTGGCCTACAAGTTCCCGCCGCGGGAAGAGGTCACGCAGATCGTCGACATTCTCGTGCAGGTGGGACGCACCGGGAAGCTGACGCCGGTCGCTCAGTTGAAGCCCGTGGACGTGTCCGGCGTCACGGTGAGCCGCGCGACGCTGCACAACCAGGACGAGATCGACCGCAAGGACGTGCGCGTCGGCGATACGGTGCGCGTGCGGCGCGCCGGCGACGTGATCCCCGAAGTGGTCGAAGTGCTCGTGGACAAGCGCCCCTCCGGCACCCGGCGCTTCGAGCTGCCCGCGAAGTGCCCGGTCTGCGGCTCGGAGGTGGTGCGCGAGGGCGCCGCCCACCTGTGCACGAACGGGCTCGCCTGCCCGGCGCAGCTCGAGCGGCACATCGTGCATTTCACGATGCGCGGCGCCATGGACATCGCCGGTCTCGGCGAGAAGACGGTGAAGCAGTTGCTCGCGCGGGATCTGGTCAAGGACCTCGCCGACATCTACCACCTGACGCCGATCCACCTCGTGCAGCTCGAAGGGTTCGCCGAGAAGAGCATCGAGAACCTGCTGGCCGCGATCGAGGCGAGCAAGCGGCCGCGGTTCGACCGGTTCCTGTTCGCGCTCGGCATCGAGCACGTGGGCGACACCGTCGCACGCCTGCTCGCGGACCACTTCGGCTCGTTGAGCGACCTGCGCGAGGCGTCACCGGAGCAATTGCAGGATATCCGTGGCATCGGCCCGGAGGTGGCGGAGAGCGTGCATCATTTCTTTGCCAACCCACGCAATCGCCGGGTGCTCGACCGGCTGCTCAAGGCGGGTGTGAGACCCGTGGCGGAGACGCGGCCCACCGGTCCACGCGCGCTCGACGGGGAGGTCGTCGTGTTCACCGGCGGGCTCGAGACCATGCCGCGGCCCGACGCGCAGCGGCTCGCCGAGCGTCACGGCGCCCGGGTCTCCGGCACGCTGTCGAGGAAGGTCACGCTGGTCGTGGCCGGCCCCGGCGCCGGCTCGAAACTTGAGGAGGCGAGGCGGCTGGGCGTGAAGGTGATCGACGAGCGCGCGTTCCTGAAGCGCGTCGGCGAGCGACCGTGAGCCGGGCGCTCAGCAACGCCGACCTGGCGCGCACGCTCGCCCGGATCGGCACGCTGCTCGAGATCGACGGCGCGAATCCCTTCCGCGTCCGCGCGTACAAGGAGGGCGCACGCGTCGTCGAGAATCACGGCGAGTCACTCGCCGCGCTCGCCGGCGAGCCCGGCGCGCTCGAGGCCCTGCCCGGCATCGGCAAGGGGATCGCGCAGCACATCCGCGACCTCGTCGCCGACGGCCACACCGAGACGCTCGACGAGCTCGAGAAGAAGTACCCGGGGGAGATCGTGGGTTTCACCGAGCTGCAGGGGCTCGGCCCGAAGCGGGTGAAGACGCTGTTCGACGCGCTCGGCATCCGCACGCGTGCGGCGCTCGAGAAGGCCGCGAAGGCGGGCGAGCTGCGGGACCTGCCCGGGTTCGGCGAGAAGGTCGAGCAGAACGTCCTGAAGGCGCTCGCCACGGCGTCGCAGTGGTCCGGGCGCATGCTGCTCGCCAGCGCGTGGCCGCTGGCGCATGCGCTGGCCGAACGCGTGCGCGCGCTCGAGGGCGTGAAGCGGGTGGAGCTGGCGGGCTCGTTCCGCCGCCGCCGCGAGAGCGTGGGCGACCTGGACGTACTCGTCTGCGGCGGGGACGCCGCGCAGGTGATGCGCGCGTTCACCAGGCACGAATCCGTCGCCGACGTGCTCGGGCACGGGGACACCAAGTCGAGCGTGCGGCTCACCTCGGGACTCCAGGCCGACCTGCGTGTCGTGCCGGAGGCCAGCTTCGGCGCGGCGCTGCTTTATTTCACCGGCTCCAAGGAGCACAACATCGAGCTGCGGAGGCTGGCGATCGACAAGGGCCTGAGCCTGAACGAGTACGGGCTCACGAAGGGCGAGCGCGTCGTGGCGGCGCGCACCGAGGAGGACGTGTATCGCGCGCTCGGCCTCGCCTGGATCCCGCCCGAGCTGCGCGAGATGCGGGGCGAGATCGAGCTGGCCCGTGAGGATCGGCTGCCGAAGCTCGTCGAACTCGAGGATCTTCGCGCCGACCTGCACATGCACACGACGCGCAGCGACGGACGCGACTCCATCGACGCCATGGTCGAAGCGGCGCTGGCGCACGGCTACGAGTACGTGGCGATCACCGAGCACAGCAAGGCGCTCGCGATGGCGAACGGTTTCGACGCCGCGCGCGTGCGGAAGTCGGTCGGCGAGATCGAAGCGGCACGCAAGCGGCACGCCCGCATCCGGATCCTGCACGGCCTGGAGGTCGACATCCTCGGCGACGGCGAGTTGGACCTGGATGACGAGACGCTGGGGCTGCTCGACTGGGTCATCGTCTCGATCCATTCGCGATTCGAGATGACCGCCGAGGCCGCCACGGCACGCGCGCTGCGCGCCGTGTCGAACCCGATGGTGCATGCGTTCGGCCATCCCACCGGCCGGATGATCGGATCGCGGCAGCCGGTGCCGTTCGACGTCGCGCGCGTCGCGGAGGAGGCGGCCGTACGCGGCGTGGCGATGGAGATCAATGCCTCTCCCGAGCGACTCGATCTTTCAGATGTCAACGCCCGCATCGCGCGCGAAAAGGGTTGCCGGTTCGTGATCGACACCGACGCGCACGCGATCGGCCAGTTGGACAACCTGCGCTTCGGCGTGTTCCAGGCCCGGCGCGCCGGGCTCACGAAGGCCGACGTGCTGAACGCGCTGCCGTGGGAGAAGTTCCACGCCGCGCTCCTGGCGCGTGGCCGGGGAAGCGCACGTCTTGCGCGTGCGGCCGCGTCCCCGAGACCGGGCGCGAAAGCGCCCAAGCCTGTCGGCAAGGCCAAGGTAGGCCACGCAGCAACGCCGGCGGTGAAGCCGGCCGCGAAACCAAAGGCGCGGGCGAGCAAGCCACCAGGGAAGCACCCGCGCGCCTGAGTTCGTGGTGCTCACGGCGTTGTTTCCAGGTTCACTTTCCGGTTCGGTCGGGGGCGTCGCGCTGCTAGAGTTCGCGGCGGATGGCTCGCACCTGCCCTATACTCGGGATCGCGTGCGCTACTCCCGCGAGTGACTGCTGAAGGGACTCGGCCGGAGGATCCGATGAGACCCCTCAGCTTGATTTCATTCCTCGCCGTTTCGTCGCTGCTGACCGCCGCGCATGCGATCGCCGGAGCTCCCTCCCCCGCCAATTCGAGTGTGCCGCCGTGCCTGGCCGTGTGTCCGCTCGGCGACATGACGTTCAAGGTCGTGGCCCGGGATGCGGCGAACAACCCCCTCAACGGGGCCACCGTCGTGCTGGACTTCTCGAGCTGCGCGGGCGTGTATCTATGCCCACCCATTCCCAGCGACCCCTACGTGCTCAACTTGACCGCGCGCACGGTCCGCATGTTCTCCAACGTGGAAGGTTGGGTCGTGTTCCCGGTACGCGCCGGCGGCGTCTGCCCGGGCTCCGCCATGAAGGTGTATGCGAATGGCGTGCTCCTGGCCACGCGCAGCGTGGCCTCGCCCGACCAGAACGGCAACGGCGTGTGCGTGAGCATCGTGGACGCGGACGACGCGCTCTTCGCAGCCAAGCTCGGGACCGCCGACCCGACCGCCGACTTCAATTGCGACGGCGTCGTCGACATCTCCGACCAGCTGATCTTCGGCTCGCACCACTCGCACTCCTGCGACGGCTTCGTGGATGCCACGCGGCGGAGCAGCTGGGGAAGCGTGAAGGTGCACTATCGCTGAACCGGCAGGCGGATCTCGTGTGGGGGAAAAAAGTCCGAGGCCGGCGGCGTGTGCCACCGGCCTCGAGCATGCGCGGACGATTCGGAGTTCAGCCCAGCCTCTCCGCGATGCTCTTTGCCTGGAGAAAGAGCAATAAGTAATCGCGTCCGCCCGCCTTGCTGTCCGTGCCGCTCATGTTGAAGCCGCCGAACGGGTGGCAGCCCACCATGGCGCCGGTGCACTTGCGGTTCAGGTAGAGGTTGCCGACGAAGAACTCCTCGCGCGCGCGCTGCAGCTTGGCGGGGTTCTTCGTGTACACCGCCCCGGTGAGCCCGAACTCGGTGTTGTTCGCGATGCGCAGCGCGTCGTCGTAGTCCTTCGCACGCGCGATCGCCAGCACCGGGCCGAAGATCTCCTCCTGCATGATGCGCGCCGTCGGCGCGACCTCGTCGAACACGGTCGGCTGGATGAACCAGCCGTCCGCACCCGGCACGCGCCCGCCGCCCAGCAGCAGCTTGCCCTCGCCCTTTCCCACCTCGAGATAGCGGAGGATCGTGTTCATGGCGCGCTCGCTCGCCACCGGGCCGAGGTAGGTGCCGTACTGGGCCGGGTCGCCCTGGCTCACGAGCTTGGTGATCGCCGGCAGGAGCCTGGCGACGAACGCATCGTGGACCGAATCCACGACGATCGCGCGCGAGCACGCCGAACACTTCTGCCCGCCGAACCCGAACGCACTCTGGGCCACGCCCAGCGCCGCGGCGTCGAGGTCGGCCTCGTCGTCCACGATGATGCCGTCCTTCCCGCCCATCTCGGCCACGACGCGCTTCAGCCACTTCTGTCCCGGCGGCACCTCGGCCGCGAGCCGGTTGATGCCGACGCCGACGTCCCGCGAGCCCGTGAACGAGACGAATCGCGTCTTCGGATGGCGGACGATCGTGTCGCCGACCACGCCGCCGTCGCCGGTGAGGAAGTTGAGGACGCCGGGCGGCAGCCCGATCTCCTCCATGAGCGCCACGAACTGCCAGGCGATGCCCGGCGTGTCGCTGGCCGGCTTCAGCACGACGGTGTTGCCGGTGACGATCGCCGCCGTGGCCATGCCGACGCAGATCGCGAGCGGGAAGTTCCACGGCGGGATGACCGCACCCACCCCGAGCGGCAGGTACACGAGCGTGTCCCGCTCGCCCGGCATCTGGGTCGGCGGCGGCGGAGCGTCGTAGCGCAGCATCTCGCGCGCGTAGAACTCCATGAAATCGATGGCTTCCGCGGTGTCGGCATCGGCCTCGTTCCAGCTCTTGCCGATCTCCAGCGTCATCCACGCCGAGAAGTGATGGCGGCGCTGCTTCATGCGCTTCGCGGCCTCGACGAGATACGCCGCGCGTTCGGCGGCCGGCACCCGCGACCAGCTCCTGAACGTCGCGAACGCCGTCTCGACGGCCTTCGCAGCCTGCTCGACCGTGCCGGACTGGAAGCGCCCGAGCACTTCGGACGGCCGGGCCGGGTTCGTGGAATCGAACGTCTTCGAGCCCTTGAGCCGTTCGCCCCCGATCACCAGCGGGTATTCCGTGCCGGCGGTGGCGCGCACGTCGGCGAGCGCCTTCTCGTACGCGGCGCGCGCGTCCGGCTTGCTGAAGTCCACGTAGGTCGTGGGCGAGTACTCGGGCAGCGAGGCCGCACTCACCGGGGCGATGCGGCCGGCAATGGGAGTGGTCGTGGTGCTCAAGCGGAACCTCCAGCGAACGGAGCGCGCGTCCGCGTGGGACGCGCGCGGAATGGTGACGGTGGTCGCCCCGAGTGTAGCGCAGCCGCGCGGCTATCGCAGGAACGGGATCCGCACGCCGGCGCGACGCCCGTCGGCCTCGATCATCGCCACGTAGACCCCCGGTCGCGCCGCCACGCCGTCGTCGCCGAGTCCGTCCCAGGTCACCGTGAACGGCATGCCGGGTGGGGCTCCAGGGGCCGCATGGTCGAGGAGCGTGCGAACCGCGCGCCCGCCCAGGTCCACGATGCGGAGGCTCACGGGCCCCGATGCGACGATCACCGCCAGTTGTGCGCTGCCGTGCGCCGGCGAGATCTGGAGCGTGAGTGACAGCCCGGCGGGCTGATTCGGCGGCGGGCCGCCCGGCCCCGAGATGCGCCCGAGCGAGCCGGTGTTCGCGGCGAATCCGACGCTCTGGCGGCAGAACCACAGCGCACCGTCCGGCCCGAGCCGCCAGTCGGAGATCTGGCTGAATCCCGAGCCCCATGCCACCGCCGAGGCTTGTCCCGGCACCATCGGCGCGAGGCCCCACCCCGCGGTGGTGTGCGTGACGCGGCGCAAGTCGCCCGCGTAGTAGTCGTTCGCGAACAGGTCACCGTCGTACGCGGCCGGCCAGTTGCGCGCGCCGCCTGCCACCGCGCGATAGGCGCCGGCCGAGATGATGGCGGCGCCGAACGCCTGGGACGTGCGGTCGTAGTCGAACACCGGATCGGTGAGCCCCGCCGGCGGCGGGGTGCCGCAGTCGTTGACGTGCACGCCGATCAGCAGCCCCTCGCGGTAGGGCCATCCGAAGTCCGCACCGAGTGCGGCGGCGCCGGCCAGCGGCCCGCTCGCCGTCGCGAGCGGTGGCGCGAGCAGGTCGATCTCCTCGCGCGCGCTCTCCCCCACATCGCCGATCACCAGCGTGCCCGTCACGCGATCCACCTGGAAGCGGAACGGATTGCGGAGCCCCAGCGCCGCCACCAGCCGCAGGTTCGAATCCGGGGACGCCGCGAACGGGTTGTCCGCGGGCGCGATCTGGGCGCGGTACGCGGCTCCGGGCCCGGGCGGAAGCGCGTCCGTCCGCAGGCGCAGGAGGACGCCACGCAGGCTCACGCTGTCCTGCGCCGCGCACGGCACGCCATCCTCGCCGATGCCGGCGTAGAGCAGGCCGTCCACTCCGAACCGCAGCGTGCCGCCGTTGTGTTCCGGGGTCGCGTCCGGGATGTCGTCGATCACGTCATAGCGCGACAGCGTGTCGCCGACGAGATCGTCGAGCCCCACGCCGGTGAGATCGCCGGACATCGTGAAGCGAGCGATCCGGATGTGATTCACCGGGCCGGTGTTGTAGTAGAGGTAGAGATAAGGTCGGAGCGGGAATCCCGGGTCCACCGCCACTCCGAGCAGGCCCCGCTCGCCCCCCGAGACGACGCCGGGCACGGTCATCACCGGCCGGGCCTGGACGCCCCCGGCTCCACGGAACAATCGCACCCGCGCGGTGACCTGCTCGACGAACAGCACCCGCCCGTCGGGCAGGAACTCGAAGCCGCACGGCGAATCGAGCCCCGGTGCCAGGGTCTCGACGGCGAAGCTGTCGGGGACGGTCTGCGCGCGCGTCGGTGCGGTCCCGAGCAGCACGAGCGACAGCGCGCAGTGGCAACACCAGTGCGCCGGTACGGAGCGGAGCCGGGGCGGGCAGTCGAACGGTCGTCGCATGCGGTCGCGAGCATAGGCCCGGGCGCGCCACCCGGGAATGGCGATTGCGCCCCGGTAGTGCGCCCGCGATACTGCCGCGCCATGAAGTTCGACCAGTCCTACCGGATGCTCGCGGGCCTCGCGCTCGGCGTACTGCTCGGCGTCGTCGCGCACGCGGCGTGGGGCGGGACGCCCGCACTGGAGCGGTTCGTGAGGCTGGTCACGGAACCGGCGGGCACGATCTTTCTCCGGCTCCTGTTCATGCTGGTGCTGCCGCTCATCGTCTCGGCGCTCGCGCTCGGCGTGGCCGGGCTCGGGAACCTGAGATCGCTCGGCCGGATCGGGCTCAAGATGTTCGCGTACACGGTGGTGGCTTCGACGCTCGCGGTCCTGATCGGCATCGGAATGGTGAAGCTGATCCAGCCCGGCGCCGGGCTCTCGCCCGAACTCCGATCGCGGCTCCTCTCGCACGCCAGTGCCGCCCCCGCACCGGCCCCGAACCCCGGCGGGGCGACCGGTGTGGATTTCGTCGTCGGCCTCGTGCCCGGGAACATCGTCCGCGCCATGGCGGACGGCGACATGCTCGCGGTGATGGTGTTCTCGCTGCTCCTCGGGTTCGGACTCGCCGCCACCCGCACCGAGGTCGCCCGCCGGCTGGAGGAGATGCTGCAGGGGCTGTTCGACGTGACCATGCGGCTCCTCGACCTGGTCCTCCGGATTGCACCGGTCGGGGTCGCCTGCCTCACGTTCACGCTCACGGCGCGGCTCGGCTACGACATCCTGCGCCAACTCGGGGCCTACGTGCTCACCGTGGTGCTCGCGCTCGCGATCCAGCAGTTCGTGGTGTACTCGGCGAGCGTGGCGTGGTTCGGCGGCATGAGCCCGTTCACGTTCTTCCGCGGCGTGCGGGGCGTCATGCTCACCGCCTTCTCGACCGCGTCGAGCAACGCCACGCTGCCCACGGCGCTCGTCGCCGCCGAGCGCGAGCTCCACCTCCCCCCGCACGTGAGTCGCTTCGTGCTCACGCTCGGGACCACTGCGAACCAGAACGGCACCGCGCTGTTCGAGGGTGTGACGATCCTGTTCCTGGCGCAGTTCTACGGCGTCCCGCTGTCGTTGTCGCAGCAGTGGACGGTGGTGTTCATCTGCATCCTCGGCGGCATCGGCACCGCCGGAGTGCCCGCCGGCTCACTTCCCGTGATCGCCATGGTCCTCGGGCTGGTGGGCATCCCGGCGGAGGGGATCGGCATGATCCTCGGCGTGGACCGGCTCCTGGACATGTGCCGCACCACGCTCAACGTGACCGGCGACCTCGCCGCGGCGGTGGTGGTGTCGCGCGGCGAGTCCGCACCCGTGCCGACGTTCGAAGCGTGAGCCCGCCCGGATCGTTCGGCGCGCTGGTCGTGGGAGCCGGCGTCAACGGGCTCGCGAGCGCGCTGCACCTGGCGCGAATGGGGGTCGAGCGTGTCGCGCTGGTGGAACGCTTCCGGCTCCACCACGACCGGGGCAGTTCGCATGGCTTCGCGCGCATCACGCGCAGCACCTACTCCGACGCACGCTACGTTCGTCTCGTTCGCGTCGCGCACGAACAGGACTGGCCGCAGCTCGAGCGCGACAGTGGCCGCACGCTGGTCCATCGCGCGGACGGCATCTTCTTCGGGCCGCCCGACGGCGACCTCGAGCGGTGGGCGGCCGCGGTCGCGAGCGCGGGCGCGGGCGGTGTCGAGCGCATCGAACCCGCCGAGGCGCGCCGGCGCTTCCCGCAGTTCGCATTCCCCGACGCGCATGCCGTGCTCCACGATCGGACCGGCGGCGTGATCGCGGCGGCCGACGCGCTCTTCGCGCTCGACCGGCGCTGCCGGATCGAGGGCGTGCACGTGCTCGAGGAGACGCGCGTGCTCGGCCTCGATCCGAGCCGCGACCCGATCGCGGTCGACACAGACCGCGGACAGTTGCTCGCCGAGCGCGTCGTCGTGACCGCCGGGGCGTGGGTGGGGCAGCTCGTGCCGTCGCTCGCCGCGCGCACGAGCGTCCAGCGCCAGCACGTGGGCTTCTTCGGCCTCGCCGCCGAGGCCGCCGCGCTCCGCCCGGGACGGTTCCCGGTCTGGGTCTACCTCGGCTCACCGTCCGGCGGGCTCTACTACGGACTGCCCGAGTTCGGCCGGCCCGGGATCAAGGCCGCGTTGCACGGTGTGGGCGCCGGTGCGGACGATCCCGACGAGCATCCCGGTCCATCCCCCGCCGCGATCGAGCGTGTGCGCGACTTCCTCAAAGCCCAGCTCGCGGTGCCGCTCGGCGACACGCTCCACGCCGAGACCTGCCTCTACACCAACACGCCCGACGAGCATTTCCTGATCGGCGCGCTCCCCGGCCATCCGCGCGTGGTCGTGGGTTCGGCATGCTCCGGGCACGGCTTCAAGTTCGGGCCCCTGACCGGCCGGTTGCTCGCGGAGCTCGTCGTACACGGCCGGACGAGTGTTCGGGAGTTCGAGGAGTCCCGCGCGACGTTCGCGCTCCCGGGGGCGTGAGCGGTCAACGCGCCGGAGCGGCCTGGCCGGCCCGCGCTTCGCGCAGGAGCTGGTCCAGCTCCGCCCGCGCACCGGCATCGCCGGGGTAGAGGCGAACCTGCTCCTGCAGCTCCCGGATCGCCGGCTCGACCTGGCCATGGGCACGCCAGTACTCGCTCATCATCCGATGCGCGCTTGCGACCAGCGGGTAGTACTCGAGCGCACGTCGGAGCGTGGCCACCGCCTCCTCGTCGCGGCGCAGCTCGAGCAGCGCACCGGCACGGATCGTGAGCCCCGTGGCGATGAACACCGCGCACGACGTGTCCGGCTGCAGCTTTTCGAAATCGGCGAGCAACGCCAGCGCCGCTTCGTCGCGGCCATTGCGAAGCGAGTCCGCGGCGAGAAGCATGTGCCGGAGCGCAACGGGCGAGATCATGGCGACCTGGGGCGAACGGTGCGGCTCGAACTCGACGATGGCCGCGAGCGGATCGAGAGGGTGGGCCCGTACCTCCGCCATCTCGATCACGCGCAGCGTCGTGTCGCGATACCAGACCTGGAACGCGCGCGGGTCCTGGAACGCGAACAGCGTGCCGCGCGGCCACTGGTTGCGCGCCAGGTGCGCGCCCCGCGGCAGCGTCGGGTACGCGGCCACGAGCGTGGCGCGGACCTGGTGCGCCAGCCGCTGCAGCGTACTCAGGCGCGCGAAGTCGAACTCGACGTTGGAGCCGGTGATCCCGATTCGTTCCGGCGCAACCGGTCCGGTGAGGAGCGCGACCAGCCGGAGCCCGGTGAGCACAGCGAGCAGCGCCGGCGGCGCGGCCCGCAGGAGCGCCACCAGCGCCACGCCGAGCCCGACCGCCGGGATGACCGAGCGATGGCTGGACCACGCGGGCATGAACGTGGCGAGCGGAATCGTCGCGATGCCGGTCCACACCACGCTCCAGCCGAGCCACGGCAGGGCGGAGCGCAGCCGCTGCCGGCCGCTCGGCAGAGTCGCCACGAGCGTGAGCGTGGGCGCCAGCACCAGCAGGACGGCCCATGGCATCCACGCGGCGGTCACGGCGCCCGGGTCGCGAACGCTCAGCGCGTCGAGCCACACGCCGCGCGCCGCCCACCCAGCTTTGGCCAGCAGTCCCGCCGCGCCGCCGGCCGACGCGGCGTGCGGCGGCGGAAGGAGCCCGGCGCGGCGCGACACCCACTCGTGTGCCAGCCACCATGTCGCGAGGACGGCAGCGGCGCCCGCCCCGGTGCGGAGGCGATCCCCGGCGCGGGCGGGTGCGCCGTCGGTTCGCCGGTGCGCGGGCCAGAGCGCCAGGGCCGGTGCGAACGCGATCGCGGTCTCCTTGCAGAGAAGCGCCAGTGCGAGCCAGGCGAGTGCGGCGGGACGCCGGGCGCGAGAGAGCGCGTGGAGTGCCGCCATGCCGAAGAGGAGTGCGAGGAGGTCCTGCGCGCAGCTCGCCCACCCGATCAACTGGCGATCCGCCTCGAGGAGAAGCGGGAACGCGCCGGCTGCGGCCGCGGCGGGAGCGGGCCACGACGGCCGGAGCGCTCGATAGAGGAGCACGCCGGCCCCTGCCAGCAGCGCGGCCTGCAGCAGCGCGACCAGCAACGGGTGCGCGAGCATGACCGGGCCCAGCAGCAGGTAGTAAAGCTGCCGGGAGAGCGGGCGCCAGTAGAGCGGACTCCCACCCCCGCCGAGCCAGTCGGGACGCCCTCCGAGTAGCGCGCGATGGAGGAACCCGAAGTCGTCGGCCACCGGCTCGCCGAGAAGGCCCCTTCGCGCCGCGATCAGGACCGGAACCACCGAGAGCGCCACCGCCAGCGCCCATGGGTCGCGCCACACCTCGATCGGGCGCGCCTCAACCTTATGCGCTGCATGGTGTTGCGCACTGCGAGCGGGCGGCCTGGGCTGGCGTCGCATGCTCACACCCTGTTCGCGATCGAGATTCGACGCAAGCGCGGAGTGCTCAACTCATGCCGCATCCTGCCGGCCAGGCGTCCTCCGAAGAGATTGTGTGTCAAAACACATGTCAGTCGCGGGTCAATCATCCGCGGCCTCCTGCTCGCGGGCGCAATCTCAACCGGGGAATCGGTTACGGTGCCGGCCGCGAGTCGTCTGAAGGCACCCACGGATTCACTCCCGGCTGGCGCCTGGCTCACGGACAGCTCCCCCACCTCTCTCGAAGGAGATGTGCATGAAGTACGCGACTCGTCTCCTCGCCTCGATCGTCGCGCTCGCCGTCACCGCATCGCTCGCCTCCGCCGCGGCCACCACCTGGAAGATCGACCCTGCCCATACCGAAGTCGGCTTCGAGGTGCGGCACTTCTTCGCCAAGGTGCACGGCGTGTTCCACGACGTCAGCGGCACGATCGTGTTCGACGAGGCCGACTCCTCCGCCATCAAGGTGAATGCCTCGGTGAGAGTGTCCAGCGTCGACACGGGGAACAAGAATCGCGACAGCGACCTCCGGGGCCCGGACTTCTTCGATGGCGACAAGGACTCGACGCTCACGTTCAGGAGCACGAAGGTCGCCAGCGCCGGAAAGAACAAGTTCAGGATCACGGGCGATCTCACGATGCGTGGCGTCACGAAGCCGGTGACGTTCGATGCGGAGTACCTGGGCTCGGCGGCGGTGAGCATCGAGGGCCGGTCCTGGGGCAGCAAGGCGGGGTTCTCGGCGACGACGGTGGTGAACCGCAAGGACTGGGGCATCAACTGGAACCAGACGCTCGACAATGGCGGCGTGATGGTGGGGGACGACGTCACGATCGAGCTCAACATCGAGGCGAGCAAGGTCCAGTAGCGGGTCGCGGACTGCGCCCGGCGCGGCGACACCGCCCGCACGCGAAGACGGCACAGGGCCCGGAGCGATCCGGGCCCTGTGCCGTTCGTCCTCGGATGGGAGTCCGGCGGCTACCGGTAGAGCCCCTTCACGCGATTCCACGTGGTCTTCATCGTCGGCACGGGAGACGAGCCCAGCTGCCCGCGAATCTCGCCGCCCGGGAACACAGTCGAGTGGACGTTCACATAAAACTGGCCGTTGTTGAGATTCGTGACGTCGGTCGGCGTGATCCCGGTCACGAGGAAGTTCGTGAGCGTGCCCGAGGTGTTCCCACCGCCGAACACCCACGGCGCGGCCGGCGGAAGGAAGCCCCACTTCACCGGCTGGTTCGTGCCGGCGGGCCCGGGGCCGTGGATGTGCGAAGCGGTGTAGGTGGAGGAGAGATTCACGAACTGGCAAGTGACCGACAGCTGGGTCTGGGCGGCGTTCAAGACGACCGTGGCGTTGCCCGTCGCCACCGACGCGTTGGCCGGCACCTCGGAGGCACCGCTCAGCACGCAGATGTAGGTGGTCTGGGCCATGGCCGGCGCGGCGAGAGCGAGGGTGCACACCGATGCAAGGATGATGTCGCGAAGACGCATGGGGGACCTCCAGGGAAGCAACGTGGCGGCTGCGCCGGGAGACGGCGCTCCACAAGGGTGCGAATGGCACCTCCGTATGCAGTCTGCGCCGCCACCCGGCCCGCCTCAACTGGAATCGACCACGTCGCGGTTCCCGGTCGCGCGCCCGGCCGGGACGGCACGGCGGCACGGCGCCTCCCCGCGAGCCCCGGTCGTCAAATCCGGTCCCCACGCACCCCTTGCCGGAACGAAACGCGTGGTGCCGGATCCCGGGAGCGTGCTGCCGCCGGGCGAATTTTCCTGCTGAACTGCGGGGCCGGAACGCCCATAATCAGCTGGGTTGGCATCCCCCGAGGAATCCATGCACCGACTGCTGCCCGCGTTGTTCGCTGTTTCCATCCTGCTCTGCCCCATGCGGTTGCATGCCGCGGTTCATGGTCAATGCGCACCGGCGAAGGTGACCGCGGTGCCGGGCGATCCTGGCGCGTTCCGCATCGAGACCGCGCACGGCACCACGATCGCTCGCCGCCAGCTCCCGGGTGCGCCCACCGCGGCCGATGCTGCGATCGCGGTGTTCCGCGTGTTCCCGGTCCGCTTCGACGCCGACGGCGACACGCTCGGGACCGAGCACGACACCATCCTCGTCGCGCCCGGGACCATCGTGCGCTGGGTTCGCGCCGCGCCGGGATTCCACACCATCACGAACGGCAGGGACTCGGGCGACCCGCTCGCCGGCACGGAGTACAGCCTCATCTTCGACGATGCCACGAGCTCGGCCGAGCTCACGTTCACCACGCCGGGGAGGCACGACTTCTTCTGCTTCATCCACGAGCCCAACATGGAGGGCTCGATCATCGTGACCACGGCCACGGCGGATGTGTCGCCACCCGGTGTGATCCGCAAGCCGATGTTCTCCCGCCCGCCCGCTCCCAATCCCTCGCGGGGCGGAGTGTCGTTCGCGGTCGCGCTGCCGCACGCCGCGCGCGTGCAGATCACCGCGCACGACGTGGCGGGCCGCACCGTCGCGACGATCGCCGACCTGCCGCTCGACGCCGGAGAGCACCCGTTCCAATGGGATGGCCGCGGCAGCGACGGGCGCGCGTTGCAGAGCGGCCGCTACTTCGTTCGCCTCGCGGCCGGCGGAACCGTCGAGACCCGGGCGGTGTCGCTGATCCATTGAGCCGGCGCGCTCCCCGACACGAAGGCCGCGGGACGGCGTTCCGTCCCGCGGCCTGAAACTTTCTTCACGCGCGCTGCGTGAGCGCCCGGCTCTACTCGCCCGACGTCGAACCCGAGGTCGCGCCCGTGCTCTTCGGATCCTTCGCGTCGGTCTTCGTCGACTTGCCCTTCCCGGCCTTGCCGTCCTTCGACACGTCCGCTGCCGGCGCCGCCGCGAGTGCGTCCTCGAGCTGCTTCGCGAGATCGTCCGCCTTCAGGCGCTTGAGCTCCTCCAACTGCGCCGTGGCGCCCTCGCGATTACCGCTCTCGAGCAGGGCCTCGCCGTAGTATTCGTGCGCCGGCGCGTAGTCCGGCTGAATGGCCAGGCACGCGGCGTAGGCGGCGAGCGACTTCTCGTAGTTGCCCAGCTTCCGATAGGAGAAGCCCTGCAGGTTCAGCGCCTCGAAGTAGCTCTTGTCGTACTCGAGTGCGCGGTCCGCGCGGTCGATCGCGCGCTTGAACAGCTTGTTGGCCTTCTTCGTGTCGGGCTTCTCCTTGGCGAGCGCGTCCTTCGCCTGGGTGACGTCCTCGTACGCGTCGTTGTACCAGGATTCCGCCTGCTGCCGCGGCGTCTTCTGGTCGCTCGCATCCGTCGTGGATCCGGACGGCTGGGAAGGCGGGTTGTCGGGCTTGCTTCCGCCGCCGAACGAGGCATAGGACGGCGAAACGGCGATCGACAGCATCAACATCGTGAGCAGCAGGCGAGCGCGCATGGGATCTCCTCGTGTCGGCCAAGTGGGGATAGCGGTATTCTCGTCCAAGCGGGCGACGTCCGCCATGGCCAATCAGATGCGGGCCGGCCTCGGGCGTTGCAGCCTGAAGCGATCCGACTCGGTTTGGAGGTTACTTGACGCCCCCCGGCCCCAATCCCCCTTCCCCGACCCCCGCCACCACGATCACGGACGCCGCGGGACTCTCGCTCGAAGGCATGGCGGACCTGTTCAATCGTGCGTACGAAGGCTACGAGGTGCCCCTGCACGTGGATGCCGGCGCGGTCGCGTTCATGGAGGATGCCCTCGACCTCCGACCGGAGTGCTCGTGCGTCGCATGGCGGGACGGCCGGCCGATCGGGCTGGCCATGCTCGGAGTGCGCGGGGAACACGGCTGGGTGGGTGGGATGGGAGTCGCCGCCCCGGCGCGCCGATCCGGGATCGGCGAGCAGCTCATGCGCGAGCTGATCGAGCGCGCCCGCGCGGTCGGCGTCCGGCGGCTCGGGCTCGAGGTGCTCGAGCGGAACGTCGGTGCCCGCGCCCTGTACGAGAAGCTCGGGTTCCGCACGTGGCGGAGGCTCGAGGTGCTGGCGCTCGAAGGTCCGGGGGCACCGCCTTCCGCACCGGCCCCGGCGTGTGTCCCGCGCGACGCCCGCCGGCGCATCGCCCTCGCCCGTCGCGCGGCCGAACCCTGGCAGCGCGCCGACGCGACCGTGGACCGGCTGGACGTGTCCACGCCGGCGCTGCGTGCGGTCACGACCATCGGGGGCGACGCCGTCTACCGCATCACCGAGGGCCGCGCGAGCGTGCTGCAGTCGCGCGCCACGAGCGAGACCTCGGCCGGCCTGCTGCTCGACACCATCCGCTCGCGCGACGGGGTCCGCATGCTCCGCTACCTGAACGTGCCGGACGACGACCCTGCCGCGATGGCGCTGCGCGCGCGCGGCGCGGTGTGTGACGCGGCGCAGTTCGAGATGGCGCTGGCGCTCTAGGTGCGGGGCGCGGGCAAACCGGCTAGGCTCGCGCGGTCCACGCGGCGGAGGCGCTGCACCGTCCTCGCCCGTTCTTCCTCCCGCACGTGAGGTCCCCGACCATGGTCCGCTGGATCGCCGTCGTCTTGCTGGTGCTGGTCGCCGCCCTGGGATTCTTCGCATGGAAGCGTTACTCGGCGCCGCCGCCGGCCGCGAGCGCGCCGCAATCGGCCGCGATGCCGCAGGACGTGGCGCCCGCCCCCCCGGCCGCCGACGCCGCCCCCGCGAACGGCCCCGGCGTGGTGTGGAAGGTGCCCAAGTCGTGGGTCGCCGGCCCGCCACGCTCGATGCGGCTCGCCACCTACGCGATCGGCGACGCGGAGTGCGCCGTCTTCTACTTCGGCCCCAACCAGGGTGGCGCCGTGGACGACAACATCGACCGCTGGAGCGGACAGTTCGCCGGCTCCCCGAATCCGAAGCGCGAGGAGCGCAGCGTGCGGGGCATGAAGTTGACGCGGGTGGAGATCGACGGGACCTACCTGTCGCCCGGCACCGACATGAAGTCGCAGGGCAGCATGCCCGGCTGGCGGATGCTGGGGGCGATCGTGCAGGGCCCGCAGGGCCCCGTGTTCTTCAAGCTGACCGGCCCCGCGGGCACGGTGCACGGAGCGGCGAAGGACTTCGACGCGCTGCTCGCGAGCCTCACCGCCCACTGAGCCCCGCGATGCCGGAGGACTCGACCGCGCACTGGGCCGGCCGCGGCGCCGCGGTCCTGCTGGCCGCGTTCGACACCTACCGCGAGCGCTTCGACGGCATCACGCTGCGCGCGCGGCGGCACTTCGAGCGCCAGGACTGGAGCGGGGCGCAGCGCGACTCGATGCGCCGGCTCGACGTGTACGGGGAGTGCGTCGCCGAGGCCATGGGCCAGCTGCGGGCGCGGCTCGGCGCCCTGGCCGAGGACCGTCCGACCTGGGTGGCGATGCGCGAGGCCGTCGCCCTCCGGCTCGCCGGGCGCGGCGACGCCGAGCTGGCGGAGACGTTCTACAATTCGTGCGTGCGCCGCACGTTCCACACCGTCGGCGTTGCGCCGGACGTGGAGTTCGTGGCGATCGGCCCGCCCGATGCGCCCGGCGAGCCCGGCCCCGAACTCGTCCGCACCTTCCCGCGCCAGGACCGGCTGGATTCCCTGATCCGGCAGGCGCTGGAACAGCACGCGTTCACGGTGCCGTGGGACGACCTCGAGGGCGATGCCCGCCGCGTCGCCGCAGAGATCGTGGCCGAGGCCGACGTGCGCCGCATCCGCGCGGTCGAGCTCGCGCGCCCGGTGTTCTTCCGCGGCAAGGGCGCCTACCTCGTCGGCCGGCTGCTCACCGACGACGCGCCGATGCCGCTGCTCCTCGCGCTCAAGAATCCCGCCGGCCGCGTGGTCGTGGACGCGGTGCTGATGTCCGAGGACGAGGTGAGCGTCGTGTTCAGCTTCGCGCGCGCCTATTTCTTCGTGGGACTCGCGCGCCCGCGCGAGGTCGTGGACTACCTGCGCGCGATCATGCCGCGCAAGCCGCTCAGCGACCTGTACACCTCGATCGGCTTCCACCGTCACGGGAAGACCGAGCTCTACCGCTCGCTGTTGCGGCACCTGGCGACCACGCACGACCGCTTCGAGATCGCGCCCGGGCAGCGGGGCATGGTGATGTGCGTGTTCATGCTGCCCGGGTTCGACATCGTGTTCAAGGTCATCCGCGATCGCTTCGATCCGCCGAAGACGGTGACCCGGGACGAGGTGCGCGACAAGTACCGGCTCGTGTTCCGGCACGACCGCGCCGGGCGACTGGTGGACGCGATGGAGTTCGAGCACCTCGAGTTCTCCCGCGCGCGCTTCACGCCCGAGTTGCTCGACCAGTTGCTCCGGCTCGCAGCCGACACCGTGCAGGTGCGGGGCGACACGGTGGTCATCCATCACCTCTACACGGAGCGCCGGCTGCGGCCGCTCGATCTCTACCTGCGCGAGGCCGACCCGCCGGCCGCGCGCGAGGCGGTGATCGACTACGGCCAGGTGCTGCGCGACCTCGCGGCCACGAACATCTTCCCGGGCGACATGCTGCTCAAGAACTTCGGCGTCTCCCGCCACGGCCGGCTCATCTTCTACGACTACGACGAATTGGTACCCCTGTCGGAGTGCCGGTTCCGCGAAATGCCGCGGTCGTCGGGTGACGACGACGACACGGCCGGGGAGCCTTGGTACTACGTGGGCGAGCGGGATATCTTCCCGGAGGAATTCCGGACCTTCCTCGGGCTTCGCGGCGAGTTGCTCGACGTCTTCCTCGCCCACCACGAGGAGCTGCTCGGCGTGACGTTCTGGCACCGCATGCAGGCGGTGCATCGGCGCGGCGAGGTCCTGGACATCTATCCCTACCGTGCCTCGCGACGGTTGCGCCGTGGAGCGGCCGACCCGGACGCGGCCGACGAACCGGACCCGACCCAGGAGCGAACGACATGAGCGTCACGCAAGGCGAACCAATCGTCCTCAAGGACGGCCGCATGAACGTGCCCGACCACCCCGTGATCCCGTTCATCGAGGGCGACGGCACCGGCCCGGACATCTGGCGCGCGTCGGTGCGCGTGCTCGATGCGGCCGTGTCCCTCGCCTACGGCGGCAAGCGCCGGATCGGCTGGCTCGAGGTGCTGGCCGGGCAGAAGGCGTTCGACCAGACCGGCAACTGGCTTCCCGACGCCACGCTGGACGCGTTCCGCACCTATCTCGTCGGCATCAAGGGCCCGCTCACCACGCCGATCGGCGGCGGCATCCGCTCGCTCAACGTGGCGATGCGGCAGATCCTCGACCTGTACGTGTGCCTGCGGCCGGTGCGCTGGTTCAAGGGTGTGCCATCGCCGGTCAAGGCGCCGGAGAAGGTGGACATGGTGATCTTCCGCGAGAACACGGAGGACATCTACGCCGGCATCGAATTCCAGCAGGGGACGCCGGAGGCGGCCAAGGTCCTGGCGTTTCTCGAGAAGGAATTCCCGAGCAGCTACCGGAAGATCCGCTTCCCCGCCAGTACGGCGATCGGCATGAAGCCGGTGTCGCGCGAGGGCAGCGAGCGGCTGATCCGCGCCGCCATCGAATACGCGCTGATCCAGAAGCGGAAGAGCGTCACGATCGTGCACAAGGGCAACATCATGAAATTCACCGAGGGCGCGTTCCGCAACTGGGGCTATGCCCTGGCCGAGCGCGAATTCGGCTCGCGCGTCTACACCTGGGACCAGTGGGAGCGCACCAAGACGGCCTCCGGTGAGCAGGCCGCGAACGCCGAGCAGAAGGCCGCGCTGGCCGCGGGCCGCGTCCTGCTGAAGGACGCGATCGCCGACATCGCGCTGCAGCAGGTGCTCACCCGGCCGGAGGAGTTCGACGTCATCGCCACGCTCAACCTGAACGGCGACTACCTCTCGGATGCGCTCGCGGCACAGGTCGGGGGCATCGGCATCGCCCCCGGCGGGAACCTCAACTACGTCACCGGCCACGCCGTGTTCGAGGCGACGCACGGCACCGCGCCCAAGTACGCGAACCAGGACCGCGTCAATCCCGGCTCGGTGATCCTGTCGGGCGAGATGATGCTGCGCTACATGAACTGGAACGAGGCCGCCGACCGCGTGATCCGGGGCATGGACGGCGCGATCGCCGCGCGCACCGTGACGTACGACTTCGCGCGCCAGATGCAAGGCGCGCACGAGGTCAAGTGCAGCGCATTCGCCGACGCCGTCATCTCGCACATGAAGTGAATCCGACGCATCGGAGGTCGAACATGCAGTCGCACCGGACCGTTGTGCGGGCGATGGGCGGCGCGTTGGCGCTGGCCGCGTCGCTCATGCTGCTCGCGCCATCCGTCCGCGCGCAAGCGCCCCCGCCGTCGCTGACCGACTCGCTGCGCTGGGACCCCAGCGTCCGCCGCGGCGTGCTGCCGAACGGCATCCGCTGGTTCGTGAAGAAGAACGGCAGGCCGGAGGCGCGCGTGTCGCTTCGCCTCGCGGTGCCGGTCGGCTCCACGTCCGAGGCCGACGACCAGCAGGGCCTGGCGCACTTCACCGAACACATGAACTTCAACGGCTCGGCGCACTTCAAGGACGCCGACGACCTCGTGGGCTACCTGCGCTCGATCGGACTGCGGTTCGGCGCCGACGCGAACGCGTACACGAGCTTCGACGAGACCGTGTACATGCTCGACGTGCCCACCGACCGCGACACCCTGCTCGACACCGGTCTCAACGCGCTCTCGGACTTCGCCGGACGCGCGAAGATGAGCGACAAGGAGATCGACAAGGAGCGCGGCGTGGTCATGGAGGAGTGGCGGCTCGGCCGCGGCGCCGAGGAGCGCCTGCAACGCCAGGAGTTCCCGGTGATCTTCCACGACTCGCGCTACGCCGTCCGCCTGCCGATCGGCAAGCCGGAGGTCATCCAGGGTGCCCCGTACGCGCGCCTGCGCGATTTCTACAAGGAGTGGTACCGCCCCGAGTGGATGGCGGTGATCGCCATCGGCGACGTCGACCCGGACAAGATGGAGCGGCTGATCCGGGAGCATTTCTCGGACCTGCCGAAGCGCACCGACTCGCGCGAGGTGCCGCGATACGCCGTGCCCGGGCACGAGCAGACGCTGGTGTGCGTGGCGTCCGACAAGGAGGCGACGGAGTCGGGTGTTTCCCTCCTGTGCAAGCGCACTCGCCGTCCCGAGACGACCGTGGGCGCGGCGCGCGAAGGGCTCGAGGTGGAGCTGTTCTCGGCCATGCTGAACGCGCGCTTCGACGAGATCGCGCACCGCGAGAACCCGCCCTACCTCAACGCGTTCGCGGGCAACTTCCAGTTCACCCGCAACACGAGCCTCTACTTCGTGCAGGCCGCGGTGAAGGACGGCCAGCAGTCGAAGGGGTTCGAGGCGCTGCTCGAGGAGACCGCGCGTGTCCGGGCGCACGGCTTCCTCGCCAGCGAGCTCGACCGCGCGAAGCGTGAGCAGGTGGCGGAGCTGCAGCGCGCCTACGCCGAGCGCGAGAAGACCGAGAGCCGGTCACTCGCCAGCGGCATGGTGGCGTCCTACCTGAACGGCGAGCCCGAGACCGGCATCGAGGCCGGGACCCAGCTCTCGCAGGCGCTGCTGCCAGGGATCACGCTGGCCGAGGTGAACGCGCTCGCGGACTCGCTCATCTCCACGCGCAATCGGGTGGTGATCGCCGACGGCCCCGAGAAGGCCGGAGCGCCGCTGCCCACCGAGGCGGATCTGCGCGGCATCCTCGATCGCATGAGCAGCGCCCAGCCGGCGGCATGGGTGGACAAGTCCGCCGGGCAGTCGCTGATGGCCAAGCCGCCGGCGC
This sequence comes from uncultured bacterium, assembly GCA_964434945.1. Lineage (GTDB taxonomy): Bacteria > Eisenbacteria > RBG-16-71-46 > RBG-16-71-46 > RBG-16-71-46 > JAIOPA01. The sequence continues at coordinate 7,909 of CAYSWZ010000227.1, read as the reverse complement.
CGGGAAAAATCGCCTCGAAACGGGAGATTCCCGAGCTGGGCGTGACCGTGGTCAAGTTCGCGAACGGCGTCGAGGCGTGGCTCAAACCCACGGACTTCAAGGCCGACGAGATCCAGTTCACCGGCTACGCGCGCGGCGGCCTGTCGCTGGCCGATTCGGCGTCGTACGTGGCGGCGTGGTTGTCGCCGTTCATCGTGGACGACAACGGCGTCGGCGGCTTCAGGAACACCGAGTTGGAGAAGATGCTCGCGGGCAAGCTCGTCAGCGTCCGGCCGTTCGCGAACACGTACCAGCACGGGGTCGCCGGGAGCACGCGCCCGGAGGACCTGGAGACCTGTCTTCAGGTGTTGTACCTCGGATTCGTCAAGCCGACCGAGGACCCGGCGGCATTCTCCGCCCTGCAGGCGCAATTCAACGCGGTCCTCGCCAACCGCGCGAACAGTCCCGACCAGGTGTTCTCCGACTCCGCGACCGCCGTCAACACCGGCGGCTTCTACCTCGCCCGGATTCCGACCGCGGGGCAGGTCAGCGCGGTGAACCTGCAATCCGCGCTCGATTTCTACAGGAAGCGGTTCGCGAACGCCGCAGACTTCACGTTCTTCTTCGCCGGAACGTTCAAGACCGATTCGCTCGTCCCGCTGCTGGCGCGCTACCTGGGCTCGCTCCCCTCCACCGGCAAGCGCACGTCCAGCTACCGGGCCGTGGGCCCCCGCTTCCCCGACGGCATCACGAACGTCGAGGTGAAGAAGGGCAGCGAGCCCAAGGGCAGCGTGCGCATCACGTTCTTCACGCACGAGCCGATCGAGGAGCTGGACCAGCACCGCGCCAACACCGCGGCCAGCATCCTCACCGATCACTTGCGGAGCTCACTCCGCGAACTGCTGGGCGGCACCTACAGCGTGTCGGCACGCTTCCAGCACCAGACGCCGCTCCCCGGCTACAGCACCATGACCATCGCGTTCGGCTGCGACCCGGCTCGCGCGGACACGCTGATCTCCGTGACGCTGGCCGAGGTGAAGAAGCTGGCCACGGACGGTCCGAGCGCGGAGGACCTGAGCAAGGAACAGGAGGTCCAGCGCCGCGAGCTGGAGACCAACATGAAGCAGAACGGCTACTGGACGGGCTCACTCCAGAACTGCGACCTGATGGGCTGGGACCCCAAGCGCATCGTGAAGCGGAAGGAGCGGATCGACCTCCTCACGACCGCGAACCTCCACGACACCTACAAGAAATATTTCCCCGCCGATCACTACTCGGTCGTGCGGCTCGAGCCGGCGACGACGAAGGCAACGCCGTAGGGGGGCAATCGTCGCGGGGCCCCAGGCGACCGATTGTACTGGGGCCCTGCGGATCCGCTGCCCGGATCCTGGTCCATCGGCGATCGCCCCGAGGCGCTCTCCCGTCGCCTACCCCGCAACGCGGCGCAAGGCCTCCCGATCTCGGACGATGATCCGGTCTCGATCGCGTCCGAGGATCCCCCGGCGTTCCAACGCGCGCAGCGTTCGCGAGAGCGTCTCCGGCGTGGTCCCGACCAGCTGCGCCATCTCGTGCCGAGGCAGGAGCTCACGCAGCTCGATCGGCCCGGAACCGTCGCGCGCCTCGGGCAGTAGTCCGAGCAGGTATCTCGCGGTGCGCTGGCGCACGTGCTCCACCGAGCGCGCCATCAAACGGTCCTCGGTCTCGTTGGTCGCCGCCGCAAGATGCGTCAGCACCGCGAACGCGAACGTTGCGTCATCCCGAACGACTTCGACGAAGCTCGCGCGCGGGATCGTGCAGACGCGAGAGCGCATGAGCGCCTCCGCCGTGACGGTGTGGAGCCCGGCGGTGAGAACCGCAGTGAACCCGAGGAGATCCCCTGCCCCTCGGATTCCGAGTACATGAGCATCACCGTGCGGCCCGAGTCGCCAGAGTTTGATCTGACCTTCCCCGACGCAGTAGACGGCGAGTGCTGTGTTGCCCTCGTAGAAGATCGTCTCGCCGGCCGCATATTCGTGCGCGCTGCTTTCGCGCATGAGCATGTCCAGTCGTGGAGCGGCGAGGCACTTGAACGGTCCGCGCGACCTCGATACGCATCTGGCACAACTTTCGGTCCTGATCATCAGCAAACTCCCGGCGGCCGTCGTGTGTGCTACCACGGGGTCGCCTCTCCGGAGTCCATGCTCGCACTCCGGTCAGTTCGTCGGGAGAGATTATTTCCGGTGACGACCTCCATGGGGATACCTCGGGCGTCTTCGCCGCTGACGACCCCAAGTGGGCACCGTCATCACCGCAAGTCGGAGCCGCATGCTACGAAGGTGGCATGGCCTCGATGCTCGAGAGCCGCCGTGTGGAGTGGAAATTCTCGCGGGAGCTGTCACCACTGGTGACTTCTGCGGCATCTAAATTCAGTGGCCGCGGAGGCGGCCGAGCTCCGGCGCAGGACAGAGATCACGCGCCGACTTGTCCGCGGTCAAGGCCGGCGCGACTTCGCCGGGCCATACTGAGATTGCAGCCGGCAGAGAGCCGCGCTGGCAACGGACACGTGGTAAGAAGGGGGACTTGCCATGAAAGCGAAAGATACTCGCAAGGATCCGACGAGAGCCGCACCGGCGGCGCCTCTCGCGGGAGAGCCTGACGCCGGGACGTACGGCGACAACCGCACCCGTGCGCGCCAAGCGAACTGGGCGGTCGCGGTCTTCGCCGTGATCGCCCTTGGGGCCGGCGTCGCTGCCGCGGAGGATGGCACCACGCTCGCCGCGCTCAGGATCGCGTACGATCGCGAGTGCAACTCGCGCGCCGACTATGGGGCTTACGCGCTGCGTGCGGACGCGGACGGATTGCCGATGGCGGCGCTGGCGTTCAGGGCGGTGGCGATCGGGGAATCCGTGCATGCGGCTCTCCAGGCGGAACGCATTCGCGACCTGGGTGCCGAACCCACCTGCACGCTGAAGTGCATCGTCGTCCGCGCCACCGAGGAGAACCTGCGCACCGCGATCGAGAACGAGGCGCACGAGTACGCGAGCGTCTACCCGCAGCTCGTGGACCAGTCACGCCCCGAGTTCCTGTACGACGCCCTGAGGGCGCTCGAGTACGCACGCGCGGCGGAGGCCACGCACGCGAACTTGTTCACCGAGGTGCTCCAGAGCCTCGGGCCGATCGATACGCCCCCCATGCTCGCGGCGGCCTTCGCGAGGTTTGTGAGCCTCTCGGGCGAGACGATCAACGGATTCTACGTCTGCCTGGGCGACGGGAGCGTGTTCACCCACCCGATCCATGGCTCGTGCCCGAACTGTGGCAGCGGGAAGGGCTCGTTCCGGCTGATGACGCTCGGGGACGACGCGAAGGTCTCGGCGCTCTTCCCGAGGTGACCCGGGAGCCGCACGTCTTCGCCGTGATCCCCCGAGGTGGGACGTGCGACCGCCGACCGCTCATCGGATAGCGCGGACGGCCCCGGGCCTGGAGCCCTGGGCCGTCCGCACGCGGCGACGTACAGAAAGCACAGCTCAGTGCTCGGCGAATCGCCCCAGCATCACCCCATCGGCGCGTGTCACCACCCGGAACCTCGGGTCGGCGGCGCGCGTCGAGTCGTCCGGGGCGATCACCCAGGTCTCGCGCCGGAGCGTATGGAGAAACGCGTCCTCCCGTCCGCTCGGCGTCCGTCCCCGGGCCAGCGCCGACGCCGCAGCCTCGCGCAGGACGAGCGCCTCTCCGGCGTAACCCCACTTGCGGGCCATGAAGCCGCCGCTCCAGAGGAGCGCGCGTCCCGTGTCCCCCGGGAGTGAGGGCGCGGCCCCTCGCGTCAGGTCCTGCGTGGCGTCCACCAGCACCGCGTCGGCGGGCACGAGTTGGCGGACGGCCGAGACGATCGCGTGCGGGGGCCGCGAGGGCGCGTCGGCGCTCGAATCCGATTCGTACGCATATGCGCACAGCACCGCCGCGAGCGTCGGGGCCAGCGCGAGCATGAGCAACGCGCCCACCACCGTCTTCCGCGCGCCGGTTCCAGCGACGCGCGCCCAGCCCAGCGCAGCGGGAACTGACGCGAGCAGGAAGGCGAGGTTCAGGAACTTGCTCTGGTTGTCGCCCGGGACGCGCAGTAGGCAGGCCGCGGCGACGAGCGCCACGAGCATGCCCACGACGGCGAACCGGCCCGGCTCACGGGCGCCGGCCGCATCTTCCGGCCAGAGCGCCTGCGGCAGCAGGAACGCGCCCGCGAAGAGCGCGGACGCGAGCCCGCGGGGATCGAATCCCAGCCGCCACTCCATCGCGGCGCTCGGGCCGCTCGTCGCGCCGGCCGCGAGGGCGAGCAGATAGGGCGACATGGCCGCCGCGCCCGAGACGAGCGCCAGCGCGATCCCGGGCAGCGCACGCCTCGCCGACGGGAGCGTGAACGCCGTCCACGCGGCGCCGGCGATCGCCGCGGTCACGAGCGCGAGGCCGGCCACCGGGTGAACGAACACCGTCGCCGCGACCACCAGCGCGAGCCCGAGTCCCGCGCGCCAGCCGGGAGCCCCGAGCGCGTGGACCAGCGCCAGCGCCAGCACCGCCGCCCCGGCGAGTCCCCACGCGAACGGGGTGAGCACGACGAACTTGTCGAGCGGGATGACGAGCGAAGGGTGAAGGAGGCCGGGATCGAGTGATCGGAGCGCCTGATCCGCGCCGTGGCCGAGCGCGCGCCCGAGCTCCGGGACGCCACGCACCTCGCCCGCAGCCGCACGGGCCGCAAGCACCAGCCACGCGAACGGCGCCGTCCCCACGAGCGCCAGCCCCTGAGCCAGCAGCCGAGTGCGCGGCGAGGCGCCGAGCGCCCGCGCCAGCGCGCCCACCGCGAGGAGCGCGCTCACCGTCGCGAGCGCGTTCGCCGCCACGAGCGGTGTGTAGGCTCCGAGCAGAGGGGCCACCGCGACCCATCCCGCCGCCCATGCGTGCAGGCCCCAGAAGTATCGGAGCGTGAGCCCGGCGAAGAACGGATCCTCCGGTGGCAGCACCCGGGCCGCGGCCCAAACCACGCCGGCGTGGAACGAGCCATCCGAACGCGCGGACAACGCCGGCGAGAACACGTGCGCGAGGAGGATCGCGGCGCCGGCACACGCGGCGAGCCCCCACACCCCGCGATCGCCCGCCGCGGTCGCATCGCGCCCCTGCGGCCGGAGCGCCTGCCATGCCGATACGAGACCGAGGGCCACGGCCAGCGCCCGCGTCGCCGGTGACGCCCCCACGCCCGCGAGCCGGAGCAACACCATGCACACACCACTCACGGCGGGCGAGAGGAGCAGCGCCGTCGAAGCGCGGGCGTCGCTCGCTTCGCCCGGCGCCAGCGCGCGCACCAGCAACGCGCCGGGGACGATGCCCAGCGTCATCGTGAGCGCCACCGCCGCGAGCGGGCCCGGCAACGCCCCGGGGGGCGCCATGGCCACGGTCACGCCCGCCAGCGCCCCCACGAACCACGCCGCGCGCTCGCGCGCGTGCCCGCTCACCGTGCTCCCGTCCCGCGGGCTGCGGGAAGGGCCACTCGTGTCCGTGGTGTAGTGTGCCTCGTCCGAACTTCCATCCGGAGTCGCCCTCCTTGGCCCCGCTCGAACACGAGACTCGACTGCCCCCGCTCGCCTGGGCGGGCATTGTATTCGGCTCGCTCGCGCTCGCCATCGTTCATGTCGAGGTGAGCGTCCTCGCACCGGATGCGGCGAGGTTCAGCTTCGACAGCGCCGAGTATGCACTGGCCGGGCGAGCTTGGCTCGAAACCGGCCGGCTCGTCACGCCGTTCGTCCACCCCGCGGCGCTCGGGATCTCGCCCGGGCCGCCCTACCCGCTCCTGGTCGGGCACCCGCTCGTGCCCGCGCTCGACGCGATCGCGTTCGCCCTCGCCGGGCCCAACCCGACCGCCACGCTGGCGCCCGCGCTGCTCGCGTTCGTTCTCACCGTGCTCCTGACCACGCGGCTCGCGCTCGCGCTCTCCGGTTCGCGCGGGGCGGCGCTCGCGGCGGGTGCCGCGCTCGCGCTGTCGCCGTGGGCGCTCCGGTTCGCGAGCGAAGGGCTGTCCGAGATGCCCTTCACGGCGTTTCTCACGCTCGCGTTCCTGCTGCTCTGGCAGCTTCCCGAGCGGCCCCGGCCGGTCTGGCTCGGCGTGACGCTCGGCTTCGCCCACCTCACGCGACCCGTGGTGGTGCCGCTCCTGCCCGCGCTGGCGATGGGAGTCCTCCTCCTCGCGCCGCGCGGCCAGTGGCCGCGCGTCATGCTCCGCGCGCTCGCGGGCTTCCTTCCGTTCGCGGCCCTCACCGGCATCTACAAGTGGATGAGCACCGGGAGCGCGACGAGCGATGTGGGGAGCTACCTCCTCCTCACCGGCGTGAGTCCCGAATACGCCGTCTCGCGATTGAACCGCATGACGCCACCGCCGGACGCCGTGGCCTGGATCCGGGCACATCCCGCGGCGTGGGCCGCGAAGCTCGCGCGGAACCTCCGCTCCGTCGTCTACGGCGCCTGGTGGCTCGGCGGCCGCTGGCCGGGAGCGTTCGCCGTCCTCGCCGGACTCGCGGCCATCGCGCGGGGGAAGCACAGGTCGCGCGCGTTCGTGCTGGTGGTGGCGGCCGTCGCCGGCCTGCTGGCACTCCTCGCCTCGGCCACGGTCGCCGATCCGCGCATGCTCTTCCCGCTCCTGCCCGTCGGTGTGGCGCTCGCATTCGCCGGGATCGCGCGGCTCGCCGAGGCGCTGGGAGGCGGACGGCGCGCCGTTGTCGGGGGGGCCGCGGTATTGGCCGTGCTCGCCACCGCCATGCCGCTCGCGAGCGGGTGGCACGCCTCGCTCGCCGGCGACCTCGCAGGCCGGAGCGCGTTCCGGGAGAGCGAGTGGCGCGGGCTCGGGCTCGGCGTGCGGCCGCTCCTGCCCAACGGTGCGCTGGTCGCGAGCGATGCCGCGCCGTGGATCGCGTGGTTCGCCCGTCACCCCGTCACGCTCGCGCCGCTCGAACCCGCCGACCTCGTCAACGGACCGGAACGGCTGCGGCCCGGCGCCGTCGTCCTCACGAACGAGTGGCTGGTCTCACGCCCCGGAGAGGAAGCATGGAAGGCGCTCCTCGAGCGGCGGGAGGCGCCGCCCGGGTTCAAGGTCGCGGGCATCGTCCGTTCCGGCCGGCTCGAGGCGCTGGTGCTCACGTGCATCGCGCCGCCGTGAGCAGGCCGGTCGCTTGTCGCTGCCGGGCGCGGGTCGCATGATGGCGATCATGAACCGTCGAGCCTCCGTTTGCGTGTTGTGCCTCGGGCTCTCGCTGGCTCCGGTCGCGACCTCCGCCGCCGGCCTGTCACCGCTCGAGCAGAAGCTCGCCGCCAGCGTGGACCGCCACGTCCCCGAGGCCCTGACACTCCTCGAGCGAGTCGTGAACGTGAACAGTGGGACCATGAACCCGGCCGGGGTGCGGGCGGTGGGCACGATCTTCGCGTCGGAGTTCGAGAGCCTGGGATTCCAGACGCGCTGGGTGGACGGCACCCGCTGGGGCCGCGCCGGGCACCTGATCGCCGAGCACATCGAAGCCGGTCCCATGGTGGTCCTCGTGGGCCACCTCGACACGGTGTTCGAGGCCGACAGCCCGTTCCAGCGCTTCCAGCGGATCGACGACTCCACGGCCACGGGGCCGGGCGTGATCGACATGAAGGGCGGCGACGTCATCATGTTGCTGGCGCTCCGCGCGCTCCGCGATCAGGGCGTTCTCGACCAGTTGCGAGTGGTGGTGGTCCTCACCGGCGATGAGGAAAAGGCCGGCCTGCCGCTCTCGGCCGCCCGCGCGGACCTGATCTCCGCCGCAGCGGGCGCCAGCGCCGCGATCGGCTTCGAGGACGGCGATGGGGACCCCCGGCACGTGGTGCTGTCCCGTCGCGGGGCCTCCGAGTGGCGGCTCTCCGTGCGGGGGACGCCCGCGCACTCGTCGCTGGTATGGAC
>CAYSWZ010000226.1:0-12610 GCA_964434945.1 uncultured bacterium | reverse complement strand
GCATGCCGACAGCCGAGTGAGGAGCCGCCAGGAGGGCGGCGACGAACGTCCTCCTGATTCGAAGGCCCCCGGACGGCGGCAGGGAGTGCAAACGAAGTGCAGGTCGCTCAAATGCACTCCCCAGGCGCCCCACCGAACGCTTCCATCGCCTCGCCGACCGCGAACAGCGACCCGCAGAGCAGCACCCGCCCGGACCCCGCCCGAGTCAACGCCGCACGGACCCCGTCCCGCACGGAACCCGCCGGTTCCGAGCCCGCACCCACGGATTGCGCGATGCCCTGGAGTTCCTCCGCCGAGAGCGCGCGCTCGTTCCGGGTCCGCGTGACGAAGAACGCGGCTGCCGGTGCGAGCGAGACGAGCCGCGACAACATCGTGCGCGCGTCCTTGTCGCGCCCCGCCGCAAACACGATTGCCGCCGGCGGCTCGAACCCGAGATCTTCCGACCACGCCAGGCAGAGCCGGCGCATGCCCTCGACATTGTGCGCCCCATCCCACCACAGTCGCGGCACGCCGGGACACGCCTCGAGTCGCCCCGGCCAGCGCGCCGCCGCGAAGCCCGCCCGCAGCGCCGGGAGGTCCAGCCTCGTGCCCCGCAGCGCGAGCTGCGACAGGACGGCGAGCGCCGTGCGCGCGTTCTCGCGCTGGTGCCCTCCGTGCAGCCGCATCTGGAGCTGGAACCGGCCCCACGGAGCGCACTCCACCGCCAGCCGCGTGCCCCACTCGCCCTGCTGCGTCACGCGCACGTCCGCCACGTCGCGTGCCACGAGAAGCGGGGCGCCCACTTCCGCGGCGCGCCGTGCGATCACCGAGGCGGCCGCGTCGTGGTCCACGCCCGTCACCGCCGGCACGCCCGGCTTCAGGATCCCCGCCTTCTCGAACGCCACCGCGACGTGCGTGTCGCCGAGGTACTCCGCGTGATCGAGCCCGATGGAGGTGATGGCGCACACCACGGGCGTCAGCACGTTGGTGGTGTCGAGCCGTCCGCCCAGCCCGACCTCGACCACCGCCCACTCCACGCGTTCACGCGCGAAGTGGTCGAACGCGAGCGCCGTCGCCACCTCGAAGAACGTGCTCTGGTCCGCGCCCGGCAGCGCCTGGATCACGTCCAGCCGCTCGCCGAGCATCGCCTCCGCGGGCCAGCAGCCGTTCACCCGGATGCGCTCGCGGAACTCCACGAGGTGCGGCGACGTGTAGAGCCCCGTCCGGTGACCGGCGGCGCGCAGCACCCGCTCGACCAACGCGCACACGCTGCCCTTGCCGTTCGTGCCCGCCACGTGCACCGAGGCGAAGCGCGACTCGGGATGGGAGAGGCCGGCCAGCAGCTCACGCGTGCCGTCCAGGCCGAGCTTCAGGTGACGTCGCTCGAGTCCCCACAGGGCCTCGAGGCGTCGCTGCAGTTCCTGCGTCACGGAATCGAGTCGTTCCGCTCAGGCCGAACGGGGAGCGTTCGGATCGTACCGGTGTGGCGACCGGCCTCCCTCGGGAGCGAAGCCGCGGGTGGAGTGCCAGAAGAAACCCAGCAATTGCGCCAGTTCGTCGTGCATCTGCTTGCGATGGATGATGCGGTCCACGAATCCCTTCTCCAGCACGAACTCGGCGCGCTGGAAGCCCTCCGGCAGGTCCTCGCCGATGGTCTGGCGGATGACCCGCGCGCCGGCGAAACCCACGAGCGCCCTGGGTTCGGCCACGATGACGTCGCCGAGCGAGGCGTACGACGCCAGCACGCCGGCGGTGCTGGGGTCGGTGAGCACGGACACGAACGGCAGCCGCTGCTCGCGCAGCTGTGACAGCAGCACGCTGGTCTTGGCCATCTGCATGAGCGACAGGATGCCCTCCTGCATGCGCGCTCCGCCGGTGGCGGACACCACGATGCAGGCGCGGCGCTCGTCCATGGCGGTCTCGATCGTGCGCGCGATCTTCTCCCCGACCACCGAGCCCATGCTGCCACCCATGAAGAAGAAGTTCATGAGCGCGACGCTCACCGGGATGCCGCCGACGGTGGCCACGCCGCAGATCGCGGCGTCCTTCTCGCCGGTCTCCTTCTGCGCCGCCGCGAGGCGTTCCGGGTACGGCATCTTGGCGTCCCGGAACTCGAGCGGATCGCCGGCCACGAGGTTCGCGTGCCGCTCCTGGAACGAGCCCGCGTCCACCAGGTAGTCCTTGTACGTCCGTGCCGCGACTCGGAAGTGGTGCCCGCAGTTCGGGCACGTCCAGAGATTCTCCTCGAGCACCGTCTGGAAGAGCGCCTCGCCGCATCCGTCGCACTTGGTCCACAGCCCCTCGGGCATCTCGGTGCGGTCGGGCTTGGCCGCCTGCTTGATGCCGGTGCGTTCGCGCTTGAGCCAGGACATGGAGTTCGGAGCTTCTCCGGGTGGTGCGGGCGGTTCGGGCGCGGGCCATTTGCGCCTGCCGCACGGGGTTCGGCGGGCGAACCGCCACAATCTAATACCCCGGGAACGCCGCCGCCACTTGGGGCATTCTGGCGAGCGATCGGGCGCGGCACACGAAAAGGTCACGCCCACAGGCCGCGTCCGTAGCCCCGAGGCCCGCCATGAGCCAGAACCTCACTCCCACACTCCCCGGCGCGCGCCGCGACGCGCGCACAAGCGGCGCCGCAGCCGCCCGCGAGGCGCAGGCGGCCGCCGCCGCGGCGCGAGCCGCGGCGCGTGCGATCGAGCGTGCCGCCCGCCGTGCCCGGGCCGCCGAGCCCGTGCGGGTGACACACAAGCATCACTTGCTCGTGCGCGTCTCCCACTGGGCGCACGTACCGCTCCTCCTCGGGCTCATCGCGACCGGGCTCGCCATCTACTGGGCCGCGCCCGTCTTCCGCCACGCACCCGCACCCGGCAATCCGCGAGGCGACTACCTCGTGGACGTCGGCCGCATCCTCGCGCGCCCCTTCGGCGGCGTGCCCCGCCCCTGGCTCTACGAACGTCTGAGCCTGGGACCCGCGCAACTCGCGAATGCGCTCCGGCTCCACTGGCTGCTGGCCTACCTCTACATGCTGTGCGGCGCGGCGTACGCGGTCGGGCTCGCGCGCGGCGGCGGCTGGCGCGCGCTCCTGCCACGGGCGAGCGATCCCGCGGAGGCGCTGGCGATGATGCGGTATTACCTGGGCGTCGTTCCCGCGGCGCTCGCGCGAAAGCCGTGGCCGCACCCGGATATCCGGGGGAAGTACAACGCGCTCCAGCGCGGCGCCTACTTCACGATGCCGTTGCTCGGGTGCCTCGTGGTCGCGAGCGGCTGGGCGATGCACCACCCCGCGACACTCGGCTGGCTCGAGCGGCTGTTCGGCTCGTACGATGTCGCGCGGATCGTGCACTTCGGGTGCATGGCCGTGCTGGGCTCGTTCATGGTCCCGCACGTGATCCTGGTGGCCGCCGACGGCTGGGACACGTTCCGCGGCATGGTAACCGGGTGGAGCACGCGGTCGAAGGCGGCGCGGCATGGGTGACGGCATGGCGGACACGAAGAAGCCGGGGCGCGGCCCGACGCCGGCGGCCCGCCTGGCCGACGCGCTCCGACGCGCGCGCGTGGCGGCGGCCGAGCGGCCGGAAGGCACGAGCGAGGCTCCGCGTGGCGCGCTCGCCGCACAATCGCGCCGCAACTTCATCCTGTTCGGCGCCGGTGCGCTCGCCACCGCCGCCGCCGGGTGGTGGCTCCTGCCCGAGCGCACGAAGCAGGTGTGGCAGCCGGCCGTGCATGACCCGCTCGACACGCTCGCGGCGCGCGTCGGGCTGACGCCGGCGGAGCGCGAGGCCGCGCTCAATCGCGTGTTGACGTTCGACGACGACGTGGCCGAGGCGCTCGCTTCGTCGAAGCGCCGGGTGCGGACGTACGACCGGCCGGACCCCACGCCCCTTCGCAACAACTATCACGGCTGGACGCCCGGGCCCGGGTACCTGCCCGGCTGGCGGTTGAACCTTTCCGGCCTCGCCTCGGGACGGGTCGAGAGCCTCGCCATCGGCGAGCTGGTGTCGCGCTTCGCGCGGCACGACATGAACACGCGGCTCGTGTGCGTGGAGGGCTGGAGCCACGTGGCGGCGTGGGGTGGCTTCCGCTTCGCCGACCTGCTGGCCGCGTTCCCGCCCGCGCCCGGCGCGCGCTGGGCCGCGATCCGCTCCGGCGTGAGCCTGGGCGCGACGGGGGATCCCGAGCCCTACTACGTGAGCATCGACCTCGGCACCGCGCGCCATCCGCAGGCGCTGCTCGCCACCCACCACGCCGGGGCCCCGCTCACGCTGGCACACGGCGCGCCGCTCCGCCTGGTGGTGCCGATGAAGCTCGGATTGAAGAACATCAAGGCGATCACCGACATCGCCTACACGCCGGACGAGCCGGCGGACCACTGGAACGAGCGCGGGTACTCGAAGTACGACGGGATCTGACCCGGTCGGGGCCGCATCCCCCGGGCCCGAGGCCCCGGAGGCGCTCCGGCCCGGGCGCGGGCCCGTCCATCCACGGGCCATTGAAGGGCCCCGTGCGAGCGGACTATGCTCAGGGGTGGCCGCGACGGATCCCGGGTCCGCCCGACAAGGCTCCCCGCCCGGGGAGAAGCGTGGGAGGAATCATGGCAAGACTCGTGAGAGGCACCAGGGGAGGCACCATGCGCACCCGCTCGTTCCTGCTCCTTGTCGGGCTCCTGGCGCTGAACCTCGCGCGGCCGGTCCCGGCCTCGGGCCAGGTCCTCGATCCCATTCAATACACGCTGGCGTATGGTTCCGATCTGGAATACGGCTGCATGGGTCCTTGCGCGTGCCCGGTTCTCTTCTCGGGGCCGCTCAAGGGCAGCTTCACGTTCTACCGCACCGGCATCGACCCGCTGTACACGCACTACGCGCTGCTCAACATCGCCTGGACCTACACGATGAACGATGGGCCGGGCGGGACACCGCGCGTGAGGAGCGTGCGCGGCAGCGGCACGTACGACGTCGGCGGCGAGGTCGCTCTCCTCCAGCGGATGACGCTGGACGTGACCACGGACGACACGCTGCCGCAGCACTTCGACAGCGGCCTGGTCCCGGTCCATGCCTCGTTCCCGATCATCGACATCGCGGCGCGGCTGCACGTCAACGCCTGCATCGACTCGGTGTTCCACGTCGTCGCGTCACCGTTCGGGCTCGCCTCGGTCGAACCCGGCGCCGGCGCCCGGCTGCTACGCAGCCTCGCGCCCAACCCCTCGCACGGCGAGGTCGAACTCCTGTTCGCCCCCCGCTCGGCCGGACACGCGCGGGTCGACGTGCTGGACGTCCGCGGGCGGGTGGTCGCGACGATTCTCGATCGAACGCTCGTCCCGGGCGAGTATCCGCTCCGGTGGGACGGGCGCGATGCTCGCGGCGAGGACGCCCGGCCGGGCGTCTACTGGATCCGTGCGGCAGCCGGCGGGGACACGGACGGCGAGCGCATCGTGCGTCTGGAGTGAAGCGGCCGCCGATCGGATCAGTGGTACAGCCGCTTGATGGCGGCCCAGCTCGAGCGGGTCGTGGGCGTGGGTTGACCGTACGACACCAGTTGGAAGAAGTCGGAGGCCTGATACTGAACGACTCCGACCCCGTCCGCGTACCAGTCCGTCGGGCTCGGCCCGAGGCCTGCGGGCGTGCCGCCGATCGAACGCCCGTCCAACGAGAACGTACGCCCGCCTGCAACGATGGCGCGCGGCGTCGAGTCGAGCTGCCCGGTCCCCAGCGCGTGGAAGACCCCCGCGGGGAGCGCCAGGTCCACCTCCTCGAGCACCGCGCAGCGGATGCTGAACGCCGAGTACAACGTTCCGTCCGACAGGTTGTAGACCGTGACGTCGGTGGTGCGGCTCGCCCCCAGCGCGGGCGGTCCGGGGAGGTACGCGATCGGGGGCTCGTAGGCGAGTGCGAGCGGCCCGCTCGGAGCGTTGAAGCCGCACAGGAACACCGTGCCGTCCGCACCCAGCTGCCAGAAGTTCTCGAGACCCGCGTCCGCGCCCTCGCTGTAGGCCTTCACGGCCACGGTGCGCCCGCGCACGGAACGCAGGCCGCTGATGCGCTCCACCTGATGCTCGCCGCCGACGCCGCGGTATTCCCAGCGAAGGCCCACCTCCAGGGGTTGCCAGGGATCCGCTGCCGCCGGGCGGGACGCTCCGAGGGCAGACAGGGCGATGATGCCGGCGCAGAGCAGCGTGCGCGACGGGCGATGGCGCATGTTCCACCTCGAGAGCCGAGGGTCCGATCCCGGTACCAGTCCGAGTATGAGGATACAATGGCAATCGCCAGCGTCAATTGCTACTTGCGGGGGCTGCCGTCGGGCTATGACTTGCGTCCCATCAGCAGCGCGTCTTCGTCCGGCGCCTTGTAGTAGCCGCGCCGGAGCCCGATCAACCGGAATCCGAGCCCACGGTAGAGGGCTTGCGCAGCCGAGTTGGAAACGCGGACCTCGAGCCCGATCTCGCGCACACCCCGGGCCCGGCAGGTCTCGAAGAACTCCTCCATGAGCGCGCTCGCGACGCCGCTGCGCTGCTGCTCGGGGGCCGTGGCCAGGTTCTGGAGCTCGGCGTAGGGCGGCTGGAGCGTGGCCACGAGATAGCCGGTGACTGCGCCGTTCCGCTCCGCCACGCGCAGGACGGCCGCGGGTTCGGCGAGCGCCGTGAGGAAGAACTGCCGCGGCCAGGGATCGCCGAACAACCGGTGCTCCAGCTCGTCCACCACCGGGAGGTCCGCCGGCCGCAGCTCGCGGACGACCGGCGCCGTGAGCCCCGCGATCTCGCGGCGCACCCGCTCCTCCGCCTGGGCCGGGCGGACGTAGGCGGGTTCCATTTCGCGGCCGTGCTCCGGCAGGCCGGCGCCCGGGCCGGCGTCGAGCCGGGCGGTCACGGCGAGATCGAGCGCCGAGAGCCCGTCGTACCGGAACGCACTCCTCGTGCTCCCCGGGTGGGCGGCTTCGAGCGCCGCGCGCTCGCGCGCCGCCCCCGGGCCCACGAAGCACACGGCGTGATCGGGCACGAGCGCGTGCGCCTCGGCCACCGCGGCGAGCAGCACGTCGGGCGTGCCCACCCGCGGCGCGGCGAGCAATCGCACGCGTCCGCGCCCATCGGCGCGAAAGAAGCCGGCGTAGAGATCGCGCCGGCCCGCCCCCACGAGCGGCACCACGAGCGATCGCTTCGCGACCGCGGCGTGTGCGAGCGTCGCCAGGCTCGAGGCCCCGAGCAATTGTGCGCCCGAGACCAGTGCGAGCGCGCGGGCCGTGGCGAGCCCGACGCGCACTCCGGTGAACGATCCCGGCCCCAGGTCGCTCGCGATCCAGCCGAGATCGCGAGCGGTCACGCCCGCCTCGTCGAGCGCCCGCGAGACGATGGCGGACAGCCGGCGCGTGTGGCCGTGGCCCACCGCCTCCTCGACCGGTGCGCGCGCGGCGCCCCCCGCGCCGATCACCGCGACGCTGACCCGCTCCGTCGCGGTCTCCAGTGCCAGCCCGGGCCGGCCCGCCGGGCTCACCAGTCCTCCGGCAGCGCCGACCACGCCGCGAGCAGCTCGCGCCCGCGCGCTCCGGATCCCGATGCGACGAACGAGCGCACGTCGCCGGCCTCGGACGTGATGGCCACGTGCAGCGCCTCCGCCAGCCACACGCTCGGCAGCCGCTCGCCCCACTCCACCAGCAGAACGCCGCGCGCGGCGTACTCCTCGATCCCCAGGCTCTCGACGTCGCGTTCGTCGCTCAGCCGGTAGAGATCCATGTGGTACACCGGGAGCGCGCCGCCGATCTCGTTCACCAGCGTGAACGACGGGCTGCGCACGCGCGAACCCGGCGACAGCACGTGCACGAGGCCCGAGACGAAGCGGGTCTTGCCCGCGCCCAGCTCACCCGACAGCGCCACCACGTCACCGAGCCGGAGCGCCGGCGCGAACGCCGCGCCCAGCCGCTCCGTGGCCTCCACCGATGACGTGCGCTTGTCGGCGCCGCGGCTCACGCCCGCGGAGCCTTGGGGCGCAGCGTCACGACCGGCAGCACCATCTCCTCGAGCGACACGCCACCGTGCTGGAAAGAGCCCTTGAACTGCCGCTCGAACTCGTGAAATCGCGTCGGGTAGACGAAGTAGTAGTCCTCGCGCGCCAGCACGTAGTTCTTGTTCACGCCGTCGTCGGGCAGCATGTAGTCCATGGGCTTCCGCACGATGATCGCCTGCTTGGGGTCGGTGTTCAGGTTGATGCCGTACTTGTAGCGCAGGTTGCTCGAGGTGTCGCGATTGCCGTGGACGAGCGCCGAGCGCCTGCCCAGCACCGCGCCGTGATCGGTGGTCACCACGGTCACGCAGTCCTGGGTCGAGAGGGCCTGGAAGATCTCGTAGAGCGGCGAGTGCGTGAACCACGCCTTCATGACCGAGCGGAACGCGGCCTCGTCGGGGGCCAACTCCTGGAGGATCTCGGACTCGCTGCGCCCGTGCGCCAGGATGTCGATGAAGTTGAACACCATGGCGACCAGCGACAGCCCGGAGAACGAATTGATCTGCCGGCGCGTGGCGTGCGCCTCGTCCACGTCGTAGATCTTCACGTACTTCAGGCCCTTCGCCGGCGTGGCGCCGAGCCGCTCGAGCTGCAGCTCGAGGAACTGGCGCTCGAATCGATTGCGGGTGCGCTCGTCGTCGGTGGTCTCCTGCCACATGTCCGGGTGCTTCTTCCACATCTGCGCCGGCAGCAGCCCGGAGAAGATGGCATTGCGCGAATACGGCGTGGCCGTGGGCAGGATCGAACAGTAGTAGTCGCGCTGGACGTCGAACCACTCCTCGAGCAGAGGCTCGAGCGTGAACCACTGGTCGAGCCGCATGCAGTCGATGATGATGAAGTTGACGCGCCTGCCGGCCTTGAGGTGGGGCACCACGAATTGCTCGACCACGTCCGTGGAGAGCTGCGGCCGGTTCTGCCGGTCGCCGCGGGCCGCCGCCTGCACCCAGCGAGGGTAGTGCTCCTCGACCAGGCGCGAGAAATCGCTGTTGAGGCTCTTGCGGAAGTCGGCGTGTGCCTGTTGCAGGCCGGCCTCCGGCGCCCCGTCCAGCCCGACGTCCCAGCGCGCGACCTCCACCGCCAGCTCCGTCCAGCCCCGGAAGTCGAGCCGGCGCAGGTCCAGTCCCTGCCAGCGCTGCATCTCCCCGACGTAGTCGCGCGCGCGCTGCGAGTCCTGGAGCTTCTGCGCGTCGAACACCCGCTTGCACGCGAGGAACACCTGGGACGGGTTCACCGGCTTGATGAGGTAGTCGGTGATGCGCTTGCCGATGGCCTCCTCCATCAGCCGCTCTTCCTCGCTCTTCGTGATCAGGATCACCGGCAGGTTCACGTCCTTCTGCTTCAGCGCGTCCAGCGTCTCCAGCCCGCCCATGCCCGGCATCATCTCGTCGATGAGCAGCACGTCGTAGCGCTGGCGCTCGAGCGCGGCCAGCGCCTCGCCGCCGTTCGGGACCGGCGTGACGGTGTAGCCCTTCTGCTCGAGGAAGCGGATGTGCGGCTTGAGCAGGTCGATTTCGTCGTCGGCCCACAGGATGCGGCGGCTGATCTCGTTGGCCATGGGTCCCGGGAAGGTGCGCGCGAGGGCGCGAGGGGGAATGGGCAGGCGGCTGGCCGCCATGGTAGCCCGCTCGGCCGCGTGACCCAAGCGGGCACGAGCGGCGCGGGATACCGGGGGGGACGGCCGCCGCGCCGGTGGCGTGCAGGTGGCGGCGAGTCGAGGTTCCGGCGAAGGTTCGGCGCGGCGGGAAGCTTCCGCGCAGTGGGGCGCACCGGAATCCCCATCGGTGAGGGTGGGACGAGAGGGTGGGACGAGCGTTGACGCTGGCGCCATGCCCCCCCTAGCCTCTGGCGTCCTTCCTGCCTGCCCGCACCCCCATCGCGAGGTTCCCGACATGTCGAAGATCTCGCCCCGCCGCGCCCCCTCCGCCCTGCCCACCGCCGCCGCCGCGATCGCCGTCGCTGGCCTCGCGCTCGCCGCTGCCGCGCCCAAGCCGCAGCCCCTGCCGGCGCCCGTCATGGCCGCAGGCCGCGCGATCGACCCCGCGAAGCTCGAGGCGCACGTCCGGTTCCTCGCGGACGACAAGCTGGAGGGTCGCGGCACCGGCACCCGGGGTTACGACAAGGCCGCGCAGTACGTGGCGGAGCAGATGCAGGCGCTGGGGCTCGAGCCGGGCGGCGACGGCGGCTACCTGCAACCCGTGCCGTTCCTGCGCGCCGACCTGCAGCGCGCGGAGTGCGTGTTCGAGCTGCACCGCGGGGACCAGTCGGTCACGCTCGAGGTCGGCCGCGACGTGCTGCTGTCGCCCGACTACCTGCGCACCCAGTGGACGACCGAGGCGCCGCTCGTGTTCGCCGGCTACGGCGTTTCGGCGCCGGAGATGGGGTACGACGACTACGCGGGGCTCGACGCGCGCGGCAAGGTGCTGGTGACGTTCCGGGGCGCGCCGCCCCGCTTCCCCAACAACGAGCGCGCCTACTATTCCAATGGCATCGTGAAGGACCAGCTCGCCGCGGCGCACGGCGCGATCGGCGTGCTGCAGATCCAGAAGCCCGACGACGAGGCCCGCGCGCCGTGGGAGCGGACCATGCGCCAGTCGAAACTGCCCGCGTTCCGCTGGGTGGACGAGGGCGGCGCGCCGAGCAACACGCAGGCGGCGATCGAGCTCGCCGGTTCGCTGTCGCACGCCAGCGAGGAGCGCGTGTTCGAGGGCGCACCCAAGAGCTACGCGCAGGCCGCCGCCGATGCCGAGTCCAGCCGGGTGCAGAGCTTCCCGCTCGCGTGGTCGGTGAAGGCCAAGCGCGTGACGCAGCACACGCCGGCGACGAGCCCCAACGTGGTCGGCGTGCTGCGCGGCTCCGATCCCCGGCTCCGCAACGAGTGCGTGGTCATCTCCGCCCACCTGGACCACCTCGGCATCAGCGAGCCGGTGCAGGGGGACTCGATCAACAACGGCGCCTACGACAACGCCTCGGGCACCGCGATGATGCTCGAGGTGGCGCGTGCGTTCTCCTCGCTCAAGGTGCGGCCGCGGCGCTCGCTCGTGTTCCTGAACGTCACCGGCGAGGAGAAGGGCCTGCAGGGCTCGGACTACTTCGCGCGGCACGAGGCGCCCGACAGCATGGACGTCGTGGCCGACGTGAACCTCGACATGGTGCTGCTGCTGCGCCCGCTCACGAAGCTCGTGGCCATCGGGGGCGAGCACAGCTCGCTCGGCCCCGTCGTCGAGCGCGCCGCGGCGCTCGCCGGGCTGGAGGTGGTGCCCGATCCGTTGCCCGCGGAGGTGGTGTTCGTGAGGAGCGATCAGTTCTCGTTCGTGAAGCAGGGCGTGCCGGCCGTGTTCCCGATCTCGGCCAACGACGGTTCGCCCGAGGGCGAGGCCGAGGTGGCGCGCTGGCGGACCGACCACTACCACTCCCCCAACGACGACATGTCGCAGCCGTTCGACTGGCCGAGCGGGGCGCGGTTCACGTCCATGGCGTTCTGGACGGCCTGGCTGGCGGCCGACACGCCGCAGGCGCCGCGCTGGAACCCGGGCGACTTCTTCGGCAGCCGGTTCGGGCCCCGCCCCTGACCGTGCAACCCCGCGGGGTCTCCCGGCGTAGCCCAAGCGTCAGCCGGTTGCCCATATCCCGTTCCTGAGGAGACGCCCATGCGGTACGCCCTTCCCCTGAGCCTGGCCCTCGCACTCACCGCGGCCCCGGCGCTCGCGACCCCACGGACCTGGGACCAGGGCTGGGACGTGGGCGCGCATCCGGACGTGCACATCGCCGCCGCCGACGGTCACGTGCGCATCCATGCCGGGCCCGCGGGCCACGTGCAGGCGCACGTCGAGTACGAGCTCAAGCGCTGGGGACTGGTGATCGGCGTGAGCGAACCGACCGTGGTATTCGAATACAAGGGCGACCAGATCTGGATCACCGCGCGCGGCCCGAACAACGTCGGCGTCATCGGCGGCATGGACGAGCGGCTCACCGTGGAGGTCACCGTGCCACAGCAGAGCATCGTGTCGGTGCGTAACGGCGACGGGGCGGTGGATTGCGAACCGCTCGAGGGCCGGTTCTCGTTCGTCACGGGCGACGGCGCGGTCCGCGCGCACGGGCTGAAGGGCGACTGCGAAGTCTCCACCGGTGACGGAAAGGTGATCCTCGACGACATGGACGGCCGTGTCCGCGCCCGAACCCGCGACGGTCACCTGACCGTCAGCGGCCGCTTCGTCGCGCTCGACCTGCGCACCGGCGACGGCCGCGTCGAGGCGACGGCGCGCGCGGGCTCGAGACTCGAGGCCGGATGGAGCCTGGAGACCGGCGACGGCGCGCTCACGCTCCGCGTGCCGCACGACATCACGGCGCTCCTCGACGCGCGCACGGGCGACGGCCACATCCACGTCCAGCTTCCGATCTCGGTCTCGGGGCGCCTGAGCGGCCACCAGCTGGTCGGCGAACTGAACGGCGGCGGCCCCCCCCTCCGCATCCGCACCGGCGACGGCTCCATCACCCTGGCGCTCTCGGACTGAGGCGGGAGAGGAGCCCTTCCCCCGAACCACCCTGCACGAGCGCAGCCGGTCGCTCGAGAGCAGAGGCCTCTTCTCCGGACACCTGCGATGTACCGCGGCCGGGGGGCCCACAGGATGCGCAGTGGAACGGCG
>CAYSWZ010000225.1:0-6862 GCA_964434945.1 uncultured bacterium | reverse complement strand
ACGTCCGGATTCTTGGTGGCACTGAGCCTGGCCGTGCCGGCCGTGCTTCACGCTCCGGCGGAACCGCTTCCCGTGCGGGCCCCCGCCGCCGTGGACACCAGCTCACGCCTTGCCCCAAGCGATTCGGGCTATGCCGATGCGTTCGCGTTCGCGCGCTTCCTCGAGGGGCGGGGCTGCGGCTTCCACGTTCAGTCGATCGGGCGGTCGAAGTTGAGCGGCTTCCTCGGTGAGTGGCGCTCGGCCTCGTACCGGACGGACCACGGCAACTTCGCGGTCGTCTTCTTCCCCCCGCCCGACGGCGCGGAGCGGGTGCGCATCACCTCCGAGGTGCGAGGCGGGCATTACTTCTACACGTTTCGGACCCATCAATCCGGCCTGCGACGCGTGCAGAAGGAGGATCACGACGCACCTCAGCGCTTCGTCGTCCACGGGCGCTGGTTCATCTTCGTGTGGGACGGGAACACGGAGTGGGCGCTCCGGAATGCGCTCGCCCCTCCGGACACCGCTAACCGGCCAGCGCAGCCTTGACGAGCCGTGACACGGTGCTGCCTTCGGCCCTGCCCTTCACCTGCGCCATGACCGCACCGATCACCTTGCCCATGTCCTTGGGCCCCGCCGCGCCGGTGCTCGCCACCGCGGCCTTCACGATCTCGGCCAGCTTCGCCTCGCTCAGCGGCTCGGGCAGGAACCGCTGCGTGACGACGATCTCCCGCTCCTCGGCGGGGTTCAGGTCGGGGCGGCCGACCTTGGTGTTCATTTCGATCGTCTCGCGCCGCTTCTTCACGTAGCGCTGGAGGATCTCGATCTCCTCGTCGGGGCTGAGCGTGGCATCCTTCGGTTTCGCGGTCTTCGCTTCCATGAGCGCCGCCTTGAGCATGCGCACGGTGGACAGCGTGTCGGCGTCCTTCTCCTTCATGGCCTTGACCATCGCGGCCTGGATGCGTTCGCTGATGCTGGGTTCCGTCATGGCTCCCTCGGGGGCTGCGGACACTGGTGGTTCCGGTCGCCGCGGCTACCGCGCGCGCTTCGGACGCGCTCCACCGGGCTTCTTCTTCGCTGCCGGCTTGGCGACAGCCTTCGCCGGCGCGTGCTTCGCGGACGTCTTCTTCGCCGCCACCCTGGCGACCGTCTTCACGGCCCGCTTCGGGGGCGCCGCCTTCTTCGCTCCGCCGGCCGCCGGCACGCGCAGCTTCGCCGCGTCACCGATCACGGCCACGCGCACGCACAGGACTTGAGGAAGGCCGTCGGAGACGAGCTTCCACGACGCGCCCCCGTCGGCCGAGGCGTAGAGCTTGCCGCTCCGCGTTCCGAAGTAGACGCCGGCCGGGTTCAGCGCGTCCACGGTCAGCGCGTCGCGCAGCACGGTCTCGTGCGCATTCTTCTGCGGCAGGCCGTTCGTGAGCGGCTCCCAGCTCTTGCCTCCGTTGCGCGTGCGGTACACGCGCATCTTCCCCTCCGGTGTGCAGCGATAGCTGTCGGACTCGAGCGGGACGATGTAGACGACGTCCGGGTCGTGCGGATGGATCGCCATGCAGAAGCCGAAATCGCTCGGCACGCCGTTCGCGACGTCCCGCCAGTTGTCGCCGCCGTCGTCCGTGCGATAGAGGCCCCAGTGGTTCTGCAGGAACATCGTGTCGGGGCGCGACGGGTGGCGCACCACCTTGTGGACGCACTGGCCGAACTCCGGGTACTTCTCCGGCCGGAAGTCGGCCCGCACGCCGACGTTTCGCGGCTGCCAGTGCGCTCCGCCGTCGTCGGTGCGGTACACGCCGCCGGTGGACATGGCGATGAGCATGCGCTCGGGGTGCTTGGGGTCGGGCAGGATGGTGTGCAGGCACTGGCCGCCGCCACCCGGCTCCCAGCGGGGCCGGTGCGGGTGGTCGTGGAGGCCGCGCACCAGCTCCCAGGTGCCGCCGCGGTCGTGCGAGACGAACAGTGCCGAGGGCTCGACGCCCGCGTAGATGGTGCCGTTCCGGCCCGTGGGAGCGAACTGCCAGACGCGCTTGAGGGCCAGGCCGGTGTCGGCCGGGAACTTGAGCGTCGAGTCCGCAGGCGCGGTCCACGAGCGGCCGAGGTCGTCGCTCCAGCGCACCGTGGTGCCGAAATACGGGCTCTCGACGCTGGCGATCAGCCGGTGACCGTGGCGCGGGTCGTGCGCGAGCGCGTACACCGGCGAGCCCGCGAAATGCGGGCCACCCATGTCCCACTTCTGGCGCGACGCGTTCGATGCGAACAGGAACACGCCCTTGATCGTGCCGACCATGAGCAGGACCTGCCCCTGGCGGACGCGGAGTTCGCGGGTCGCCGGCATGACTGCCTCCCTGAGCGTGCGGGTTACGGAGCCCGGGGAAGTTATCACAGCCGCGGGCGGGACCGCTCCGGCCGCGCCCAGCGCGGCTAGGCATGCTGCCCGGCGCGAGGCCTGGCCGCCCCTACTTCTCCTTCGCCGGCAGCGCGAATTCCACGCCGGCCGTGTAGATGATGTTGTTCCGGTCGGAGAAGTCGAACCGGTTGTTGGTCTCGACCCCGAGCCGCACCCAGGTGATCTTCACGTCGACTGCCCAGCCGAGCGTGAGCTTGCTCGCGGGCGCCAGCATGAATTGCACCCAGTCGTTCCGCTCGTTCGCGAGCCGGACCCGCATCGGCACCACCCACAGGTCGCTGCCGCGCGGATCGTGGATCAGGTCCACGCCGGCGAAATTGTAGGAGTGCCAGTAGTAGTCGAGCCCCGCGCTGTAGGCGTACTCCGTGCTGTCGGGGTTCACGAGCGGGCTCACGTAGACCTTGCCGACCAGGTGGTCCGAGAGCACCTGCTCGGTTCCGAGCGTGATCCGCTCGACCTGGTCCTCGTGCCGCCACTGGATCGTGTACGACGAGCGGCGCTTGTCGCGCAGGTGCACGCCGATCTCGGGGCGGAACTGGTCGCGGCCATTGACGTAGTCCCAGATCTCGAGCTGCACGTGGACCGGCCCCGGCGCGTAGTAGACGAGCATGTCGCGATTGTCGTTGTGGTCGTCGTACGCCCAGTAGCGATACTGGGCGCCCACGACGCCCGCGGCGACGGCGGGGCGTGGGGTCCCGGCAAGTGCCGCGACGGCGAGCGCCAGCAAGGCCAGCGTGCCCGTCAAGCGTGCGCGCCTCATGCCGGCACCCGGTCCGCCATGCTGCGGCGTGGCCTCATCTGCCCGCTCACGAATCGCATGTAGAGCCATACCGGCAGGGCCAGCGTGCGCAGCAGGGTGTTGAGCGCGCCGTAGATCGGGTAGAGGAAGAGCACGCGGAGCGGCGCGTGCCGGCGCGAGCCGGGGACGCGCACCACCCACCACGAGTACAGCTCGAACGCCAGGTAGAGGAGGTAGACGACCAGCGCCCACCAGCGGAGCCCGCGGGTGAGGAGGATCACCGCCATCGAGAACACCTTCAGCGGGTCGGAGATCATGGTGTAGATGTTGTACGCCATCTCGTAGCGGAGCCGCCAGCCCGTATGCCGCGCGAACATCAGCCGCAGCATGTTGACGAACTGGTGGTAGAACCCCGGGTACCAGCCCAGCATCCGCTGCCGGAACCACTGCCGCCAGGTGTGCGGCGCCACCGTCCACACCGGCTCGTTGGCCCACACGATCCGCTTGCCGTTCAGCAGATGGATGATGGTGCGCTGGAGGTCCTCCCCCGGGAACACGGTCGAGTGCTGGTGGTGGAGATCGTTCAAGTCCGAGGTGACGAAGAGGCCCGCCGCTCCCGAGATGCAGCTCACGGATTGCGCCACATCGTGGAACCGCTTGCCGATCTCCATCGATTTCCCGTACTCGTAGCGCTGGAGGTGGCCGAGGAAGTTGTTTCCCTGCGCGCCGTTGCGGCTGCGCCGGTCGGGCAGCACGTGGAACGCGACCGCGTCGCAGGCGCCCCCCGAGAGGAGCGCGGTGGGGATGCGGGCGTTCCCCATCCGCGTATCGTCGTCCAGCAGCAGCGTGTAGGGCGTTCGGACGCGGTGGATCGCGTAATTGATGGCCGACGCCTTCCCCTTCGAGCGCTCGAACCGGAACACCTGGCATCCCAGTCCGCGGGCGATCTCGCCGGTGCAGTCGCTGCTGCCGTCGTCCACCACGATGATGCGCTCGGGGGGCACCTGGGGCGCCAGCTCGGTGATGGTCCCGGCCAGGAGATCCGCCCCGTTCCGGCACGGGATGATCGCCGTGACCTGCGAGGCGTCCGACTGGAAACGCCGGTCCTCGGCTCGGCCAAGCAGCTCGACGAGCAGCTTGACGAAGTCCACGAGCGCGCAGAAAAGGACCACGAAAACCAGGTGGTTCGGCAGGTTCGCCATACCGGTGGGATGTCCTCGCGAGGGGGGGTGAGGCGTTCCGGCATGCACTTGACCGACCTGGAGGGGGTTCCTACGCTCCCCCGTCCGCTACCGCACACTATCAGGAGGGAGCCGTGAACCGCGAGCAGCGATTGCAGGAACTCAAGCGTCGGCGCGAGGAGTCATTGGCGGGCGGCGGTCCCGAGCGCGTGGCGAAGATCCACGCGAGCGGCCGACTCACCGCGCGCGAACGCCTCGAGCTCCTCTACGACGCCGGTTCGTTCGTGGAGATCGGCAGCTTCGTGACGCACCGCTGCGCCGACTTCGGCATGGCCGACAAGCGGATCACCGGCGACGGCGTCGTGGCCGGCTGGGGCCAGGTGGACGGCCGGCTCGTGTACGCGTTCGCGCAGGATTTCTCGGTGTTCGGCGGCACCATGAGCGAGGCGAACGCCAAGAAGATCTGCGACATCATGGACCTGGGCCTCGAGAACGGCGCACCCGTCGTCGGGCTCAACGACTCGGGCGGCGCGCGCATCCAGGAGGGCGTGGCCTCGCTCGGGGCCTACGCCGACGTGTTCCTCCGCAACACGCTCGCTTCCGGGGTGGTGCCGCAGATCTCGGCCATCATGGGACCTTGCGCCGGCGGGGCGGTTTACTCCCCCGCCATCACCGACTTCACGATCATGGTGGAGGGCACGAGTCACATGTTCGTGACCGGCCCCGAGGTGATCAAGGCGGTGACCTCGGAAGACGTGTCGATGGAGGACCTGGGCGGGGCGACCGCGCACAACACGAAGAGCGGGGTGGCGCACTTTGCCGCGCGCGACGACGCCGACGCGGTGCGGCACATCAAGCGGTTGTTGAGCTTCATGCCGTCCAACTGGGCGGAGGAGCCGCCTCTGCGTCCGTGCACCGATCCGGTGGATCGGCGCGAAGCGGGACTGGAGACGATCGTCCCCGAGTCGGCCGACAAGCCGTACGACATGAAGGAACTCGTGCGCATGGTCGTGGACGACGGCGACTTCTTCGAGGTGCACGAGCACTTCGCCGGGAACATCATCGTCGGCTTTGCCCGGCTCAACGGACGACCGGTCGGCGTGGTCGGAAACCAGCCGCGCGTGCTGGCCGGCTGCCTCGACATCGATTCGAGTGTGAAAGCCGCCCGCTTCGTTCGCTTCTGCGACGCGTTCCAGATCCCGCTCGTGACGTTCGAGGACGTGCCCGGGTTCCTGCCCGGCACGCGCCAAGAGTGGAGCGGCATCATCCGCAACGGCGCGAAGCTCCTCTACGCCTATTGCGAGGCCACCGTGCCCAAGCTGACGGTGGTCGTGCGGAAGGCCTACGGCGGCGCCTACGACGTCATGTCGAGCAAGCACATCCGCGGCGACTACAACGTGGCCTGGCCGAGCGCGGAGATGGCCGTGATGGGGGCCGACGGCGCCGTGAACATCCTCTACCGGGACGAACTCGCACGCGCCAGGAACGCCACCACCGAGCGGAAACGGCTGGTCGCCGAGTACAACGACAAGTTCGCCTCACCCTGGGTGGCGGCGGAGCTCGGCTACCTGGACGACGTGATCGAGCCCGAGGACACGCGCCCCAAGCTCATCGCGGCGCTCGAAATGCTCAAGAACAAGCGCCAGGAGCTGCCGCGGAAGAAGCACGGGAATCTGCCGTTGTAGTGCGCGGGTTGGCAGGGCGCGTGAGGCGGACGCTGCAGGAGCGGCAGGACTGGACTTGGCAACGGAGGTCGGGCGCAGGGCGAGGGCTGTCCCAGAAGGTTCCGCCGAATGGGTGCGATTGCTGCCTGAGAGTTCAGGCAGTGACGGGCGTACCCCTGGTGTGCACAAACGACCTCCTTCCGGCGCCTTCGATGTCAGCACTGGACTTGAGGCGTCCACGGTGAGGCCCGCTGCGAGGCCGGCATGCCCTGCTTCAGTTGGTGTGGCGCACTGGCAGCCTCGGGGGCCCGCGCAGTGGGACAATTGGGGACCGTGTCAGGAGAAGCGGGGGCACGCCTAGGAAGACTGGCATGCCCACCACGGCTCCGTCACTATTGTCACCTGCGTCACTCTCGTAGATACCTCCCCCTCGCGCCCAGCTACCCGGCAGGAGGCCACGATGATGGATACGAAGCCAGCGCTCTTCTCCGGATTCGACCTTCGAAAGAGCGAGGCCGAGCGGTCGGCCACCCGCGAGTCCGTGGTGTCCGGCAGCGCCCTGGGCGCCTCCTACCTGGCGATGAACGCGGCTGCCACCCTGATCGCGGGCTTCGGTCTGCTTCAGAACTCCGAGACCGTCGTCATCGGCGCGATGTTGATTGCGATGCTGTTCGGTCCGATTGTGGGCATCGCGCTTGGGCTCGCTGAGGGCGACATGCCACTGTTGGGCCGCTCCCTGCTCTCGGAGATCACCGGCGCCGCATGGGTGCTGCTGATCGGCTATGCCGTCGGCATGGTGAGCCGCAGCCTCTCGATAGACAGCGAGATCCTCTCGCGCACCTCACCCAGCCTCCTCGACCTGCTGATCGGGCTGGTGGGCGGCATCGCCGGAGGA
>CAYSWZ010000224.1:0-4744 GCA_964434945.1 uncultured bacterium | reverse complement strand
GCGCGTGCGCGGGCGGAGTGTGCGACTCCACGTTGACGGACGGCGCCGGGGCGTTCGACCTCTGGCTCCCCGCCGCGGCGGCGGGCACGGTGAGCGTGCGCGCCACGAGCCCGGCCGGCTGGCTCGCCACCGGCGGGAGCGCCGGCTCCACCTCCGGAACGTATGTTCGCGCGAGCGACGGGGTGACGTTCTCCGCAGCGCCGGGCATCGCCTACACCGGGCTCGCGTTCGGGCACGTCCCTCCCAACACCTGGGTCGCCGCCGGCGGGCAGGGCGCGCAGGGCGGCACCGCGGCCCTCTATCGCCACACCTACACCGCGAGCAGCGCCGGCGCAGTGAGTGTGAGCGCCAGCACCGTGCTCGTGCCGCCGGTGAGCGGCTGGGGTCTCACGCTGTGGCGCGACTCGAACTGCAACGGCACGCTGGATGCGGGAGAGCCCGCGTTGCCCGCATCGGTGCCACTCGCCACGGGCGAGCAGTTGTGCGTGATCGCCAAGGAACTGGCTCCGCTCGGGGCCGCCGTCGGCTCACGCGCGGTGGCGACGCTCACCGCCAGCTTCACCTACGACAACGCGGCGCCGGCGCTCGGCGACTCCCACGCGCTCGACGACGTGACGACGATCACGTTCGCGAACGGGCTGGTGATCGCGAAATCGGTGGACCGCGCGGCCGCGCAGCCGGGTGGATTCCTCGTCTACACCATCACCTACACCAACCCGGGCACGGTGCCGCTCTCCAACATCGTCATCCGCGACGCCACGCCGCCGTGGACGGTGTTCGACACCGCGGGCTGCGCGACGCTCGGCTCCGGCATCACCGGCTGCTCGTTGAGCCAGCAGCCCTCCGCCGGCGGCACCGGGAGCGTGGCGTGGACGCTGGCCGGTGCGCTCGCTCCGGGCGGGACCGGGAGCGTGAGCTTCCGGGTGAAGGTGAACTAGACCCGCCGCGCCACCAGCAGCGTGATGTCGTCGGCCGGACCGGATTCGCCCTCGAACGCGCGCACCTCGCGCACGATGCGCGCGGCGATCGTGGCCGCGGGTTCGCTTGCGTTCGCACGCAGCGCCGCGATCAACCGTTCCTCGCCCCACTGTTCGTGCGCGGCGTTCGCCCCTTCGGTGACGCCGTCGGTGTAGAGCGCCACCAGGTCGCCCGGCGCGAGCGT
Source organism: uncultured bacterium (assembly GCA_964434945.1). Lineage (GTDB taxonomy): Bacteria > Eisenbacteria > RBG-16-71-46 > RBG-16-71-46 > RBG-16-71-46 > JAIOPA01. The sequence continues at coordinate 3,582 of CAYSWZ010000224.1, read as the reverse complement.
GGCCTCACCCGCCTCGAACGCCGAGTCCGGCATGATGCCGAGGATGAGCCCGCCCTGGGAGAGCATCTCGACCGCGCCGGACTTTCGCACCAGCACGGTGGGATTGTGGCCCGCGTTCACGTACACGAACCGCCCCGAGGCGGCATCGAGGAATCCCAGGAATGCGGTCACGAACCGGCCCGGCTCGACGCTCTTCACGAGGAACTCGTTCAGCCGCGTCGCCATGGGCGCGGGCTCGCCCCGCGAGGTGTCCTGGCTCATGAGCGAGGCGCGAAAGCCCGACATGAGGAGCGCCGCGGGCACGCCCTTGCCCGAGACGTCCGCGACCACGAGCAGCACCCGGCCCCCGCCCAGGTCGATGTGATCGTAGTAGTCGCCCCCGACCTCGCGCGCCGACTCGCTCACCCCCGCGACGTCCAGGCCCGGGATGCGCGGCGGGCGCGCCGGCAGGAGCCGCGCCTGGATGCGGCGGGCGAGATCCAGCTCCTGCTCCAGCCGGTCGCGTTCCTTCTCCAGCTCGCGCGCGCGCTCGAGCCCTTCCGCCATCTGGTTGAACCGGCGCGCCGTGTCCCAGAGGTCGTCGTCGCCGTCGATCGGGATCCGGTGCTCGAGCCGGCCCGTGCCGAAGGCCTGCGCGCCGTCGCGCAGCGCGCGGATCCCACGGGTGATGCTGCCCCCCATCCCGCGCACCATCTTCATGTCGGTGAGCCCGAGCGGGATCAGCATCAGGGCGAGTCCGACGAGGGCCGCGACCGGAATCGCGCTCAGGAAGTTCTCGCGCACGTGGTGGTAGAGCCCGGTGAGCGTGGCGACGAACGACGCGCGGGCGGTGAGCGGGAAGTCGTCGACCAGCCAGCGGCGCCCGTCGTAGCGGAGCCCACGCGCCACCGAGAGCCCGGTGAACCCGAACTCGGTGGCGTCCAAGCGCATCGTGTCGCCGGGGGCGGTGACCGTGATCGGCGCCCGGCGATTCCGCCGGCTGGTCCGGAGACGCGAGGCGAGCGCCCGGCCCCGCGCGAGCGCGACCGAATCGCTGTGGATCCCCTGCCGGTCGTACTGGTCCAGCGAGTCGCGCAGCGAGTCGAACCCGCGCCGGAGCGAATCGAGTTCCGGCCGCCGATCGGCGACCTCGCGCATCTGGACCCGGCCCCCGAACAGCGGCGACAGCGTGCTGTCGAGCGGCTCCGCGATCGGGACCAGTGCCGCCAGCCACACGCGCGCGCCCGAATCGCGCGCGGCGGCCCCCAGCCAGCGGCGCTGCTGGAGTTCCACCACGCCATGGGCCGGCAGCGTGTCCGGCCCGCTGCCGCCGACATGCGAGCCCGCACGCTCGCCGATGTGACGGCACCAGTCCGCGAGTGGCGCCTCCTCCACGCCGTCGGGAAGCGGCTCGCCCGCCGCGCGCTCGACGAGCGAGTCGCGCACCACGAACGTCCGCACGCCCGGCCACCGGGTGCGCCGTTCCCCGGCCACCGTTCGCGCCGCGGCCGTGGGCCCGCCACCCGAACGCAGCGCCAGGCGCAACGACGCCTCCAGGCCCTGGCCCTCGCGATCGAGCCCGCGCGCGGCCATGAGCGCCCGGTCGGCGTTGACCCCGAGGTAGGTGGAGCTGACCCACAGCGTGAGCACGATGACGAGCGGCACGCCCACCACCAGCACGTGCGAGAGCGCCAGCCGCCGGCTCACGCTCCTCACCCCGAGCGTCGGGTCGCGCGTGAACACCTTGAACGCGGCCGACGTGCCGAAGAACGCATAGACGATGAGCACCGACCGAACGAGGCGCGCGGAATCCTGGGCCGCCGCGGCCCCGCCCGCGAGTCCGCCCGCCGGATCGCCGCCGATCAGCAGCGCCAGCAGCACCGCGAGCGAACCGAGCGAGGCGAGGAAGGATTCGCCGGTCGCGAGCGAGCCGAGCCACGGGAAGCGCGTGAGCCCGAGCACCAGGAAGAACGTCCCCGCCGCGGCAGACCCGCGGAGCAGCAGCACCGCGCCCAACGCCGTCGCGGCCAGGCGGTAGCCACGGTCGATCCGGTGAAACGGCTCGACCAGCGACACGCGGGCGATGAGCCAGAAGAGCGCGAGCCCGAGCGCCGCCGATACAAACGTCACGGATGCCGACGCCGCGCCCGGCGGCAGCGCGTGCGCCACGCCGAACGCGACGCGGAGCAGCAGCGCGAGCGCGAACGCCGCGAGCAGCCGCCGCCGGAGCAGGCCGCCGGCGAGCGGCGAGCGGCGGTTGAGCCAGGCCACCACCAGGGCCGCCACCATCGCGAGGTTCAGGACCACGTGGAGCACGCGCTCACTCTATCGTAGCGTGTGCACGAGCGTGAGCGCGGCGCCAAACGTCGTGCGTGTGCCGCGCGGTTCGAATCGTCTTACACTCGCCCGAGAGAGATGCTTCACGCTGGGAGACATCCGGAGGGGCCCGACATGGTCGTCGCGATCCGATACCTGCACCTGCTGTTCGCGTTCGCGTGGTTCGCGGCGGTGTTCGGCGCCCACTGGAACGCGCTCCAGGCTCGGCGCGCGAAGGAGTGGTCGGCGCGCGCGACGCTGTTCGGGATCAATCGCGGGCTCTCGGCCATGCTCGCGTTGCCGTCGCTGGTCGGCGTCGGGCTCGTCGGCAACATGCTCGCGCTGCAGATCGGCTATCGGATGAGGGACACGCCGCTGCTCGTGGTGGTGAACGGCCTCTGGCTCGGCCTGCTCGTGGTCACGCTCGCGCTCGAGATGCCGGCCGCCGGCGCACTGGGAGCGCTTTCGCACGCGGCGGCCGACGCGGCCGCGCGCGGCGGCCAGGGCGAGCCCGCGGGCTGGACGCGCGAGCTCGGGCGCTGGCGGATGGCCAATGGCCTGCAACTCCTCCTCTACGTCCTCCTGCTGGCGCTCATGGTGTCCCCTTGGGGCCCAGTCCGATAGCCGGGTACGGCCCGACTGGACAAAGGTTTGCAGCGACTTTCGAGCGCCGATCCGATACGCTTCCCCCGCCCTGGATGGCGCCCAACTCCATGACGACACGCTCATCGATCGCGCATGCCCGCCTCGCTGCCCGGCTCTTCGCCGGCGCACTGGCGTTGACGCTGCTCCCCGCCGTCGCGCTCGCACAGGAGCCCGCTCCCGCGGTCAACCCGTGGAAGCTGGCGTACGCACGGCGGATGGCCGACGAGCGCTTCGAGCGGCGCGAGGCCCGCGCGCGCGCGAACGCGGCGAGACGGCAGGCGGCGAAGCGAAGCGCGCTCGCGCGTGGAGCCGTCTTCGGGCCGCTCCCGGTCCGCGAGCGGGCGCGGCCGGCGCCGCCTTCGAACCTGCCCAGATCGCTCGAGCCTCCGACGCCCGCACCGCAGTCGCTCCGATTCGGCGCCCAGACGTTCACGACGCCCCCCAATCGGATCGTCAACAACCGCGCCGGGGATGGACCGCAGTCGGGTCAATCCGAGACTTCGGTCTCGGCGCTCGGGGACCTGATGGTCGCGGCGTGGAATGACAGCAAGGGCTTCACCAACCCGGGCGGCAGCCAGGGCTGGGCGACGTCGGTCAACGGTGGCCAGTCGTGGATCGATCAAGGCGTGTTCCCGACGTCGG
>CAYSWZ010000223.1:0-33333 GCA_964434945.1 uncultured bacterium | reverse complement strand
CGTGCGGGCGGGAAAGGGCTGACGGAAATACTTTGCGTAGATGCCATTCATCGCGACGTAGTCACTCATGTTCGTGAGATACACACCGGCCCGCACGACATCATCGAAACTCTTGCCGGCCGCCTTGAGAACCGCCGAGAGGTTCCGGAAGACACGCTCTGTCTCGGGCAGAATACCCCCCTCGACCACCGTGCCAGTGGCCGGATCTTGGGCGACCTGTCCGCTGAAGTAGAGGAAACCACCGACTTCGACTGCCTGGGAAAAGGGGCCGACGGGCGGCGTGAGTTCCGGCGACGTGATTGCGGTCTTGCTCATGGCAAACTCCTTTGAACACTGGGTTGGCTGGTCAGAGTGGTGGGGCCGAGGATGTGCGCCCCCGCGGCCTGGCGCAGGCGCACCAGGCCCGACCCGGGCTCACCGTTCAGAGCCTCGGGACCGCCGGTGTGCCGAGTTTGAATCGCATGGCATCGGGTTTCCGCAAACGCAGGAACTAGTTCTATCGGCGAACCGACAATTCCCAAAGTTCATTTTTCTCACGATTGTATTGCCGTGTCCGCACGATTCTGCCATCCGTTGGAGGGAAGGTCTAGAAGGCATCCCACGAACACCTGCGTGGCAGGATGACGACGCACGCGAGCCGGGCAACACCTTGCGTTGGAGTTCCGCGCGGCGGTCGAGTCCAAGCTCGGGACCGCGTCGGTTCCTCGAAGCTGGCGTACATTCTCGCGATGGGTATCAACGAGCCGCTCGATGAAGGTGCGAAGTGCGGTGAGTAGCTCGTCAACGACGGCGCGGTGTCGGGTTGATCCGGCGGCGAAGGGTCCCACCGCTGCGTCGATCCGCGGCGAGTAGACGCACTCCTCACCGGTCAGGGACGCCCACTCACCCAGGACGTGTGTCGGCCCGTATCGTCTTGATGAGGGCGGCCACAAGATCCGACTGGAACGAACCGAGTGAAGGCTCATCCGAACAGAACCGGGCATGCTGAGCCTCGCGCTCCTATTTGAGCTGCACACGCGCGATGTCGCGCGACATTCGATCCGGCCGGGGCGGTCCGGGTTGGCAGCCTGGCCTACCAGCGCACCCTGTGCGGCGCCGCGTGCGGCCTCGCCACTGATGATGCGCATCTTGAGGTCTCGCAGCCATCGCGCCCAAGGCGGGCCAGGACACGTGGCCACTCAACGAGCCGGTTCGAGTTCTCGATGGTTGCGAACGCCAGATCCTCCTGATGCGGCGCAGCGAGTTCCAGGCGGGAACGTACCCGCGAGCGCCCGGAGTGGGCACGAACGGACCCCGTTCGCTGCGCGAACGCCTCGCCGAGAGGCAGCACACCGCGGGCATGTGGCCTGGGCCCGCCGCCCGCTTCCGCGAGCTTCCGGACCGCATCGACGAGGTCAAGCCCATTCGCTCATTCCGTCGTGGAAGGCGGTGCACGACAGACGCTGAGCCGAGCCCACTCGCGGCTCTCCCGCGGCTAGCCCAGGGCTCGCTCAGGCGACGGAAGAACTCAGTCTTCGCCGCCGGTGACGGTCCTGAGAACCGTGCCGAACGCTCCCACCGCGCTCCCGGTGCGCCCGTCGATGAAGAACACGTCGAAGAGATCCTGGTAAGTGCCGCTCGTCTGCGGCAGCCAGCTCCGCCCGCCGTCGGTCGTGCGCAGGATCGTGCCGGCGAAGCCAACGACCGTGCCGGTGTCGGCGCCCGCGAAGCAAATGCCCGTGAGCGCCGCGGCCACGCCAAGCCGCTGCAACTCCCAGTGGGAACCGCCGTCGGTCGTCCGCAGCATCGTGCCGCCATCGCCGACCGCGATGCCCGTGTTGGCGTCCGTGAACCAGACACCCCTCAGGAGCGGAGCAGAGCCGATCGATCGCTGCTCCCAAGTCCGCCCGCCGTCCACGCTGCCGACGGTCACGCCCAGCGCGCCCACCGCAACGCCGTTGAGCGCGTCGGCAAATGAAACGGAGAGCAGGCTTCGCGGTGATTGACCACCCGCATAGACGAGCGACCACGTGTTCCCGAAATCGGAGGACCGGAAGATTCGACCGTCGTTCCCCACGGCTACGGCGGTGCTGTCGTTCGTGAACGTGACCGCGTTGAGCACGCTGCGGGCCGGAGCCTGGGGCGCCGTCCAACTGACCCCGCCGTCGGTCGTCCGCAATGACGTGCCTTCCAGCCCCACGGCCACCCCGGTGTTGGAGTCCCCGAACGCCACGGCGTTCAGCCGATCGCCGTTGCTCGAGAGCACGGCGAGCCACGTACGCCCGCCGTCAATCGTGAGGCGGATCGTGCCCCCCGCGCCCACGGCCACGCCTCTCGCCTGCGTCACGAAGCGCACGGAGAGCAGCGGGAATGTCGTGTACGAGACCTGGCCGAACCAGCCCACCGGCGTCGGGGTCGGTGTCGGCGGCGCCGAGGGGTTCTCGTCTTCCGCGCACGAGCCTTCGGCCAGCGCCAACGCGATCAACAGGGAAACCACACAGGCGGACCGAAGCCGATCACGTATGCGCATGCCTCCCTCCTTCCATCCGTCCACCGCACCGGCGCGTCCCACGCGCTCATGCCGAGAGTCGTGCCCCCCGCCACCCCGTCTGCCACGGCCATCGCCCTGAACTTGCGAGTTCCCGTCTCCTCGTCAACGTGCACGCCCCGATCTTCGCCCCAGATGGCTTCGAGGATGGCCAGCTGAGAGTGCAGCACGTCAGTCAGCGTGGGGACGAGGTTCGTAATCGATTCACGCAGAGAACGGCGCTATGTGTCAACGGACAAGTAGAGGAAGCCGACCACCTCGAACTTCGAAGAATCCACCATCCCCGTCGGGGCTCGTGCGGATCCCGTCCCGCGCGTTTCAACCCACGACACCCGTTGGGCCGAGCGGTCGGTAGAATGCCGCCCACACCGCTATCCTCTGGAGCCGTGACACTGGTTCCGATATCCTTGCCCCTCCGGTGACGGATCGGAAAGCACTGGCCTGGAGGGGTGCCATGCGCCCGTATCTTCTGTTTCTTTCCACGACGTTGCTCATCGTCGGTCCGGTTCACGCCGGGACGACTTCCCTGGCGATGACCAGTCAGCCCGGTGACTACATCGGACAGGGTCAGTCCTACACGTTTACGCCCGCCGACGGCACGTTTCTCACATACCGTGGCTACGTCAACTCATCCTGGAGCAATGCCGCACACATCGAATTCTTCACACCGGGATTCCGCGAATCTTGGGATCTCGTGTTCTCGGCCCCGAATAATGCGCTCCTCGTGCCTGGCGTCTACGAAGGCGCGATTCGAGTCACGAGCGCTTCTTCGGAGCCGGGTCTCGACGTTTCCGGAGATGGTCGGGGGTGCAATATGCTCTTCGGTCGTTTCGAGGTCAGGCAGATCCTCTACACGGGCGATGGGTTCGGTGGGATTGGCGTGCTCTGGGCGACATTTGAACAGCATTGCGAGTTTCCGACTGGCCCTGCATTGCTGGGCGAGGTCCGCTACAACGCGAGTGTCCCGACAGCCGTCTCACGACCTTCGTGGGGCGCGTTGAAGGCTCACTACCATTGAGCTCAGCCGGCCCAGGACGTGCCTGCTGAGGATCGGGCGGTGGGAACTACTGTCGTTCATACAGGAGGATATTCGGGTTGCGCTGTCCGACCGGGCGCACCGTCCTCGTCAAGGTCTTGAGGTCGGCGGAAAGCTCTCTCCGCTCGGTCCGGATGACCTTGCCATTGACCTTGTCAACGAGTTCCAGAGTGCGCTCGTTCACCCGGCGCGCTGATGACGTCGCACCCTGGACAACGCCGCGCTCCTCAACCGGGTAATCTTTGCCGTCGAGCTTCAGGTTGCGGGTATCTCCCGGGGAACGGATGAACGAGAGCCCGTTTCCCTCATAGGGACGGATCTGCATCATGACCACTGTGTTGATCGGCATCGTGGTTTCCCAGGTCCCCACGAAGCCCGGACCGGCCGCGATTCTTTCGTAGACATACTTCACCGTGGACGCTGAACCGTCCGGCTCGAATCCCGTGTAGTTGTCGGTGAGGGCCTTGCCGTCTCGGGAGAGTGCCCATGTCGCAGTGAGCAGCATGCGGCCGTCTTTCTTGCGCACCACTTTCCAGGTATCAGCCCCCTCGACGGTTACAGACAGTGTGGTTCCTTGAAGTGCCTGCTGATCCGTGCCATCCACCGCGATCCCCTCCGGGCCGCCGCCAAAATCAAACGCGTACTTGTTGCCGCCGAGGTTCCCGACTTTCATGACGTCGATGAACTTGCTCTTCGACGGGTTCAGCTTCCAATCTCCGACGAAGGAGTCCGTCGCTGCCAACGACGTGCCCATCAGCAGATGAGTAACCAGCAGCCATTGAAACGAGCGCTTCAACATTGCTGTTCACCTCTTGCATTGAATGGACCGGCTCGCATGGCAGTCGCGCGCTCGGACTCGCTCTCCGACGCCGAGATTGGATGCGCCCCACTCCTAAGCGGCCTATCTCTAGCGTCAGCGAGCGGGATGCGACCGGCGCGCCTTTCGATCGCTGAGCGTCGGAAGGCCGCTGCTCGACGCGGAATCAGTCGCTGTTACGGTCGTTGGCTCTCGGCCCGTTCGAACGACATCGACCCGGGCCCGGCAGGCGCTGCGCGACTAAGACTGCCGGGCGCGGTCAATCAGCGCGATCCGTCGATGACGGTAATCGAACACGGCGCGGAAAGGCTTCAGGCACTCCTGTCCAAGGTTCCCGAGCGTGTAGGGGTCGTCGAAAGCGCCACCCGATTCGAGCGGAAATAGTGCGGGCAGCTGCTCGAAGCGATGGCCGCCGATGATCACATCCGCAACAGGGCCGAGCGCGATGTCCATCTCCCCGCCAGGCAGGGTCGCGCGTACTCTCTGCACCGTACGGCCCTCGAGCAGCTGGAAACGCTCGACCGTCGGCAGGTTCAAGATGATCGCCACCTGCGGCGCACCGCTGTCGAGCCGGAACCATCCCGCGTGGCGTTCAAAGCTTCCCTTCACGAAGGGGTGGGCGCTCGCGATCGCGATTTCCTGCCACGAAGCGCCGGGCAGCTCAAACGTGGCCGGGTCGTAAAGGGCGATGCGCGAGCGCTCGAGCTCCAGTTCGACGACCGCACGCGCGAGCACGTCATAGCCGATGATCCCTCGAATCTCGACCTGAGCGTGCTGCGAGAGCGGACCGCAGTCCATCTCGGTAAACGCCGGCTGCTCGATCGTGAGCGGACCGAGAGTGAGGCTCCTCGCGGTTCGGATTCCCGCCGCGGTTTGGCCCGCCGCCATCCCGAGCCAACTGGCGCCGGCGCGTGCCAGGCCGAGCCCGTCGGCCAGCTGCGGCGCGATCACGTTCCCGCCCGCGCCGGTGTCGAATACGAACGTGCCCGCGTCGCGGCCGTCGATCAGTGGATGAACGAGCAAGAAGCCGTTCGGGGCACGACCGACGTGCAGCTCGGCCGAGATGGAGTGATCAAAACGGGTGAGCTCGCCGCCCGCAGGGCGTCGATAATCGCTCGGTGGCAAGGGCGGCTCGAGCGCCACGTGTTCGACCACAAACGTTTCGGCCGGTCCGCCCGGCCCTTGACGGACGAGGGTGCGTGGGTAGCGAATCCCGCTCAGCGTCAGGTGATCCTTGAACGTCCAGTGCTCGCCACGGAACGCCAGCTCCAGATCGAGCTCCCGGAGATCCCCGGTCTTGCGGTCGATCTCGAGTCGTGCGCGGCGATGACCGAGCGCAAGGATGAGATGCGGAGCTCCTCCCGCGGTATTGGGGGTGTCAGTGACCGTGACGTCGTGCGACGGATCGAGCCACTGGCCCGAGAGCGTCGCACTCAGGAGTCGCGCACTGTGGTCTTCACCCAACTCGAGCACGCGCGATCGTCCGGCGACATCGTGGAGCCACGCCTCGTCGCCATCACATCCGAAGCACCGTCCCAGGACCCCGGTGGACTCGCGCAGGAAGCGACCTCGCTCGCCGAAGCGCCAGGCGAAGGTGGCGCGCGCGCCGGAGCCTTCGATACGGCCGAGAACGACAAGATCGTGCTGCGCCAGCGACGGTGGCGCGCCGGCGGTGCGGTGCGCGCGCGCGAGGGCTGTGCTCATCATGTGAATCTCCTCTCGGTGTCGTTCATCACCTTGACGGGGGTGGACAGAGAGTCTCGATACCTCCTGGGACCCCACGCCGGAGCATCTAGCTCGCGGGCGGGCGCTCGGAGCCTTCGGAGTCAGCGGCGGAATCGCCGGTTGCCCGGTCCGCGCCCGTGCCCGCGGCGTCCGTCGCGAGCGCGCGGTAGCCGAGGTCGCCCGACACGAGATCGGCGATCACATGGCAGACCATGGCGGGAAGCAGCGAGCCGGCGGTCATCGCCACGACGCAGAAATAGATCCCGGCGATCGCCGTGCGTGGCACCTGCTCGACGCCGAGATAGACGTGCATGACGCCGAACAGCATGGAGCTGATCAGGAATCCGCCCGCCGGCCCGGTCCACACCGTTGCGTACCAGAGCAGGAAGCCGCGGAACAGCAACTCTTCGCAGATTCCAGCGGTGATCGCGAGCGCCGCGAAGCCGCTCCGTTCCCCGCGCGTGCGCGGCAACATTGGCCGGACGCCGCCGAACGCATTCACGAGCCGGGCGAGACGCCCGGGACGCGCGAGCACTCTGCGGCGTTGCCAGAGCGTCAGCCAGACGTACGCGCCAGCCAGCGCCCAGCCGAGCGCGAGGCGCCAGGGCGCGCTCCCGCCGAGCAGCAGTGCGCCCCAGGGCCGGCGCGCCGTGATCCACAGTGCGACCAGGCAGGCCGCGAGCGCCCACAAGGGGCCGATCTCGACCGGGTAGTAGGCCAGCCGCCCCCCCGGGGTGCCGGCCGCGTCGGCGCGGACCAGGCGCGGAAACCGCCAGCACCAAACGAGGACCGCGCTCGTGAGCGCGAGTACCAGCAGATGATCCCAGGTCGTGAACGACGTTTGCATGGCGCCCCTTCTCTCGCAATCGAGTTGCGCGTGATTGTTCAATAGTTACCGAACATTCACTGCTTGTCAACTGATCGCTGACGGCATCGGGTGCACGGCGGAACGGCTTGGGGCGGACTCGGTGACGACACGAATCAGGCGGCGGGCGACCACCCTCTCGCAGCTGCGCGCGTTGCCGCCCCCGTTGCGGCTACGCTTGATCGGGCTCTTCGCCTCGGGTGGACTGGACCCGCCCTCGTGGATGGGTCGCCTCCCTCGAAATGTCCCTCTCCGAAGAGGGCCGGGGTCGCGTTTGGCGGTCAGCCGACCTCTCGGGCTACACCACCCACTCGTTCATTCGGCGTGGCGTGTTTCGCCAACACTTTGGCGCGTCCTGCTAATGACCCGCACCTCCCCGCGGCCTAACGTGGGGACCGTCGGAATCAATCCCGGGTGTGCGAGGCGACGACATCGGCGCCGTCCTACCAACCCCCGACGGCCAAGTAGGTCCGCGAAGCGCGCACTGACGCCGAGCAGAAGGCGAGAGGAACATGGCAGGCATCCAAGGCAAGGTCGTGGTCATAAAGGAGCGAGCAGCGGGCTCGGCGAGGCGACCGCGCGCCACCTTGCGGCCAGGGGCGCCAAGGTGTTCCTCGGCGCCCGTCGACGGGATCGGCTCCGGAGCATTGTTGCGGACATCGAGCGAGCCGGCGGCCTGGCCGCCGCCGTGACCGTGGACGTGACCAGCCGTACCGAGGTCGAAGCGTTCGTGAAGGCCGCGATCGAGAAGTTCGGGCGCATGGAAGATCATTCAGGATCTGCGCTGCCGCCAGCGCGTCTGACCCTCGTCCTCCTGGGGACCCGTGGGCTATTGAAGGATCAGCACCGACCTCGTCACGACCACGGGCCCGGCCACGAGTCGGCAGAAATAGACCCCGCGCGCGACGCCCGTCGCGTTCCATTTCACCTCGTGCATTCCGGCGTTCTTCTGCCCCCCTCCCAGTGTCGCCACGCGCCGCCCTGCGATATCAAATACTCCGATTGACACGGTGCAGGCCATCGGCAGTGAGTACACGAATGAGAGTGGGCTACCGCCGGCGCCCGTCGCCGACTCCAGCAGGACTCCTGAAACGGCGGCCGCGCCGTCGCCGTGATCGAGGCCAGTTCCCCCGATTGGCGAACGGTCCCGCGCGCTCTGTACTTTGCCAGCCAGGCCAGACCCCTCCGCCCCATCAAACGTGGCGGCAGTTCCCTTTCGTGACCACAGAAAGCCATGCTCACCAGCCGGATCATTGTAGAAGCCCGTCACCATCCCGGCCGGATTGATCGCGATGGGACTCGTGAAGTTCGGGGCACCGTTCGGGATGTCGAAGGTCGTCAACCCGCCCTGCTTGGTCCTTAGGAAGCCGCGTATTGCAGGGGCATCTGGACCAGCCCCATTGAGATCATAGTACGTGCCGATGATCGTACCTTCAGGAGTGATACCCGTTGGGTAGACCTGATTGCCCACCAGAGTATCCGGAACATCGAACGTAGTGATTGATCCGTTGGCGGCGCGAATAAAGCCGTGGATTCCGCTCTCATCAGTGCATTGTCCAGTCACCGCCCCGTCCGGACTGATCGCGGTGGGAGCGGTTTCCTGCGTACCCGAACCCGGAGCATCAAACGTCGTGATGATTCCGGCGGCGGTCCGTACGAAGCCATGCGGCCCGACGGTCACACCATCGAAATAGTACCCCGTGATCGCCCCCGCCGGGTTGATGGCCGACGGCGCGGTACCGGAGTTGCGCAAGGTGCCAGCACCCGGAGCATCAAAGGCCGTGATCGTACCGTCGCTGTTCCGCACGAAGCCGCGCGTGATTTCGGGACCGACGAGGAAGTTCCCGGTGACGGTTCCGGCAGGGTTGATGGCGGTCGGAAAGGTATGCCGCACGCGAACGAGCGGTGCGCCGGGCGGATCAAAGGTTGTGAATCCACCGTCGCGGGTCCGAACGAATCCATGATAGTTGATACTGGGCGTTGAGTAATAACCCGTCAGCATCTCGGCCGGATTGATACCTGACACTGAGGTGGCCACTACGCTGTCGCCCGGAGCATCGATCGTGATGATCGTGCCATCCTTGGCCCTCAAGAAACCGTGACTTACGCCGTTGCCCAATATTCCATAGGACCCGGCGACCACTCCCGCCGGGGTGATGCCACTGGGGTTCGTGAACGCCACTCCCGCCCCAGCGACGTCGGGGGGTCCCTGGGGCTTACGCACCAACCCACCCCCCGGCCGCAGGGGCTCCTCTCGCATTATCGAAGGAACTGGCAGTGGCGGTCGTGCGGGCGCTGTCGGTCATGTTGCCGGCACAGAGCGCCACCAGTCCCAACACGGCCGCACCAAGCGAGAAGCGTCGTCTCGACGATGGCCATCCGGGCGTCCCATTCGGTTGCGTCAGCACGTGGTGTCCTCCGCGGAAGTTTGGCCGATCAGCGTCTCGGCCGGGCGGATGAAGTGCCAATCGCTCTTCGTGCGCGTTCAGTCGCGCGACTGGGCCACTGAGCGATCACTCAGTTCACACACCGCCGGGCGAAAAGCTATCACGGCGCGCTTCTCGTGAGGAAGCTCCATCCCCTAGATGCGACGCGATCCGTACTAGCGCTTATCGTCGCCAAACTGTCCGGAGTGTTCGCCGATCGCATGGGTCAGCTCGACCTCGTTCGCATGGATCTCTCGGCCCGACTCGTTTGTATTCGAGCGGAAGGGACGCGTAGCTCAACCGGACGCTTTGGCGCGCATATCCTGATCGAGGTCTTCGCAACGATTGCGCCGCGGGCCCAGGCGTCTTTCGCCTCCGCTGTCATTCCATCGCCCGGACCGGTTCCCGTCGAGCGTCCACTCCCATCGACTCCCGTTGTCCGACTCCTCGCGCCTCGCGTCACCGAATTGGCGCACGGGCCGAGCCATGGCATCCTCTCATCGTGGAACGGATAAGAGCGGTCGTGATCGGCGCCGGTCAGGCCGGGCTTTCGGCCAGCCACGAGCTGTCTACACGCGGCATCGAGCACGTGGTCCTCGAACGCGGCGAGCTGGGTCACACGTGGCGTACGCGGCGGTGGCGTTCGTTCCACATCGTGAGCCCGAACTCGCTCAACTTGCTCCCGGGGTACGAGTACAACGGGCCCGCGCCGGACGGGTTCCTCGACACGGCCGGCCTGCTCGCCTACCTCGAGGGATACGCCGACTCCTTCCGCGCTCCCCTCCGCTCAGGGATTTCGGCCAATGCGGTGCACGCAGCGGAGGATGGTGGCTACGTCGTGCAGACATCCGGCGCGAAGTTCCGGGCGGACCACGTCGTCGTCGCCACCGGAGCGTTCGGCAACGCGCGCGTGCCGGAACTCGCCGCGAGCCTCCCCCCTTCGCTCCACTCGATCCACACCGACGGCTACTGGGCGCCCGAGGATCTCCCGCCCGGCGGCGTGCTTGTCGTCGGCTCGGGGCAATCGGGACTCCAGATCGCCGACGAGCTCGCGCGCGCGGGACGGCCGGTCGTCGTCGCGGTCGGCCGGCACGGCTGGGTCCCGCGGCGCGTCTATGGTTACGACCAGATGCGCTGGCGCTGGGACAACGGAGACTATCGTTCGGTCGTCGCCGACCCGGACCACCCCAAGGCCGAATATCCCTTCACGTTCCTCGCGCGCTGGGGCGTAGCCGATTTCAACGTTCGCACGGTTTGGCGCTCAGGCGTGAGGCTCGCCGGCCGCCTCGTGGGCGTGGACGGCACCCGCGCCGTCTTCGCTCCCGACCTGCAGGCGCTGTTGCGCGCGGGTGATGGCGTCGCCCGCGAGTTCGTCCGCCGCATCCGTGACTTCGCGCGAAGCCGCGGCGATGTCGTCGCGGAGCCCGAGCTCGAGAGCCACTGGCGGGAGGATGAGCTGACGAGCATGCGCACGCTGGAATCGATCGACCTTGCCGCCGAAGGGATCCGCACTGTCATCTGGTCGACGGGCTACCGCCAGGACTTCTCATGGATTCACGTTCCGGGCGTGCTCGCCGAGAACGGCGCTCCCTACCAGCGCCAGGGCGTCTCGCCCGTACCCGGCATTCACTTCGTCGGCTTGCACAGGATGTGGGAGGCGGGAAGCGGCACGCTCCTCGGCTGCGGCTGGGCGGCGACGAACGTCGCGGAACACATCCTCAAGTCCGGATGACGGGCGGCGGGACCGGCATTCGCCGTCCCTCGGTTGCCCCCGAACTCTCGCTATTCAACATCGATTGCCATCCACGAGGGCCGTCCGACTCCACGCGCAATTCGCAATCCTTGCGTTCCTGGTCGGCGGGTTGCGACGCTGGTTTCATCCGGATCCGTCCTTGGCCAGTCGGCCACTCGTTTGAATACCCGAGCACTGGGGACGCCAGTCCTGCGGCGCCGGCCCTTGCCCCGAGCGCCCCGCATCCGCAGGGCCGGCCGGATCTGCGAGTTGGCCCCGGGTCAGGCCGCGTGCGATGACGAGATGGTGATCCGGAGGCCATCCGGGTCGCACGCACGGATCACGCGCCTCCCCATGGCACCGTGAAGGGCTCGGTCGCGAGCGACGGGCCACCGCTGCGGACGAGCGCCATCGCCCGTCGCGCCGGCGCACCCAGGACGCCGAGCGGCCGTCCGTCCCATCCCGAGCGGGCCCCCGAGCCGCGTTCCGACACGGGCGACCTTGACAGGAAGGGTTCGCGACGGCAGGATATATCGCATCACGATATGACCACTCTGCCTCAATACCGGGAGCTCGCCGAGTTCCGTTACCAGATCCGCCGATTCATCGCGTTCAGCGAAAGGGCGGCTCGGGCCGCCGACCTCGAGCCTCGCCAGCACCAGCTGCTCCTTGCGATCAAGGGGTTGCCGGCCGGGCGGCGCCCGACCATCGGTGCCCTTGCGGAGCGCATGCAGCTGCGGCATCACAGCGTCGTCGAGCTGGTGGATCGCCTGGCGGCGAGGCGTCTGGTCGCACGCCGGCGCAGCGAACGCGACGCGAGAGAGATCCTGCTCGTCATCACCGCCGCGGGCGAGCGACTCCTGCACAAGTTGACCCTCGGCCACCAAGCCGAGTTGCAGGCTGCGGGGCCCTCGCTCGTGAAGGCGCTCGGCGATCTGCTCACCGCGACCCGGTCGCCACGGTGAGTCCGCGCATCGACCTTCGGACTCCCCTCACTTCGGTGGGGTCGGAAAGGATTGCCCATGCTCAATGAACTCGGACGGGCCGAAGATCGGCTCAGCGATTTCACTCGAGATCGTCGCTTGATCGTGATATCCGCGATGGCGGTGTTTGTCGGAGTCATGAGCGTGGGTGTCGCCTGGCTCCTGCTCAGGCTCATCGCGCTGTTCACGAACCTCGCTTTTCATCATCGCTTGTCGGCGGTGACTGCAGAGCCCGGCGCCCACCTCGGCGGGTGGATGGTGGTCATTCCTGTCCTGGGTGGTCTCGTGATCGGACTCCTGGCCCGGTTCGGCTCGGAGAGGATCCGGGGCCATGGCATCCCCGAGGCCATTGAAGCGATCCTCTTCGGCCGCAGCCGCATGGACGTCCGGGTCGCTGTGCTGAAGCCGCTGTCCTCCGCGATCGCAATCGGCACCGCTGGCCCGTTCGGAGCCGAGGGGCCCGTGATCATGACCGGGGGCGCGTTCGCGTCGCTGTTCGCGCAGCTGTTCCACCTTTCGAGCAGCGAGCGCAAGACGCTCCTGGTTGCGGGTGCGGTCGGGGGCATGTCGGCGGTGTTCGGTTCACCACTTGCGGCCGTCCTGCTGGCCGTCGAGCTGCTGCTGTTTGAATGGCGGCCGCGCTCGTTCATCCCAGCCGCGATCAGCGCGGCCGTCGCAGGAACCCTGCGCGTGCCGCTCCTGGGTGCGGGTCCGCTGTTTCCCGTGACGCCGCACGCCCCACTCGACGGCATCGGGCTGGTCGCCGCATTCGGACTGGGCATCGCCTGCGGCATCAGCTCCGGGATCCTGACCTCGCTCGTCTACTTCTTCGAGGACGTGTTCCAGCGCCTGCCCATTCACTGGATGTGGTGGCCGGCCCTGGGCGGTGCCGCTGTCGGCCTCGGCGGATGGGTCGAGCCGCGCGCCCTGGGAGTGGGCTACCCGAACATCCACGCCCTGCTCACGGGCACGCTGGTCGGCAGGTCGGCCGTGGTGCTCCTCCTGGTCAAGGCGCTCGTCTGGAGCATTGCTCTCGGGAGCGGCACCAGCGGCGGCGTCCTCGCGCCCCTCCTGATGATGGGAGGCGCACTCGGCTCGGTCCTGGCGCCGTGGCTGCCGCTCCAGGACCACGGATTGTGGGCGACGATCGGGATGGCCGCGATCATGGGTGGCACGATGCGCTCCCCCCTCACCGCGATCGCGTTCGCGCTGGAGCTGACGCACGACCTGAATCTGCTGCCCGGACTGCTGGTGGCATGCATCGCATCCCATGGCTTCACGGTGCTCGTGATGCGTCGCAGCATCCTGACCGAGAAGATCGCCCGGCGTGGCCGGCACGTCATGCGCGAGTATGCGGTGGACCCGCTGACGCTGGTCCGCGTCGGCGACGTCATGGATCGCGCGGTGGGCACGATGCGCGGCGACACCCAGCTCGCCGATCTCGCCGCGCGCATGTCGCGTCACGATCCCGAGCTGTTCCAGCGCGATGGCCTCGTGCTGGTGAACCCGCAAGGGGCGCCGGTCGGGATCGTCACACGTGGCGATGTCATGGCCGCGCTGGCGGACAGCCCCTCCCCCTCCATGCTCGTGGGCGATGCGTCCAGCACCGAGCTGATCGTGGCGTATCCCGACGAGACGGTGCACGACGCGGCCCTGCGCATGGTGCGGAACGGGGTCGGTCGATTGCCCGTCGTCACCCGCGATCGCAGTCGCACCCTGGTCGGATACCTGGGCCGGGCCGAAGTACTGAGTGCCCGGCTCCACCAGTATCACGAGGAGCACGTCCGCGAGCCGGGCTGGCTGGACCGACGGGCGTGGAGCTGAACGCCTTCCGCTGATCGCGTCCACCTCCGGGCCGTGGGACCGGTTGCCGCCCCGGGGCCGGACCACTGCGATCGAACTGCGCGAGGGGGTGGTCGGGACGTCGCGCGAACGGGTCGTTCAGGGAGCGCTGTTCGAATCCTGTCGGAGACGCCGGCAGCGCCCCGCTTCGTCAGTCCGCAGCCCTCGCTCACGAGTGGTGATGCCGCGCTCCCAACCCCAGTGGTCTGCGCAGGACGGCATAGGCGATCAGCGCACCGCTGGTGGCAAGCCCGACGAACACCGCTGCCACCGCGACGAGCCGGAGCGCGGGATCATGACCGCCGCCCTCGGTCATCTCGCCCGCGAATGCAAATGCGCCGATTGCGATCCCAATCGTGACTACGAGCCACCAGCGGCCGCGCTCGCCCCTCCGCGAAGGGGCCGCCTCGGGACGAGCGGTCGAGCCCTTTGTCACTCCGTCGGGCACCAGTGCGCGCAGCAGCGGCGGCATCGGTGCCACGAGCAGTGCGGCGCCGATGACAACGGTCAGCAGGTGCGTCAGAGTGAGTCGGACGAGCTGGACGGGATAGACCGCGAGAATCGCCGCGAAAGCGAGCACGGGCGCGAACGCCCGGAGCCACGTTCCCCTGGGCAACGGAGCCGCGGGTCCTCGCGCGGAGCGGAGCATCATCTGGATGGCCGATGCGACCAACGCGAGACCTGCCAGGAGCGCCACCAACTCGAAGCGGGACGGGGACCGGGCCCAGCGCGATGAATCGCGCGCCATTGCCACGACGTCCCCGAGCACCGTGAGCATTGCGCAGAGCACGACGGCGCTCTGAGTGCGAAGCTGGTACCGGGCCTGGTCGACATTCGGGCCGCCGATACCGGTTGGTCGGAACGCACGCACCAGCGACACCAGCGACAGCAGCACCGCCACGATCACGCCGAACGAACCGACCGCATCGTAGGGATCGTCGCCGAACGGGATGGCGCCTCGGAGGCCGGGGCTGTGCTTGGCGAACATAAACGCCGAGTAGAAGAGGAGCGCGAAGCCGAACACCACCCCGGCGCGGAGTCGTGCGCCTGTCGACATGGGCCCCCCCTGTTGGGTTCGTCGAGTCATCCCGGCCCGGGCCAATCGCCCGGCGCCGGCCCGGAGTGGACCTGGCCGAAGCCGGTCCAGGCTCGCATCGCGCACGCGGCGCCATGTGGATACGGACGAACCCGACGACTGTCACAACCGCTCCGCCCCGGTGCGTCCTCCGGGGCATGCGCGACCGACCAGAGTCGACGGGCTGCGAGGCAACGCGCTCATCGGACTGGTGTCGCGAGAGTCGTTACGTCCGCCTGGCTCGAAACGCCGGGTTCACGGGCGCACCGGGTCGGTGGGCGCACCACTCCTTTCTCGCGCCTTCACCGCAGGAGCCGGTTCGAGATCTCCAGGGCTCGGGACGCCGCCCGCCTCGACGGTCCGCTCATCTCACGACCGCCACCGGAACCGTCCGGCTGCCGCCCGCGAAGCGCAGCCGCGCGAAGTAGACACCATCCGCCACGCGTGCTCCCTCCTGCGTTGCGAGCGCCCACGTGACCTTGTTTCGCCCGCGCACGAGCACGCCGTCGAAGGGCGCGGCGATGCGCCGCCCCTGGGCGTCGAAGACCTCGAGCTTCGCTGCAAGCGCGACGGGCGAGTCGATCCAGAACGTCGCCGTGCGTCCGCCCGGGCTCCAGTCGCCGAGGCGCAGGCTCACGGCGCGTACGGGCGAGCGATACTCGTCGACGGACGCGACGCTCGGCGCGCCGAGCGTGAAATCGCCTCCGTTCCACACCACGCGCGTGAACGCGATGCCGGAAGAGCCCAGCTGCCACGCCGTGAATCCACCCAGGTAGTCCGCGCCCGACAGGTGCAGTTCCTCGCTGCCGCTCCAGCCGAATGCGGTGGGCACATTGTTCAAGTACTGCTCGAGGATCACCGGCGCGCTCCAGTGGGCCGGGGTCGTGTCCGCCGGGCTCTCTCCCGGAGCGAGCGACTCGAAGCGGATCGTCGTGTGTCCGTTCTCGCCGGGCGGTGATCCCGCGTTCGTGAACATGAGCCGCCAGTTCGTCCCCGTACCGTTCGCCGAGAAGACATGCGGCCCTTCGAGCTGTCCGATTCCGGTGACGCTCGGCAGCGTGCGCGGGAAGTACCCGAGGTCGTGCCAGCTGTCCACGCTCCCGGAATCACTTCGGGCGACGCCGACGGTGAGTCCACCCCGGTTGAGCTTGAAATCCACGGAGTCGTGGGCCTCGTAGTACATCAGCAGGCAGCCGGCATGCTCGGGGTCAGGCATGAGGTAGGCATCGCGGAACTGTGTCTGGCCGCTGTAGAGAGCCGGGTTGGGCACGGCCCAACCGGTGTTCTCCGCCTCCCACACCATCACCCGCGACGCGTCCCACACCGTGTTCGACGTGTCGAGCACCGAAGTGGAAGCGTAGCCGATCCGCTGATCCTGCTGGTCGTCCACACCGGTATAGAACAGGTAGGTACGGCCGTTCGTCTCGATCAGGCTCGGCGACCACACGTGCGCACGGTTCCACCACGTGGTGTCCGTGGCGAACGCGAGCGTGTCGACCACCCAGTGGAGCAGGTCGCCCGACCACGCATGCCCGAACGTGGTCTCCGCGCTGTGACGGCCGCCGCCCCGCTGGTAGACCAGGTGAAAGAGGTCCCGCCGGTGCAGCACGATGACCAGGCTGTCCGGCGGGCCGGTCGTGTCCGCATGGGTCACCAGGTTGTGGAAGAACGCGAACTCCTTCACGGACACGTCCCCATCCGGATCGTGGTACACGGAATAGGTCGGATGAAGTTCGGAGGTCGTGAAGAGCAGTGGCGGGGAGTCCTGGCCATGGCTCACGCCGGGCAAGTGGGTGAGCGCGAGGCAGATGACTAGCCGCACTCCAGGGTTCACTCGGGTCTTTCGCGAGGCTTCCGGCTCCGCCGGTGCCGCCGAATCGGAACGCTGAGGGGATGCATGGAATCCTACGCGCCGCAGGACGCCGGGTTCCACCGCGAAGTTCGGGTGATCTGGAGCCCACCTCGGCAACAGGAATGGAGAGGGCCCGTCTGCCAGCGTTGGGTCAGCTCGTGTCCGCGACAGTGAACGTGGTGGACGTGGAGGACGATTCGGTCCCGAGGCCCACCGGTGCACGCGGGTGACCGCGAGCGCTTCCGGCAGCGCGAGCGCCGCCCGATCGGCCGGCGACCTGGGGAGCGCCCTCCTCCACGGTCGCCGCGGAGCCCCCCTCCCGCCGGGCCTCGAACCCCGGGATCGCTCTGCCTCGATCGCCCCGAACGGGCCCCGGCGAGCGTCGACTCCCAGGGGTCACCGCCCTCTGGGCCGTCGCGTCACCAATTCTCTTGTCGACGCCCGCGCCAGAAGCCCCTTGACATCATTTAGATGATTAGCTAATCATCAAGGCATGAACCGCGTCTTCAAGGCACTTGCCGACCCCACCCGGCGCCGCGTCCTGCAGCTGCTGCGTCGCGGGCCCCTGTCGGCGGGCGAGCTGTCCGATCACTTCGAAGTCTCGAAGCCGACCATGTCGGCGCACTTCTCGGTGCTGCAGGAGGCTGACCTCATCGAGGCGCAGAAGCACGGCCGCACGATCCTCTACCGACTCAAGCTCTCGGTGCTCGAGGACGCGCTGCTGAGCTTTGCGCAAACCGTCGGTGCTCGCTCTCCCGCCGCCAGCCGGGTGCGGCGCGGCGCCCGGGCCGGTGAACCCTTCCGCCGCATGCTCCGAGGTGAAACGTGAACGTGCCGCTGGCTCCAACGCCGAACTCGAGGCACTGGACCGCCGAGTTGCGAGTGGGCCTGGTCTTCGCCGGGTTCATGCTCATGATCCCGTTGGCCGGCAAGCTCGCGGCGCGATACGGCTGGGTGGATACGGCAGACTTCACTCAGCGCGCGCTCATGGCGAGCATCGCCGCGTATCTCGTGGTCACCGGCAACACGATCCCCAAGCGGCTCGCCTCGCTGGCGTGCATGAACGTGGAGCCGGCTCCGATGCAGGCGTTCTACCGACTCGCCGGGTGGGTGTGGGTGCTCACGGGACTTGCGTTCGGGGTCGCCTGGATCCTGCTCCCGAGCGGGGCGGCCGGTTCTGCGACGCTGATCATCGTGCCGGCCGGCATCACGCTGGTCGTGTATCGGTGGGTCCGTCTCCGGGCGGCCCGCCGGCCGGCGCCGTGATCGGGCGCTCGAGACGGGAGGGGCAGTGTTCGCGCGACTGATGGGATTGGCGGAGATCTCCCCGAGGGAATTGTACGAGCGCATCCGGACCGAGCCCACGACGGTGTATGACGTCAACTCCGAAGCACGCTGGCTGGCCGCACGCGTGCCAGGGGCGCGTCACCTGGATCCGTCATCGTTCACGGCCGAAGACCTGCCGGCGGATCACGAGGCTCAGCTCGTCTTCTACTGCTCCAACCCCCTTTGCCGGAAGGCGCCCAACGCGGCCCGACGCGCCAGGAGCATGGGCTATCGCAACGTGCGGGTGATGTCCGCCGGGATCAGCGGGTGGCTCGGGGCTTCACTGCCCACCGACTCGGGAGATCATCGGTGACTCGAAGCCACTCCCGGATCCGGTTCGAACGTTCGATGGTCGGGGCGACACCGCGCGCGAGAGGTTCCACACGCAGGCGCACGCTCGGAATGCCCGACAGGCTTGCCCTCGTCACGTCGGTCCTGCACACTGCCGAGCATGGGAGGACTGGACCCGATGAGACGAGAGTTCGCGCGCATCGTGTTCGCGGCGGCGGTGATCGCGTCGATCCTGGGATCGAGCGGCTGCGCCGGGCCGCTCCAATCGAAGCCCGGTGCGTTCGAGGCCCGTACGGTCCCGATGCGGTTCGGCGGGCGTGACTTGAAGGTCACCTACGTCACGCCCGCGACCCCGCGGACGCGGGAAGTATTGATCCTGTTCGCGAGCGGGGATGCCGGGTACTGGGGAGTGAGCGGGAGCATGATCGAACACCTGGCGGAGGAGCGCTACTACCTGGTGACCTACGACGCCCGGCAACTGGTCGCGCGAGAGAAGAAGTCTCATTCGCGCGCGAAGATCCAGGAGATGGCGGCGCTCTACGACACGATCCTGGTGGACTCCAGGCGCTCGCTGGGGATCCCGGACAGCGTGCCCGTGCTCGTCACCGGCTATTCCCGCGGGGCCAACCTGGTGGTGCTTTCGGCGGGGATCGAGAGCCTGCGGCATCACCTCGCGGGCGCCGTTGCGATCGCGCTCTGCCCCACCACGGACTACATCGAAACCCCGACTCCCAGGGATCCGTTGTCCTCCGTATTGTTGGACGACAAGGGTCATCTCCAGACGTACTCGGCGATCCCGTCGGCGGGATCGTTGCCATTCGCGGTCATCCAGGGAACGAAGGACAGCTACATCGGGGCCGAGGAAGCCCGGCGCCGCTTCGGCCCGGACACTCCGCGACGCCGCTTCTACACGATCGAGGGCAGCCACACGTTCGGCGGCGCCCGCGACGTGCTGATGCGCGATCTCGACGACGCGCTCGCGTGGATCCAGGGGATGGTCGGCACGAACTGACCGCAACGGGTCCCGCCCGGGGCCCGTCAGCAAAGCAAGGACTCGAGCGATCCCCGGGTCCGATTCCCGACAGGCTCGGTGGCCCGGGGCGACATCCCTGAATGCCGAGCGTGTTGCGCGGCGAACCTAACGCGGCGCGAGCCGCCGACCGGTGCGCACCGATTCGACCACCTCGCGGATTGCGGTGGTGATCGCCACAGCGTAGCGCCGGTCGTTCACGATCGAGCCATGGGTGGCACCCGGGACGAAGCGCTGGTCGTGGTCGGTCGAGAGCGCCGCCGTCGAGGACTGGAGCCGCACCCAGCCTCCCGATCCGCCGGCGTGCGAGCCCGCGGTGAGGACGATCAGCGGGCGGTCTCCGAACCCCGGCGTCGCCGCCGCCTCGGGCGAAGTGTCGCGGTGCCACGACGGCAACTCCGCCGCGACCCCCTGCCAGTGGGCCGGCGAGGCGAGGAAGGCGCGCTGCGCAGCGCCATCGGCAGGGGGCAGGAGATCGGCGTCGGTATGAACGAGCAGCAGCAGCAGCCGGACGATGCCGAGGCGCGCGGCGAAGGGTGCGAGCTGGACGGCGAGACTGATCCCGCGCACGGCGCGCCGAAAGCCTGGAGCGCGCTCGAACATCTCCGGGTGTGAAGGCTCTGCGAGCACCAGGCCCGCGACCTCGTCCGGGTAGGCGGCGGTAAAGACGCGCGCCAGGAGCCCGCCGTAGGAGTGTCCCACGTAGACATACGGCCCGCGGAGCCCGGCGTTGGCGAGCGCCCTGTGCAGCTCCGCCACGATGCGGCGGCCGTCGCGTGGCAAGGGACCGGGATCGCTCCAGCCCAGTCCCGCCCGGTCGTACGCCACCACCCGGGCGAAACGGGCGACATCGGGCTCGATCCAGCCCCAGTTGTTCGAGGTGGCGCCGCCGATCCCGCATTCGAGGATGACCGTCGGGCCGGTCTCGTTCGAGCCCTCGATCCGTAGATGGAGCCGGTGCCCGCCGGCATCGACCAGCCGCCCGGGCGGCGGGAACGCGGCGCGATCGTGGCGCTCGGCAAGGCTCTCCCAGAGCGCGCCGCATGCGGCGAGCGAGATCATCGCGCCCACGATGAGGCCGAACATTCGTCGGCTCATGCTTCCGCTCCCGCAGCACTCGTGGACCGTCGTCGCAAGCTGCACCCTCGATTCGAGCCTGGGACATCGTACGGGTCGCTCGATGATATTCAGCCACGGCACGCCGCACCACCCGCAACCCGTCCGCTCCCCGATTCGAGCCGAACCGGCTCCGGCGTCCGCCCCCGTTGCCGAGCCAGCCGATCACGCGCTAGATTCGCAAACGGACTTCAGCGCCGCCCGTGGCGACCTGCGGGCGATCCCCTCGGCAGCTCTCGCGGGCCGAATTCGTCGACGCCAACCGCAATCCCTCTTTGCCATGGATACGGCTTCCCTCGCCCCGGTTCTGCTGACGCTCTTCCGCGAGCTCGTCGACGGCTCGGCGGATCCGGGCGGGCGGACGTACGTGCTGAACCAGGGCGACGGAGGGCTGCTCGCGGCGCTCGACCGGCTCACCGCCGCCGCGGCATCCGCCGGGCATGGCGGACCGTCGATCGCGGCGCACGTCGATCACCTCCGCTACGGGCTGTCGTTGCTCAACCGGTGGGCGAGCGGCTCGCCACCACCCTGGCCGGACATGGACTGGACGGTGAGTTGGCGGAAGAGCGTCGTGTCGGAAACGGAGTGGCGGAAGCTGCGCGACGAACTCCGTCGCGAAGCGGAGGCGTGGGCCGGGGTTCTCCGCGCACCACGCGAGGTGAGCGATGTCGAGGCCGGCTGGATGGCGGGCAGCGTCGCGCACCTCGCCTACCACATGGGAGCCATCCGGCAGATCGACCGCACGACCCGCGGCCCGAGCGCCGAGGACGAGGCGCGAGGGTCGCAGCGATCGTAGCGAGCGCGTTTCGACTCGCCGTGCGCCGGAGCCGTTCGTGACCAGGAGTTTGGGCCGGCTCGCCGACGCAAGCGGGGTATCGTCGTCGACGGTCCGGCTCCACTCCGACAATGCTCAGCGCGTTCGGACCACGATTCGCGTGAGCGCCCGATCGCCAACGACGAGGCGCGCGACGTAGAGCCCGGGGCGCGTCTCGCCGCCCGCGGCATCGCGGCCATCCCACGTCATGTCGCGGGCGGGCACGGCTCCCACCCCCACGTCCCAGGTGCGGATCACGCGCCCGGCGAGATCGTGGAGCACGAGCCGCGAGGGCGCGCCCGCCAGGTTCGCGGGCACGCTCCAACGGAAGCGCACGTCCCCCGAGCTGGGGTTGGGCCGGGGCAGCGCGAACGCGAGTTGCGTACTGCCGGGGGGCCTCGGGGCCCCGGTGGATGCGGCCGCCTCGATGCTCGCCACCTGAATCGGCGATCCCGCCTGGCGCGCAGTCAGCGAAATGTCGCCCGGTGAGAGCGCGACGAACGGCACGATCGCGTCACCCTGGGCGTCCGTCGTCGCCGTCGCGATCCCTTCGGCCGCGCGGTACGCCGTCACGATGACGCCTGGCCTGGCAACGCCGCCCTCCGTGACGTGCACCGGGATCCCTCCACCCCCGACGTCGACGATCGGGGGCGCGGTGAGCGCGAGGTCGAGCGCGGCGCGGCGCGGCAGACTCAGCTGCGGGTCGCCAAACAACTCGAGCGCCATCTGCGTCCAGCGGTTCACGCCGTCGTACGCCGAGAACTGAACGAACGGGAGCCGCGAGCGGCCCAGCGTCTCGCCGAGGGCCCTCACGTCCTCGTCGATGAGTAGCCGGAAATACTCGTCCGCATAGGCGCGCAGCACCGTTGGAAACGCGAGTTGGGTGAGCCCCACCAGCGTGGCCGCCCCGCCGGGCGAGCCGCCAGGCGTGTGAAAGAACGCGGGGCCGATCGGCGAGTCGGGCCCCAGCGGCCCCGCCCCGCCCCACAGGTACACATGCGAGAGCGGAATGGTGTTTGTGAGCGCCTCGATGTCCGGCACGCTCACCACGTCGGAGCCGCCCATGCCGAGCTCGGTCTGCGTCTCGGCGTCGAACACGAGCACGAGGTCGTGGCCGTCGTCAAACGCGTCGAGGAACGACTGCCGGCTGAGCGGTTCGCTCCCGGCCGTCCAGAGCGGATCGAGGTCGTTCTCGTAGAGACGGCGCGTCGTGAACCCGCCCGCCGTGAGCCGCGGCAGCAATTCCTCGGCGAGTTCCGCCCCGTCGAGCGACACCGGGTCCCCCTGCGACCACGCCTGCGGGAACAGCACCTCCGCGGCGAGCAGCGCGCGCGGCGGGCGCGGCTTGGCCGGCTCGAGTGCCGCCTGGATGCTCCGCACGACGAATGCGTGCGCCTCTGCCGCGTTCGTGACCGGCGCGCGGCCGACCCAGACCTCGGGAGTGAGGTCGACATCGTCGCCGGGATCGCTCGCGCTGGTGTAAGCCTCGCCCCACAGCGAGTCACCATCCGCGTTCCACGAGCCGGCGAGGCAGCTGAAGTAGAGATCGGTCGGGATGGATGCACCACCGAAGAACTGCGTGGACGCATAGCGTGTGGGGACGAGCGCCGCCGTGCCACCGAGCAGCACCCAGCGCGCGCCGGGCCCCGTGTACTGGTCGCGGATCCAGAGACGCATGCGCTCGGCGTCGTCGGCCGCGGTTGGGTATTCCGACCGGAGCGCCTCGATGGTCTTGACCGTGGCCGGAAGCCCGAGCCGGCGCTTCCAATCGGCGAACGGCTGGAACTCGGTCGCGAGCGCATCGGTCGTGATGATGACATAGCCCTCTGCGGGGCCGGCGACGAGCTGCGCTGCGGCGGGGCGGGTCGCGACGGTGAGCGCAGCGACCAGCAGCAGCGTGAATCGTCGCGCGACGGGAGGACGGATTCGGATGGTCATGGCGTGTTCCTCATCGTCGTCCCTGGAGCGTCGAAGGACGCCGTTGCCCTCGGGCTTCGCGCGCCCGGCGTCCCCGGTTCGTCAGGACTTCCCCCGCTTCGCGGGCTGTGACTTGCCCGAACTGTTGAGCGCGATCGCCTGTCGAACGAGCGCCTTGAAGGCGGCTTCGTCGACCACCTCCCCTTCGTGGATGTCGATCGCGCGACGCGCGTTTCCATCGAGACTCGAGTTGAAGAGACGGGCCGGGTCCTTCAGCGACGCGCCCTTGTGGAACGTGAGCTTCACGACGCTCTTGTAGGATTCACCCGTGCAGATGATGCCGTCGTGCGACCACACCGGAGTGCCCATCCACTTCCACTCCTCGACGACGCCCGGGGCCGATTCAAGGATGAGCCTGCGCACCCTGGCGAGCGTCTTCCCTCGCCAGTCCCCGAGTTCCGCGATCCTGTTCGAAATGAGTTCGGATGCCGACCGGCCCTGGCTCGCGCCCGACTTCTTCATGTTCTCGCCCTCGCTGGATGCACCGGATGCCGGACGCGCACCACGCGGTGCTCGGAACGGAAGGCACCTCGAGATCGAGGTCGCCGAGCGGGTGGTGCCGCGTCCGGTCGCCCGGTATTTTCCCCAAATCCGGTTGGGGGCGCCAGCCCCCGCTGGCGGGCCATCACGCTGCGCGTCCTGTCTTCGCGTGCTCCTGTCCAGGCAGAACCGCGCCTCGTCGCCCTGGGTTTCGCGAGCTGCCGGGCGGTTCCCTGCACCGGAATCGTTCACGATCGTGAAGCCGCAGAACACCTGCTGCGAGAGCCAGACCGGAAGCAGGCACGGCCGGGCGAGTGGTGGTACTTTGCCGCCCTGAAACGCGGCCGGGTGCCGATGTTGCTCGCGCGCTCTGACGGAATTCAGTCTCAGTGGTAGGCGCTTACACCTGATGCGGAGTGGTGATGCCCCGGATGCGCCGGACCCGGGATCCGTTTCGGCTCGAGCCGAGCGCGAGTCCGACCCTCGACTTCAGCACGACCCACAGGGAGCAGCGAGACATGGACAACGGAACGTATGCCGCGCGCCTGCTGTTCGCCGCCTGCCTGGCCGCGGGCATTGCGGCGGGGGCCGGCACAACCCACGCGGCGGCCATCGGCGCCCAGCTCGGTGTTGATCGGGCGGGAATCGACGGAGACAGCCCTCCGAACACCCATTACTCCGACCAGGCCGGTTTGGTCGCCGGCATCCAGGGAGAGTTCGGCTTCGCTGGGGACCTGTCGTTGAGCCTGCAGCCATCGTTCGTCCAGAAGAAGACCAGCGTGCGGATCGCTGCGGCCACGCGTGGCGGCAGCACGACCGATCTCGACCTCTCGTTCGATTACGTGTCCGTCCCGGTTCTCGTCAAGTTCGCCAAGGCAGGTGACCGCACGTACGTCGCCGGTGGCATCACGGTCGATTTCATGACTGCAGCCACGCTGTCGGGCGAGGGAGCCGACCGGGATGTGACCTCTGCATACAACGGTACGAATTTCGGGGCCGTTCTCGGCTTCGGCGTCGTGTTCCCGGCGGGCCGCACTCGCTTCACGACCGAGCTGCGCTACGTACAGGGCATCGCCAACATGACCTCGGGCGCCGAGGCGGAGGCGGCCGGCGCCCTGGCGCCACGGCTGCACTCCACGGGATGGGAGCTGATCGTCGGGAACCTGCTCCCGGTCGGGAGGCACTGATGCGCTCCCCGGACCAGCGGCCGAGCCGGGGCCGGAGGATCGCGCGGAGCGTCGTGACGCTCGCACTGGCCGTGCTGGCACTGGGCGCGGCGCCGAGTGCGAACGCGCAGCAGGCCCCCCGGCCGTCCCTCGCGGGACACACGTTCGTGCCCACGGATCTCGTTCCCGATGCGTTCGTGCGCAGCTACGTGCGGAGTTCGCTCGGTTACGCGGAGGCAACGAGCATCGACTACCCGCCGCTCGTCGTCCACGGCGACACGCTGCAGGTGCTGAACGGCAGCCTCTCCTACGCCACTCTCGGCCTCGAGTACCAGGCACTGCTGCGGGACTGGATCGCCACGCGGATCGGAGCGGGATTGGTCTCGCGCCTGGGCACGGAGGGATCCTCGCTGGCGAACGAGGGCGTGACGGTCAGCCAGGGCTACGATTTCGGGTTCCTGGCGAAGTTGCGTCAGACTCCGAAGAGCATGCTGTGCGGCTCCATCGCGGTGTCAAACCAGAGCGTGACGATCATCGATGTGAAGCAATTCGCGGAGGACGTGGCGAACGGTGTGCCGAACGCCAGGCTGATCGACGACGTGCCGACGGTGCGGTCCGACGCCGGCCTGCGATTCGCGTGGGCCGCCAGCCACTCGTTCGGCGTCACGTTGCTGGGAGAGGGATCGTACGGGGACGCGCCACGTCGCCAGCAGAGGACGTCATGGGGATGGGACCTCGGGGCGAGCGTGGACTACGACGCGGCGCCGGCCCACGGCATCCCGCTGGGGTTCGCCCTCGGCTACCGCCTGACCTCGCTCCCGGGAGTGAACGTTCCGGACAACGGGAACAGCTCGCAGACGGTTCTGCGGATCGCCTACACCGGCAAGCGTGACGTGGTCGCCGTGGACATTCTCGGCGTGTTCAATCGGGAGAACTCGGAGGCTACCGCGATCTGGGCCTCGGGCACCGCGTTTTCGATGCGCATCTACTTCTGATCGTCGCCGTCGATCGCGTCCCGAGCGGACGGAGCCGCCCCCCGGGATCGACTCCGGAGCCGCGCCGATGGAGCGAATGGCCTGCCGGAACCTCGCCGGGACGGGCCCCCGCGCCAGGGCGGCGGCGCGGTCGGCCTACTTCAGGTAGGACCGGATCACTTCGATGATGTCATCCACGGCCCCGGCCGAGGTCTTGGTCTTCCGCGGCATGTGGTGCCGGACGTGATCCTCGAGGAGTTCCGCCATGAGCCCATTGATCGCGCCCCTCGCCGCCGCAAGGCGCTGGAGCACGTCCGCGCACGGAGCATCCTCATCGAGTGCGCGCTCGACCGAGTCGATCTGGCCTCGAATCTTCTTGGTTCGATTGACCAAGTCCAGCTTTTCTCGAGAGAGGTGAGACACGTGTTGCACTTTCTCCATGGAAGTCGGGCACGCGCCGATCCGGTACCCCCCTAGGGTAGCGTATCCGGCGGCGACCCCTCCAGCGTTCATTCCGGCCACGCGGCCACCCCTCGCCCCACCGCAATTCCCTTGAGTACCCTAGGGGGGTACCGTAACTTGCTGCCGTCACGGAGGTCTCGACGTCCGGGAAGTGTCGTGCGCAGCGCAATTCGGTGTCGGCCCAGGAGCCCGGGAACCTGGAGGGGTAATGGTCGCACTCCTCACTTCGTTACGACGCATGGCGCCCAATCGGAGCCCAGCGCAATCCGTCGTCTCCGAGTCGATCCGCCGGGCGGCGAAGCAGGACGTCGCTGAAGTTCTCGAGTCGCTGCGTTCGACACCGGATGGACTGGGCAGCGAGGAGGCTGCCGCCCGGCTCGAGATGCACGGCCCCAACGAGGTCGCGAGCGAGCAGAAGCACGGCTGGGTGCAACGCTTGTGGGTGGCCGTTCGAAACCCGCTGGTCATTCTCCTCACGATTCTCGCCACGGTTTCGTACGCCACCGGCGACATGCGCGCGGGCACCGTGATGCTGCTGATGGTGGTGCTGGGACTCTCGCTCCGCTTCGTGCAGGAGTCCCGCGCGGACGCAGCGGCAGCCAAGCTCAAGGCAATGATCACGGTCACGGCAACCGTGCTGCGGGATGGGAAGGCCGGCGAACTCCCCCTCCGCGAGATCGTCCCGGGCGATGTCATCCGGCTCTCGGCCGGCGACCTGATTCCGGCCGACGTCCGGCTCCTGTCCGCGAAGGATCTGTTCATCATCCAGGCCACCCTCACGGGCGAGTCGCTTCCGGTGGAGAAGAGCGACGCGCAGGAGGCTCGCGACGGGATCTCGCCGCTCGAGTTCGCCAACACCTGCTTTCTCGGGACCAGCGTGGAGAGCGGATCCGCCACGGCGGTCGCGGTGGCCACGGGTGCGCAGACCTACTTCGGTGGCGTGGCGCGCAGCCTCACCGACCAGTTCATCGAGACGAGCTTCGATCGCGGGGTGAAGAACTTCACCTGGCTCATGATCCAGTTCATGGGCGTCATGGTGCCGCTGGTCTTCCTGATCAACGGATTCACCAAGCACAACTGGCACGAGGCGTTCTTCTTCTCCATGGCCGTCGCCGTCGGCCTCACGCCCGAGATGCTGCCCATGGTGGTCTCGGTCTGTCTCTCCAACGGCGCGGTGGCCATGTCGAAGCGGAAGGTGATCGTCAAGCGCCTCAACGCGATCCAGAACTTCGGCGCCATGGACGTGCTGTGCACCGACAAGACCGGCACGCTGACGATGGACCACGTGATCCTCGAGCTCCATTGCGACGTGTTCCGCCGGGAGAGCGAAGAGGTGATGCGTGACGCCTACCTCATCAGCCATTTCCAGACCGGCTTGAAGAACGTGCTCGACCGTGCCGTCCTGAGCCATCGCGAAGTGCACGAGGAGCTCTCGATCGACCAGTACTCGAAAGTGGATGAGATCCCGTTCGACTTCTCCCGCCGGATGATGTCCGTCGCCGTGGAGGGCCCCCACGGGGAGCGGCAGCTGCTCACGAAGGGCGCCCCCGAGGCGGTGTTCGCGAGATGCTCGCACTTCGAGGCGGATGGCGAGGTCCTCGCACTGGAGTCGCTGCTCGTCGGAACGCTCATGGAGGAGGTCAACCATCTGAGCGAGGACGGCTTCCGCGTGCTGGCGGTCGCCACCAAGAAGCTCGACGCCCGCTCCGTCTATTCGAAGGCCGACGAGTGCGATCTGGTTCTGACCGGCTACCTGGCGTTCCTCGACCCCCCGAAGGACACGGCGGTCACGGCGGTTTCAGCGCTTCGCCAGCACGGCGTCACGGTGAAGGTCCTCACCGGCGACAACGACCTCGTCACGCGCAAGGTCTGTCACGAGGTCGGCATCCCCGCCGGGAAGATGCTCGTGGGCACCCAGGTCGAGGCGCTGTCCGACGCGCAGCTCGACGAAGCCATGGCGGGGACGGACGTGTTCGCACGGCTCTCCCCTTCGGACAAGCGCCGCCTCGTCCAGGCGCTCCAGCGCCAGGGACGCGTGGTGGGCTTCATGGGCGACGGCATCAACGATGCACCGGCCCTGCGTGCCGCGGACGTGGGGATCTCCGTCGACAACGCCGTCGACATCGCGAAGGAGTCGGCGGATCTCATCCTGCTCGAGAAGAGCCTGATGGTGCTCGAAGAGGGCGTGCTCGAGGGCCGCAAGGTCTTCGTGAACATCCTCAAGTACATCCGCATGGGCGCAAGCTCCAACTTCGGCAACATGTTCAGCGTGATCGGCGCCAGCGCCTGGCTGCCCTACGTGCCGATGGCTCCGATCCAGGTGCTCAGCAACAACCTGCTCTACGACTTCTCGCAGGTCCCGATCCCGACCGACAACGTGGGAGCCGTCCAGACCGAGAAACCCAGGCCGTGGCACATGGGCACGATCGCCAAATTCATTCTGTTCATCGGGCCGATCAGCTCGATCTTCGACTACTCCACCTACGCGATGATGTGGTTCGTCTTCCAGTGCAATCACCTGGCGCTCGCCGCCCCGGCCGCCGTTGCCTCGCGCTTCGCGGGCGCGACGGATGCGAACCTGACGTACGCCGCCGCCTTGTTCCACACCGGCTGGTTCGTGGAATCCCTGATGACCCAGACCCTGATCATCCACGTGATCCGGACCAACCAGATCCCCTTCATCCAGTCGCGCGCGAGTTGGCAGCTCACGCTGACCACCGTGGTCATCATGGCGCTGGGTGCGTACCTGCCGTACTCACCTCTCGCAGAGGCGCTGGGGTTCGTCCCGCTGCCGCGGCTCTACTGGCCCCTGCTGGCGCTGACACTGGTCTGTTACGTCGCGCTGACCCAGGTCATCAAGACGTGGCTCGTCAAGAAAGCGTGGGTATGACGCGTCGCGGGCGGGCCTGCGGCCGCCGGCCCGGTTGGGGCCCGGCCTCCCCTCGCATCGCCGAGCCGGCCAGCACCGCTCTCCCGCCGCCGCGTTCGGGAGTTCGAAGCTCGCACTCGGACTGAGGGCGTTCACGTTCGTCCCGACCGGCTGCCCTGCACCCTTCGGCGGGTCCACGATTCGTGCATGAGATGGTTCCCCGTTCCACTTCTGTTGCTCGCCCTGGGTACCCCGGTGACCGCTCGGGGCGAGGGTCGGCTGCTCCGACTCGAACCCGTCAGCGCCCTCACCCTCGTGGGCGCCCGGGCCGAAGTCGTGGTCTACCGTGGCCAGCGCGCAGTGCATCTACAGTCGCGTATCGGCCACGAGGCCGACGACGACTCGCTGCTGGCGATCGTCCCCTCCAGCGAGTTCAAGGATGGCACCATCGAGCTGGATGTCGCGGGGACGCCGATCCCGCAGGTGCCGAACGCGCGGGGGTTCATCGGCGTGGCGTTCCGCGTGCAGGCCCACCCCGACTCGTTCGAGTGCCTGTACATCCGCCCGACCAACTCGCGTTGCGACGATCAGCAGCGGAGAAACCACTCCGTCCAGTACACCTCGGCCCCGATGTACTCCTTTCGGCGGTTGCGGGCGGAGTCGCCCGAGACGTACGAGGCGTACGCGGACATGGAGACCGGCGCGTGGACCCACCTCAAGGTGGAAGTCGCCGGGACGAAGGCGCGTCTCTACGTGAACCACGCGACACAACCCACGCTGGTCGTGAACGACCTCAAGCTCGGTGACACTCACGGCGCGATCGCGCTCTGGTCCCACACCTTCACCGACGGTTACTTCGCGAACCTGCGGGTCAGGTAGCGACCGGTCGCTTCGAGGGCGCTTCCGTCGCTGCCGCGACCCGACCGCATTGGCCATGAGCCGGCGCGGCGCCGGTCGTGGAAGTCGAGGTCGGGCTTCAGGACTCCGTGCGCTGCGCGACGATGCTTTCCGCCACGACCCACGCGCCGGCGGTGATCGCCCACGAGATCGCGAACTCCCACCATGCGAACCGTGTCGGCGACCGCGCGACGATCGCGGGGATCCACACGAGCGCGGTGAAGATCGCGAGCATCGCCGCCTCCATCGTGGCGGCCAGTCTCGGGTGGATCGAGAGCAGGACGCCGAGGCCGGCCGCGAGGTGCCCTGCGCCGGTGAGGTACGCCCAGCCTTTCCGAAGGGGGAGCCAGGCGGGCACCAGCGCCACGGTCTCTCGAGTGTAGAAGAAGTGAGAGAGGCCGAACGCCAGCAACGAGCCGGCGAAAAGCATGCGGACGACGCGCCGGCCGGGTTCGCCGGCGGCGAATCGGAGAATCGATCCGTCGCGCATGGTGCAGAGATCCATGAACAGCGCCCATCCGGCGGCGGCGAGAACTGCGATCTCGCCGACGGCGAGCCAATTCACCTCGACCTGCGGCGCCATGACCAGCGCGGGGATCCTGAGCAGTGTCCAGAACAGGAGAAAGGGCAGGAGCAGCCGGGTCGAGGCCGGCGCGGTGCGCACGAAGAGCAGCCCGGCGCCGCCGAGCAACAGGAAGGCCGCCGCCGCGACCACGTGTGGTCCTCGCCACGGAATCCAGTCGGGCCAGCCGAGCGCGAAACCGCCGTAGACGACGAGGACAATGCCGAGGCCGGTCATGCCGAGTGCGAACACGAGTCGAGCGGGCCGCGGGATCCGGTTCA
Organism: uncultured bacterium; assembly: GCA_964434945.1. Classification (GTDB taxonomy): domain Bacteria; phylum Eisenbacteria; class RBG-16-71-46; order RBG-16-71-46; family RBG-16-71-46; genus JAIOPA01. The sequence goes on along the minus strand of CAYSWZ010000223.1, from coordinate 2,208 downwards.
TTCGCTTCCCCCTGCAGGGGCAGAAGACAGCACCGCCGGGGACGGCAACACCTTCGCCATGAGACTCACTCGTCGATGGGCTCCCAGACCAACTCGGCGACATCGATCACGAGGTCCGGTTCCGCCTGAGCGGGATCGGCGGGCCGGCGGACCTCTCCGACGCACACGCAAACCACGTCGTTCAGCCGGCGATAGCGCTCGTCATCGCTCAGGTGGAAGACCGCGCCCACGACCTGCCGACGACCCGGCGGGTAGGCGCGGCCGTATCCGTGCCACTCGAACATGATCGTCGCACCGTCGTCGGTTTCGATGGCTGCTCGGAAGTCCGGCCGGAACGGACCCCCGGCACCCTGGCGGCGAGGAAAGTTGGCGCCACGGAAGCGACCCACGATCTTCCCTTCACACCGGCCCTCGGCCAGGTAGAAATGCTGCTCCCAGCCTCCCTCGAGCTGGATCTCCCAGCCCGCGGGGTAGGTGAAGCGGATTCGATAGAGCGGTGCGAGTTTCATGGCAACACGGAAGCCTAGTGCCACCCGAATAGCCGGTAAAGGCAGTCCGGAGGCGGACACGACGCCGGCCGGCTGCAGCGGATCACTCGGCCCCGACCTCAGCTCCGACTTCCTCCCGCACGTTGCCCGCGGCTCGCACCAGCGCCGCCACGCTCATGGAGTCTCGCCGAGCGACAGAAGCTCGGTGCGGAGCGCGGCGTTGGCGGGCTCGCGATGCAGGGCCGCCCGCAGGTCGCTGGCGGCACCGGCGCGATCCCCGAGCCGCAGCCGAGCCTGCGCGCGGTGCGAGTAGTTCTCCGCGCGTCGATCTCCCGCGGCGATGGCCCGGTCCAGGTCGGCCGATGCCGCCGGATACTCACCGAGCATCAGGTGCGCGTACCCGCGAAGACCGAGCAGGTTCGCCCGGTCGTTGGGCGCGAGCGCCAACGCGCAATCGAGATCGGCGAAAGCCTCTCCGGGAGAGGAGAGTCGGAGGTAGGTGATGGCGCGGTTCACGCGGGCGGACTCGTTGGCAGGATCCCGCCGGATGGCCTCGCCGAGCAGCACCGTCGCCGAGTCGAGCCGGCCGAGGGCGCCGTACGTCGTTCCGAGCTCCTCGAACAGATCGGACCGGCGATCCCCGAGCGCGCGCGCCCTGACGAGATCCGCGAGGGCGTCCTCGAGGCGGGCCTCGAGATGAAGTGCGTTGCCTCGGAACTCGTACGCGACGGCGCAGCGCGGATAGACCGCGATCACCCGGCTCCAGAGCGTCACGCTGTTCCGCCACGTGTCGACCTGGCGGGCGGTCTCCAGGGCATACCCGCCCGCCAGCAATGCGCTCAGGCACCAGACCGTGAATCCGAGCCGGGCGCGCGTCGCCAGCAGCCGATCCAGTGCCATCGCGCACAGGAACGCGAGGCCCACGTAGGGCAGGTAGGTGTAGCGCTCGGCCATGAACGCGCCGCCGACCGGGATCCACTGGAGCACGAGCGCGAGCGTGGCGAGGTACCAGCCGACGCCGAACGCGACGAGCCTCGTGCGGCGGACGTCCCACGCCGCGACCACCAGCGTCCCCACGAAGAACACCGGCGAGAGCAGGACGAGCGGGGCGTGCAACTCCGCTCCAGTCGGATAGGGATGGAACGCGCACAGGCCCAGCGGGGCGAAAAAGCGGGTGACGTACAGGAGGTGACCGTAGGTGGGCAACAGGATGTGCTCGAGGGGCGTCAGCACGCCGGCGGGGACGAGCGCCGGGCTGCTTCCCGGCATTCGCTGCAGGAGGCCGTGCACGTCGCCCCCGGCCTGAACGTTCACCGCGATCGCACCGACCACGAGTGCGACCGCGAAGAAGGGCAGCTTCTCGAGCAGCACGCGGTTCCCGCGGAGCGGTCGACCCCGCCAGAAGTCGAGCAGGATCATGACCACTGGAAACGATACTGCCATGCCCTTCGAGAGACAGGAGAGCAGGAACATCCCGAACGCGAACGCGAGCCAGGAGAGGCCGCGGCGCTCGAGGTAGCGGTCGTAGGCGATTGCGGCCGCGAGGAAGAAGAACGCGTAGAGCACGTCCTTCCGCTCCGAGATCCACGCGACGGACTCGACGTGCATCGGGTGAAGGCCGAACAGCAGCGCCACGAACGCGGCAACGCGAATGCGGCCGGACGAGAGCCGCCAGGCCAGCGCAAATGCGAGCAGCGTGTCGAGCGCGTGCAGGACGACG
>CAYSWZ010000222.1:0-7629 GCA_964434945.1 uncultured bacterium | reverse complement strand
GGCGGCACTGCCATCCTGTGGGCCCCCCGGCCGCTCCTGTGCAGAGTGGTGCGGGGGAAAAGCTCCTGCCGCACGAGCTCAAGTCGGGAATCGGATCACCATGGTGGTGCCTTCGCCCGGCGCCGAGTGGAGCAGGCTGATGCGGCCCGCGTGGTATTCCTCGACCACGCGCCGCGCCAGTGCGAGTCCGAGACCCCAGCCCCGGCGTTTCGTGCTGAAGCCCGGCTCGAACGCGCGCCGCTGCTCCTCGCGGGTCATGCCCTTGCCGTTGTCGCTCACCGAGATCTCGACCTCCTCCGTCTCGGCGCGGCGCTCGACCACGATCTCGATCAGGCCCTGCGGCTTGTCGAGCGCGGTGAGCGCGTTGCTGAGGATGTTCTCGAGCACCCATTCGAGCAGTTCGCGGTTGAGGTTGATCGGCGGGACCTCCTCGTAGCGCTCGCGCAACTCCACCGCGCCCTGCGACTGCGGCAGCCTGCGGCGGATGTAGGAGACCGCCTCGCGCACGACCGGGACCACGTCCTGCAGGACGAGCTGTGGCGCGGAGCCGATGTGGCTGAAGCGTTGCGCCACCTTGGACAGGCGGTCGATGTCGCCCTCCATGTCGCCGAGCGTCTCGACCAGCTCGGCGCGCGGGATGTTCACGTCGCCGCCCGGTGGTGCGCCCTCCGCGTGAGCGCGCAGCAGCTCCACCCAGCCCATCAGGCTCGAGAGCGGCGTGCCCAGCTGGTGGGCCGTCTCCTTCGCCATGCCCACCCAGATGACGCGCTTCTCGGCCTGGCGGATGCCGGCGAGGCCCGAGAGTCCGAGCAGCAGCAGCAGTCCGGTGCCCGCCACCGCGAGCAACGGCATCCAGCGCAGCTGGAGCAGCACGGGCGGATTCCCGTAGTGGAGGTAGCCGAGGATGGGCGCGCGAGGAGTCTGGCGGAGCGGGATCGGAGCGTGCAGGCGGTCGAGCCCGGGCAGTTCGGCGCGCACGCGCTCGACCCGGCCCCGGATCACGGGCGAGATCGTGAGTCCCGACGCCAGGCTGTCGAGCGATTCTCCCGACACCTCGTCCGAGCGCACCGAGCTGCGGCTCCACGCCCGCGGCGTCCCGGTGGTGTCGGTGATGATGATGGGAAAGCTGATCCCGGCCTGCATCTCGCCGAGCACGCGCTGCAACTGCGGGTTGATCGTCGAGGGGATCGTGGCCTGCGCCATGACCCGAGCGAGCAGCTCCGACGTTGCCGAAACCTCGCGCGTCAGGCGGCGCACCGCGCTCTGCGTGAACAGGAACACGGCCACGACCAGCACGCTTCCGCCCACGAACAGCGCGGTCTTCAGCAGCGTCTTGAAGCGCGACGAGGTGTCCGAGACGGGACGGATCATGCGGGGCTCCCTGCCCTGGCGCCGCGCGGGCCGCGGCATCGTGCCACCGCCCGACGCTTCACGCTTCGGGCTTCAGCACCTCGAGCCCGCCCAGCCAGGGCCGCAGCGCCTTGGGGATGACGATCGAGCCGTCGGCCTGCTGATGGTTCTCGAGCAGCGTCGCGAACGTGCGCGGGAGCGCCACGCCCGAAGCGTTGAGCGTGTGCGGGTATTCGACCTTGGCGCCCGCCTCGCGGCGGAAGCGCATGGCCATCCGGCGGGCCTGGAAGTCCTCGAAGTTGGAGCACGAGCTGCACTCCAGCCAGGACTGGGTGCCGGGCGACCACACCTCGAAGTCGTAGCACTTGGCCGCGGCAAAGCTCAGGTCGCCGCTGCACAGCAGCATGACGCGGTACGGCAGCTCCAGCGCCTCGAAGATGTCGGCGACTTCGCGCGCCAGCTTCTCGTGCTCGTCGTAGCTCGTCTCCGGCGGGACGATCTTCACCATCTCGACCTTGTCGAACTGGTGCACGCGAATCATGCCGCGCGTGTCGCGGCCGGCGGCGCCCGCTTCGCGGCGATAGGACGCGCAGTAGGCGGTCAGGTAACGGGGCAGCATGCCGGGCTCCAGGATCTCGTCGCGATAGATGTTCGTGACCGGCACCTCGGCGGTGGGATTCAGGAACAGGTCGTCCTCCCCGATGTGATACATGTCCGCCTCGAGCTTCGGCAGCTGCCCGGTGCCGTGCAGCGCGGCGCGCCGGATGACGTGCGGCGGGGACACTTCGGTGTAGCCGTGGTGCTGCACGTGGAAGTCGAGCATGAAGGCGATGAGCCCGCGCTCGAGCCGTGCCCCCCGGCCGGTGAACAGCAGGAAGCCGGAGCCGGAGATCTTCGCCGCCCGCTCGAAATCCAGGAGCCCGAGGTTCGTGGCCAGCTCCCAGTGCGGCTTTGGCGCGAACTCGAACTTGCGAACGCTGCCCCAGGTGCGGACGAGCTGGTTCTGCGTCGCGTCCGACCCGGGCGGGACCGAGGGGTGCGGCAGGTTGGGGATCCACGCCGCGAGGTTGGTGGATTCCTCCTCGAGCTGGCGGAGCTCGGAATCGAGCTCCTTGACCCGGTCCCCCAGCTCGCGCATGGCGGCGATCGGGGCGGAAGCCTCCCGGCCGGACTTCTTGAGCTGCGCGATCTCCTCGCTGGCGGCGTTCCGCTTGGCCTTGAGCTGCTCGGTCTCGTGCAGCAGCGCGAGCCGGCGCTCCTCGATCTGGTAGAAGCGCGACAGGTCCAGTTCGACGCCCTTGAGCGCGATGCCGGCTTCCACCTTGTCGCGGTGCTGGCGAAGGAACTTGAGATCGTGCATGGGATTCCGGTCGAGGGTCACGGGCGGGCGCGCGGTGGAACCGGGCGCGGGACTGGCGCGAGAGTGAACGCGATGCCGGGCGTGGATGCAAGGGAACCACCCTGCGGAGCGGCCGTTCGGCGGCGATCGAACGCGTGAGCACCCGGTGGCCCGGGCGCGGATCAGAGGCGCGCCGAGATCAGCCCCGCGAGCGTCCCCACCCGGAGCCCGTCAGGGCGATTCGCGAACCAGCGTGCGTTGATCTCGCGCGCCCGCAGGTCCTCGATCTTCGCGAACCCCATGTCGCGCATCGCCCGCTCCAGTTCGGCCGGTGCGAACGTGGCGCGCCACGGCTCCCCCACCGCGGCCACCCGACGGGACATGCCCCAGAACACCCAGCGCTCGAACCAGTTGAGCGTTCTCGGCGAGATCGCGTAGTCGAACACGATGCCGCCGCCGTGCGGCGTGGCGCCGATCCAGCGGAGCGTCGAGAGGACGGCATCGGTCTCGAGGTACATCGTGACGCCGAGCCACGAGAAGAAGGTGGGCGATGCGGGATCGAATCCGCCCTCGGACAGCCGCTCACCGAGCGCCTGCGACGCGAAATCCACCGGCACGAACGTGACTCCGCCGGGGATCGCGATCCCGGTCTTCCGCAGCAGCTCCAGCTTCCATGCCTGGGTCGCCGGGTGGTCGACCTCGAATACACGCAGCGCGCGCTCCGGGAAGGGATTCCGGTAGGCGAACGTGTCGAGCCCGGCGCCGAGGATGACGTACTGCGTCACACCGCGCGCCACCGCCCCGGCCAGCGCATCCTCCGCGCACCGGCTGCGGGCGACGAGGAACGCGCGCAGCCGGCGCGCGAACGTCGAGTCGTACGTCGTTCGTTCGGCGCCGAGGCTCGCGGCGCGGGTCGGCCCGATGATGCGCAACGCGACCGGATCCTCGAGAACGTGCGGATGGTCGAGAACCTGGTGCGCGGCGCGACGCATCGCGACGCGGAATGCGGTCGCACTCGGGCGTCCGGGTTCCATGGCGCGCGAGGGTAGCGGTCAGCCGGCGAGTCGCGACATCGCGCTCAGGGATGCTTCGTGCGCCGGTAGCGCACCTCGTGCGGGATGGTTTCCTCGTCCAGCTCGCCGCGCGAGAGTTCGCGCGCCCGGGCGTAGGCGACGCGGGCCTCGTCGTCGCGTCCGAGCTTCGCGAGCGCCATGCCGAGCCCGTAGTAGGCCGCCGGATCCTCGGGGCTCACCACGGCTGCGCTCGCATAGCGCTTGGCCGCGACCGTGAAGTCACCGTTCCGGAACGCTGAGCTGCCGGAGTCGATCAAGGCCTGGGCCCGAACGTGCGCCGCCTCGGCCGGTGCCGGCGCGGGCTTGTCGTTCCGCGCGCAGGCCGCGAGCGCCAGCAGCGAGAGCACGGCGCCGGCCCGCACCACCCGCCCGAGCTTCACGACCCCGCCGGTTCCACGCCGCCCCGCAAGGGCACGGCCGCCGTGCTCCCGGCCTCCCCGGCGGCGGCGCGCACGGCGCCCGCGCACACGACCGCCGCCTGCTCCACGGACGCCGCGCTCACCCGCAGGTCGCGCAGCCGGCCGTCGCGCAGCCCGTAGATCCAGCCGTGCACCGTCACCTCCTGGCCGCGCGCCCACGCGTCGCGCATCACCGTGGTCTGGGCCACGTGCTGAACCTGCTCGATGACGTTCAGCTCGCACAGCCGGTCGAGTCGCGCCGCATCGCTGCCGAGTGCGGCCAGCGCCGCCGCGTGCATGTCGCGGACGTCCCGCACGTGGCGCAGCCAGTTGTCGCTCAGGCCGAGGCGCTGGCCCTCGAGCGCCGCCCTCACGCCGCCGCAACCGTAGTGGCCGCACACGACGATGTGCCGCACCCCGAGCACGTCCACCGCGAACTGCATCACCGAGAGGCAATTGAGATCGGTGTGCACCACCACGTTCGCCACGTTCCGGTGGACGAACACCTCGCCGGGCTGCTGCCCGGTGATCTGGTTCGCCGGCACGCGGCTGTCGGAGCAGCCGATCCACAGAAGGCGAGGCGCCTGGATGGAGGCGAGCCGCTCGAACATTCCCGGGTCCTGCAACCGAACCTGCTCGGCCCAGCGCCGGTTGTTCTCGAGCAGATCGCGCAGGTCTCCCATCTCGGGCCTCCGGGATGTGATTCGGCCGGCGCGCACGGGCCCGTCACCCGCCTCCGTGAGGACGCGCGTGACGGTCCCGCCGCGAACGGGCCGGCGTGGGCTCAGGCCTTCGCGGCGACGGCCGGCTTCGGCTTCGGGTTCGCCTTGTGCCTGGCGCGGGCGGCCTTCGCCCGGGTCTTCCGCTCGGTCACCTTGCGCGGACGCGCGCGCTTGACGACGCGCTTCTTGGCGGCGCCGGCGACGGCCGTGGTCGGCTTCTTCGCGGACTTGCTCGGCCGCGCGGCGATGATCCCCACGCGGCGGAAGATCGACGCCGCCTGCGTGGACGGCTGCGCGCCCTGCGCGATCCAGCCCTTCACCTTCTCCTCGTCCATCTTCACGGCCCACGGCTTCGCCATCGGGTCGTAGTAACCGAGGATCTCGACGAAACGACCGTCGCGCTGCCGGCGCGAGTCCGCCACCACGATCCGGTAGAAGGGCCGCTTCTTCGCTCCGGCCCGCATCATGCGAATGACCACTGCCATGCCGAGGATTCTCCTTGTGGGTTCGTGGGCCGCCAGGCGGCCCGTGGGTTCCGCAGGATACTAGCTCATCGTCAGCGCATCCGGGAGCGCAGGCCCGCGAGCCCGCGCGGGCCCTTCTTCAACGCCTTCATCATCAATTTGGCCTGCTCGAAATCCTTGAGCAGCCGGTTCACCTCGGGCACCGAGGTGCCGCTGCCCGCGGCGATGCGCCGGCGGCGGCTCCCGTCGAGGAGTCGCGGCGTGCGGCGTTCCTTGAGCGTCATGCTGAGGAGGATCGCCTCGTAGTGCTTCATCTTGTCCTTCTGTGGCGCCATCTGCGCCATCGCGCCCCTGGGCATGCCGGGCATCATCTTCATGATGTCCTCGAGCGAGCCCAGCTTCCGGACGCTGCGCATCTGCTCGAGGAAGTCCTCGAGCGTGAACTCCGACTTGCGCATGCGTGCGGCGAGCTTCTCGGCGTCCGATTCGCTCACCGCCTGCTGGGCCCTCTCCACGAGGCCGATCACGTCGCCCATGCCGAGGATCCGGCCGGCCAGCCGCTCGGCGCTGAACACCTCGAGCCCGGCGAGCTTCTCCCCCACGCCCAGGAACAGGATCGGCTTCCCCGTCACCTGTCGGAGCGAGAGCGCCGCGCCGCCGCGCGCGTCGCCGTCCATCTTGGAGAGCACCACGCCGTCCACGCCGATCCGCTCGGCGAACGCCTGGCCGACGTTCACCGACTCCTGGCCCATCATGCCGTCCACGACCAGGTAGACCTGGTGCGCGCGCACGGTGCGCTTCAAGTCTTCCAGCTCCGTCATCAGCTGGTCGTCGATGTGCAGCCGGCCGGCGGTGTCGAGGACGAGGAAGTCGAAGCCGCGCACGCGCGCCTGCTCGAGCGCACCCACCGCGTTGTCGTGCGGCGACGTGCCGTCCGGCGCGCGCCAGAAGCCCGCGCCCGCCGCTGCCGCCACTTTCTCCAGCTGGTCGATCGCCGCCGGGCGATAGATGTCGGCGCTCACGAGCAGCGTGCGCTTGTCCCGCGCCTTCAACCACAGCGCGAGCTTGCCCGCGAACGTGGTCTTGCCCGAGCCCTGGAGCCCCGCCAGCAGGACGACGGTGGGCAGGTGCGGCGAGCCGGCGAGCGTGACGCGCGACTCGCCCAGCATGCGCACCAGCTCCTCGCGCACCACGCCGACCACCTGCTGGGCGGGCGTGAGACTCTTCAGCACGTCCTCGCCCACGGCGCGCGCTTCGACACGGGCCACGAACTCCCGGGCGACGGCCACGGGAACGTCGGCCTCGAGCAGCGCCCGGCGCACGTCGCGCATGCCGTCGCGGATGTTGTCCGGCGTCAGGCGGCCCTGTCCGCTCATGGCGCGGAAGATGCCCTGCAACCGGTCGGCGAGTGATTCGAACACGGGTGACCCTCAGGGGTGGAGATGAACCGGGGAAACTACCATACGGGTGCCGGCGCGGAACAGGCGCGCGGGCAGCCGCCGGCGGGCTAAGGGCAGGTCGCCCCGCACGACTCGGTCTGCGTGCCGGAGCCGAACGCGGAGAGCCAGACCGACATGTCGTTGATCCCGACCGAGCCGCTGCAGTCGTCATCCGAGCAGCCGAACGCGGGATTGCCGAGTGTTCCGAAGTCCGCGAGCCAGACCGAGAGGTCGTTGACGCTCACACCGTTCGCACCGTCGAGGTCGAAGGCGCTCACCGTCGGGGACCCGATGAGGGTTCCGTCCTCATAGATCTTTCCGCCGGCCAGCAGCGTGACCCCTGGTCCGCCATTGCTTCCGCCGAGCAGCGTGAACGTCACCGCACCCGTCGCGGAGGTGAACTTGCCGACCCGCTTGTGCGCACAATCGACGTCCATCACCGGATCGAGCTGGTCGGGGCAGAGATGCAGATCCGGGCCTCCGGACAGATCGATCACCACGTGCTCGCCCACGGCAGGATTGTTCGCGAGGTCGCGGACGACGACCTGGAACGCGCCCGCGCCATGGGCTGGAACGTTTCCGGAGGTCCCGACCAGCGAGAGGCATGGCCGGGTGATCGAGTTCGCAGGCGATGGCTCGGCGCCCGCAGGCGTCGACGTGGCGATGAGCGCCAGCGCCAGCAGCGCAACCCGGTTCGGCGCAACGAGGCGCAGGCGACCCCCTCGAACATAGGGCAAGGCGTGCCGCAGGCGTCGCGTGCAAGCGCCTGCGGGGGAAATCATCCTCCGCAGCCCGGGCAGGCGCAATCCCGATCAGCACGCGGCGCGGTCGGGCCCCGACGGTC
>CAYSWZ010000221.1:0-68796 GCA_964434945.1 uncultured bacterium | reverse complement strand
CCGTTCCCGGCCGGGGCGTCTATGCGCTCGCGAACGGCCGCGCCATCGCCGCCGGGACGTCGGCGCTCCTCGCCGACTACGGCGCTTCGGACGCTCCGCTCGCGAGCGAGCGCGGGCGCCTCGAGGTCGGAGGCCGCACCGTGATCGCGGTGTCGGAGAACGGCGAGCTGCTCGGCCTCCTCGGCGTGGCCGACACGCTGCGACCCGAAGCTCCTGACGTCGTGCGCCGGCTTCGCGAGCGCGGGTTCACGCCGTGGATGATCACGGGCGACCACGCGCGCACCGCGGCGGCGATCGCATCCCAGGCGGGGATCGCACCGGAAAACGTGCTCGCGGGCGTGGCACCTGCAGAAAAAAGCGCCGCGATCGAGCGCCTGCAGCGGAGCGGCCACCGGGTGGCCATGGTCGGCGACGGATTGAACGACGCGCCCGCCCTGGCGCGCGCCGACGTCGGGCTGGCGATGGCGAGCGGGACGGACGTGGCGATGGACGCGAGCGCGTTCACGCTGCTGCGCGGGGATCTTACCGCGGTGCCGGACGCGCTGCGGCTCGCCCGCCGGACGCTCCAGGTCATCCGCCAGAACCTGTTCTGGGCGTTCGCCTACAACGTCGTGCTGATCCCGGTCGCGGCCGGCGTGCTGGTGCCGCTCCTCGCGCCCGGCGGACCCGTGGGCCCGCTGTTCGGCTGGCAGGGAACGCTCCATCCCATGCTGGCGTCGCTGGCCATGGCGCTGTCGAGCGTCTCAGTCGTGACGTCGTCTTTGCGTTTGCGGCGGTTCATTTGAAGTAACTTGGATGACGATCTTCCCGGGGCCGGACCCGAGTGCCCCAACCGTTCGCACGTGACCGCCGGGCGGTTCGCGGGGTCGGACCATCCGAGGAGTTCCCCAGAGGAGTCGAGAAGATGGGCAAGATGTTCACAGGCGTCTCACGCGCCGCGCACGCCGGATGCGCCGCGCTCGCCGCATGCGCCGCGCTCGCCGCAGTCGGTTCGCTCGCCGGTTGCATGCCGGCCGGTCCCAAGGAGGTCCAGCTGTCCGTGACCGACATGGGGTTCCAGCCCAACGCCATCACGATCAAGAAGGGCGAAGCCGCCGTGCTGGTGATCACTCGGAAGACGGACCAGACGTGCGCGACGGAGGTGGTCTTCGCCGAGACCGGGCGGAAGTACGACCTGCCGCTCAACCAGCCGGTGCGGGTCGACCTCACGGGGGTGAGCCCGGGCACGGTGCACTACGAGTGCGGCATGGGGATGGAAAAAGGGACGATCCGGATCGAGTAGCCGGACCGGTGCGGCGCGCGCCAGGCCCGGGGCGCGCGCCGGCCCCGGAAACAATCCTCTTGACGATAGTCGTTTAAACGATTAATGTCGGCCCATGCCTGGAGCGATTGCCGGAGCACTCCAACAACAGGGGAAGTTCACCTCTCGCGAGCAGGAGGTGGTGCTCGGCCTGCGGACCGCCACCGCCCGGATCCTCGACCCGTGGGAGAAGTTCCTCAAGACCACCGCGGACCTGACGCCGAATCAGTACAACGTGCTCCGGATCCTCCGCGGCAGTCACCCGTCCCGGCTGGCGTGCGGTGAGATCGCCGGACGGATGATCTCCCGCGACCCGGACATCACGCGGCTGATCGATCGCCTGAGCGCGCGCGAGCTGGTCGATCGCGTCCGCAGCGAGCGCGACCGGCGGGTCGTCGAGATCGGCATCACCCGCCAGGGGCGTGCGATCCTCCGCGACCTGGACGTCCACGCCGAGCGAATGCCCAAGGCCATGCTGGGACGGCTCGGCCCGCGGAGACTCGCCCGGTTGGCCGCGCTGCTCGAAGACGTGCTGCAGGAGATGGGGACGTTTCCCTGACCGTCTCGATCCGACCCGGTTCGCGAGGTCGGCTCACGGGGGGACCAGGTGTTCGAGAATCGAGGGAGCGCGTTCGGGTGAGGTAGTCGTCACAACGACATTCCGCTAAACAGAAATGGAGGCGAGCATGACGACCACCGCTGTCGATCGGGCGCGGCACGGGTATGCGTTGGCGCAAAACGAAGGCGAGGCGTTCTGGCTCCTCGGCATGTTGCAGACGGTGAAGATCGGAAGGGCGGATGCGCGGGGGGAGTTCGGCATGCTCGAGATCGTCGTGCCGCCGGGTCTCGGCTCGCCGTGGCACGTGCATCCCGAGGAAGACGAGTGGTTCTACGTGCTCGATGGGAATCTCACGTTCCACGTCGGCGGGACCCGGTTCGACCTGACGACCGGTGGATTCGCGTTCGGCCCCAAGGGCGTGCCGCACACGTTCATCGGCGCCGGTCCCAACCCCACGCGGGCGCTGGTCGGCTTCTCGCCCATGCAGTTCGAGGGCTTCATGCGGGAGGTCGGTCGCCCCGCCCCCGAGCGGGTCCTCCCGCCGGTGCCGTCCGGGCCTCCACCCGAGATCGAGAGGCTGGCGCCGGTCGCGAAGCGAAACGGGTTCATCATCCTGGGGCCGCCGGGTCACCCGCCGGCAAAGCAGGACTGAACGACAGCGAACGCGGAAGCCGCAGCGGGACCAGGCCCCTGCGGCTTCCGCGTTGATCGTCGTCGCACGGTTCGGCTCGCGCGGGAGTTCCCGCGGCTCCAAGCCCAGAGCCCGATTCCGCCCGGGCCTGGTCGCTCACGCCAGTCCCCAGTCCTCCAGCTCGTCCTCGTCCAGCCCGAGCAGGTGCCCGACCTCGTGCTGGACCGTGATCCGGATCTCGCGGGCCAGCTCCTCGCGGTCCTCGCAGGCGCGAAGCAGGTTCTTCCGGAACAGGTAGATCGCGCCGGGAGCGCCGGGCACCGCGCTCGGCAGCTGGGCGAAGATGTGCTGGCCGACGAAGAGGCCGAGGAGATCGGGCGTGAGCGGCGGGTTCGACCCGCCCAGCATCTCGCGGTTCGGCAGCGCCTGGACCAGCACCGGGATGTCCTCCAACTTCGCGCGCACCCTTGCGGGCAGGTCGGCTACCGCCTTCTCGACGAGCAGGTCGAACTCCTCGTCGTTCACCTCCAGCGGCTCGGGAAAGTTCTCCGGGTCCAGCTCGGCCGCGACCTCCGACGCCTCGATGGCGCCTTTCGCATCGCCCAGGTGGTCGAGGATGCGGGAGAGGAGGTCGTGCGCCATCGCAAAGCCGGGGTGCACCGCGACCGAGCGCTGCGCGTCCGCCTCGGCCTCCGCGAAGCGAGACAGCTCGTGGTGGCAGGCCGCGCGCAGGTAGAAGAAGCGCGCCGGATCGGCCGAGCGCTCGGCGCCCTCCAGCGCCGCCAGCGCCTGGTGCGGCCGGCCCTCCTCCAGCCGGAGCGTGGCGTCTTCGATGAGCAGGTCGGGGTGCCCGGGGCGGCGGCGCAGCAGCTCGTCGAGCGCCTGGCGCGCCTCGCCGACCTCCTCCTCGTCCAGCAACCCGTGGATGCGATCCACCTCGGCCCACTCGGACTCGTTGAGCGTCTCGTAGGGTGCGTTCATGTGGGGCGAGAGTATCGGAGTTCCCGCGTGCGCGCATGGCGCCCGGCCCCGGTCCGGGGGGGCGGATCGCGCCCTCGCTCCCGCGTCCGGCGCCGGGGCGCCGCGGATCGCGTTTCGTTGTGGCCGGCCGCGTCGCCGCGGGCTACATTCTCCGCCCCGTGCCATATCGGCTGGTTCCCCTTTCAAGCGCCGAGGAGTGCCCCATGCGTCTGCGATCCCTCGTCCGGTTCTCGCTCGTCCTGTTGGCGCCCTACGCCGGGCTCGTGCCCTCGACGCGTGCCGCATCCGACGATGCGAACTATCGCGTGCCACCGCCGATCGTGGCCGAACTCCTCACCGCGCCCCGCCTCCCGCGTGGCGCGCCCAACGCGTCGCCGGATGGGGCGTGGCTCGCGGTTCCGGATCTCCGTTCGCTCATTCCCATCAGCACGCTCGCCGAGCCGGTGGTGAAGCTCGCGGGGCTCGAGGTGCTGCCCGGGATGTGGGCGAATCGCATCGGGCTCAAGAACGCCGCGGCCGGGCTCACGTTCTATCGCGTCGCGGACGGCGCGCAGGTCCGCGCGAAGCTTCCGACCGACGTGCAGCTGGGCGCCGTCCAGTGGTCCAACAAGGGCGATCGCGTCGCGTGCCAGGCGTACGCGAAGGGCGGCAGCGAGCTGTGGATCGTGGATGCCGCGACGGGCGCCGCCCGCCGCGTGGAGGGCGTGCACCTTCAATCGGTGAGCGGACTGCTCGAATGGTCCGCGGACGACCGGGGCGTGTTCGCTTCGCTCGTGGTCGAGGACGCCGTCGCCCCCGAGGAGCCCTCACGCGTGCCCACGGGTCCCGCCGTGCGCGTTGGCGCCGGCCGGGCCACGCCGCAGCGCACCTCGCGGGACGTGCTCCGCACGCCGGATGACCAGGCGCGCTTCGCCTACACCGTCAGCGCACAGCTCGCCTGGGTTCCCGTCGGGGAGGGTGCGGCACCCGGCGCAGCCGGTTCCGGCGACTCGGGCTCGGGCACGCTGCGGAAGATCGGCGAGCCCGTCGCGCTCGCCGGCTGCGAGATCTCGGACGACGACAACTGGATGGTGGTCACCCGCTACGTGCTCCCCGCTCCGCTCGGCTTTCCGGCCGGGCTCTTCCCGCGCAGGGTCGAACTGCTGCGCGTCGGGGCGGCGCCGGGCGGTGTCGATTCCGCTCCGATCGTGCTCGCGGACATCCCGCTCAACGACCGCAGCGCGATCGCGAGCGTCTCGCCGCTCGGGATGCGCGACTGGACGTTCGCACCGGACAGCAGGTCGCTCTGGTGCGTGTCGTGGGAGGACAAGCCGGGGGCGTCGGCCCAGGCGGCGGTGCGCGACACGTCGCTCCCGCCCCCGGGCTCCGATCGCATCCTCCGCCTCGATGCGCCGTTCACCGGCAAGCCGGTCGAGGTGGCGCGCATGGAGTACCCGCTGGATGGCTTCCTGTTCACCGCGGACGGCGCGCGCGTCGTCACGTTCGAGGGCTACGAACCGCGCCGGGTGGAGCGGGAGGCCTGGTTCAACGCGAAGTCGCCGGCCAAGCGGGGCGTGCTGTCGTTCCGCTCGACCGAGGGCGTGTACGACGACCCGGGCCGCATGGCCACCCGTACCGTTCACCACGATCCGCGCGCGTGGGTGACGGCCGACGGCAGGAGCTTCTACCGCTTCGGCGACGGCTTTCGCGCCGATGGCCAGCGCCCGTTCCTCGACCGCTGCCCGTTCGAGGGCGGGAAGTCCTCGCGGCTGTTCGAGAGCGAGGCTTCGCGGCTCGAGGCGCCGGTCACGCTCCTGGCCGCAGACGGCAAGCGCTTCCTCACGCTCGGCCAGTCGGCGACCGAGCCGCCCAACTGGTTCCTGCGCCGCCCGGGCGAGCCCGCCGTCACGGCGGTGACCGCGTTCACGAACCCGGCCGAGGCGCTGTCGCGCGCGCCGCGCCAGCAGTTCACGTTCAAGCGCGACGACGGCGTGGTGCTGAACGCCGAGGTGGTGTTGCCGCCGGACTGGAAGCCGGGCTCGGCGCCGCTGCCGACCATCTTCTGGATCTACCCCAACGACTATCGGTCGGCCGCGGCGGCTTCGCAGAACCGGACCTCGCCGAATCGCTTCCCGTCCCAGAGCGCGCTCAATCCCGAGGTGCTGGTGACCCAGGGCTACGCCGTGGTCAAGCCCGACCTCGCCATCGTCGGGACCAACGACCAGTACGTGGCCGAGTTGAAGCGCTCGGCGCAGGCGGCGGTGGACGAGTGCGTCCGCCGCGGCTTCACCGACCGCGACCGCATCGGCGTCGGCGGCCACTCGTACGGCGCGTTCTCGACCGTCAACTGCCTCGCGCACACGAAACTCTTCCGGGCCGGGCTCGCGAGCGACGGCGCCTACAACCGCACGCTGACGCCGTTCACGTTCCAGGCCGAGACGCGGAACCTGTGGGAGGCGCGCGACACCTACCTGGGCATGTCGCCGTTCCTCTATGCCAACCAGATCGAGGCGCCGCTCCTGCTGGCGCACAACCAGGACGACACGAACGTCGGCACGAATCCGATCCAGAGCCAGCGCCTGTTCGAGGCGCTGAACGGGCTCGGGAAGACGGTGGAACTGGTGGAGTACCCGTACGAGGACCACGGCCCCGCCTCGCGCGAGACCGTGCTCGACTACTGGGCGCGGGCGCTCGACTGGTTCGACCGCTACGTGAAGAACGCCCAGCCCGCCGCGGCGGCGGGCGCGGCGTCGCCGTAGGGGCGAGCCGGCCACGGCCGGCCGGTCCCGCCGCCCGTGCGCGCGGGCTCGACACGCTAGACTGCCCGGGACCGCTCCTCGGGGGAGCGGCCCGGGAGGTGCGCGTGGAATTCCGCAAGATCGGCATCGTCGGCGGCGGGCCCATGGGGCGCTCGATCGCCGAGAAACTCGCATCGAGCGGCATCGAGGTCGCACTGCTCGAGGTCTCGGACGCCCAGGCGTCCGCCGCGCGCGCCGCGCTGGAGGAGACGCTCGACGCCGAACTCGCGAAGTGGGGCCTCACCCTGCCCGAGAAGAAGGCGCTGCTGTCGCGGATGCGCTTCGGCTCGGATCCCGGGGCGCTGGCCGACGCGGACCTCGCGATCGAGAGCGTGAACGAGGATCTCGAGCGGAAGACCGCGGTCGTGCGGATGCTCGGCGAGCGCCTGGCTCGCGAGCGCGTCATCGTCACCAGCACGTCCACGCTCAGCATCACCGAGATCGCCGCCGCATCGGGCCGCCCGGCCCGCGTCATCGGCATGCACTTCATGTACCCGGTGCCGAAGAGCCCGATCGTCGAGGTCGTGCGCGGACGGGAGACCTCCGACGACACGCTGGCCACCGCGCGCGCGCTCGCCGAGGCGCTCGGCAAGTCGCCGATCGAGGTCTTCGAGTACCCGGGCTACGTCGTGACGCGGGCGATGATCCCGTTCTTGAACGAGGCCATGCACATCGTCATGGAGGGCGTCGCCACGGCGGACGACGTGGATCGCGCCCTCTCGCTCGGCTACGACTTCAAGATGGGCCCGCTCGAGTACTCCGATCGCGTCGGCCTGGACAAGGTGCTCGGCTGGATGGAGCACCTGTTCCGCGAGCTGGGCGAGCTCAAGTACCGGCCGTGCCCGCTGCTGCGAAAGCTGGTGCGTGCGGGCCAGCTCGGGCGGAAGACCGGGCGCGGCTTCTTCGTCTGGGTCCACGGCGAGCGGGCCGGCGCCGCGCGAGGGCGCACGGCGTGAGGGTGCTCGTGCTCAACTGCGGTTCGAGCTCGGTCAAGTACCAGCTCGTCGAGACGTCGCGCGCGCGCATCGCCCGGAACGACGACCGCGTGCTCGCGCGCGGCGCGGTCGAGCGGATCGGGAGCGGCAGCGCCGTGCACTCGTTCCAGCGTGGCGACGAGCCGCGCACGAGCGAGGCGAACGAGATCCTCGAGCACCGGGGAGCGGTCGCGGACATTCTTCGCCTGCTGTGCGATCCCGAGCGCGGGGTCGTCGGCGACCCGGCGGAGATCGCCGCGGTGGGCCATCGCGTCGTGCACGGGGGCGAGCGCTTCTCGGCATCGGTGGAGATCGATGCCGACGTCGAACGAAGCATCGAGCAGTGCTGCGAGCTGGCGCCCCTCCACAACCCGCACAACCTGCGGGGACTTCGTGCCGCGCGGGCGGTCCTCGGCAACGTGCCGCACGTCGCGGTCTTCGACACCGCGTTCCACCAGTCCATGCCGCCGCACGCGTACCTCTACGGCCTGCCGTATGCGCTCTACACGCGGCACGCGATCCGGCGCTACGGTTTTCACGGCACGTCGCACCGTTACGTCGCGTGGCGCAGCGAGGCGCTGCTCGGCCGTCCCCGCGAGGAGACACGGCTCATCACGTGCCACCTCGGGGCGGGCGCGAGCGTGTGCGCGATCGACCACGGGCGATCGATCGACACGAGCATGGGCTTCACGCCGCTCGAAGGGCTGCTCATGGGCACGCGCGCGGGCGACCTCGATCCGTCGCTCGTCTTCCACATCCTCCACGCCGAGGACCTCGACGAGCACCAGCTCACGGCCATGCTCAACAAGCATTCGGGGCTCTACGGGCTCTCGGGCATCTCCGGCGACATGCGCGAGATCCTCGCCGAGGCGGCGAAGGGGCACGAGCGCGCGAAGCTGGCGATCGACGTGTTCTGCTACCGGCTCCGCAAGTACGTCGGCGCCTACGCTGCCGCGCTCGGCGGCCTGGACGCGCTCATCTTCACCGGCGGCATCGGCGAGAACGCTCCGGTGATCCGTGCGCGCACGCTGGCGGGACTGGGCTGGCTCGGCCTGGAGATCGACGAGGCGGAGAACGCCGCGGCGATCGGCCGGGAAGCGCGCATCTCGGCTGCGACGTCGCGATCGGCCGTGCTCGTCATCCCGACGAACGAGGAGTTGCTCATCGCCCGCGACACGGTGCGGCTCGTGGAAGGCGATCGGGCCTGAGGCGGGTTTCGCGCGCCGAGGCCCGCGCGCCGCTCAACTATGCGGTGGACGGCGCCCGAAGTGGTAGGGTGAGCATCCGGGCGCGATCGGGCTGGCCTGACTTCCAGGAGCACCGGGCCGGCGTTGCGCCTTGCTCCCCGGGGAGCGACCTGGATCCCGTTGCGTTCGCGGGATCTTCCCGCGGCGCGGTTCGGCGTCGCCGAGGGCCATCTCGATGCTGCGTGCACTGTTCGTCGACGACGATTCCGACTTCCTCGAGGGCGTGGCCGAGGTCGCCACGCAGGAGGGGTTCGACGTCACGAGCGCCCACTCGCTCCAGGAGGCTCGTGCGCATCTCGCGAACGGCGCCGCCGACCTCGTCCTGGTCGATCTGAGGTTGCCCGATGGAGACGGGATCGCACTGCTCCGTGAGATCAAGGAGACGTCGAGTGCCGACGTGATCATGGTTTCGGGTACGGCCACGGTCGACTCCGCGATCGAGGCGCTTCGGCTCGGCGCGCTCGACTACCTCACCAAGCCACTCGACAACCGGCGGCTGAAGGCCGTGCTCGCGAACGTGCTTCGGCTGCGGTCGCTCAAGGAAGAGGTGGGCAGCCTGCGGGGCGAGTTGCGGAAGCTGGGCCGCCTGGGCCGGTTGATCGGAGTGTCTCCCGCGATGCAGAAGGTGTACGACCTCATGGTCAAGGTCGCTCCCACGGACGCGACGGTCTTCGTTTCGGGTGAGAGCGGGACCGGCAAGGAACTCGTCGCGCAGACGATCTTCGAGCTCAGCAGTCGTCGGCAGAGGCCGTTCATTCCAGTCAACTGTGGCGCGATCCCGCTGACCCTGATCGAGAGCGAACTCTTCGGACACGAGCGAGGGAGCTTCACGGGTGCGACGCAGCTCCGACGCGGCTGCTTCGAGAGAGCCGGCGGGGGCACCTTGTTCCTCGACGAGATCACGGAGATGCCGATCGAGCTGCAGGTCAAGTTGCTGCGCGTGCTCGAGTCCGGCTCCGTGGTTCGCGTCGGCGGTGACGTGCCGGTTCCGGTGGACGTGCGCCTGATCACGGCCACGAACCGGGTGCCATTGGAGGCCGTCCGGGACGGCAAACTGCGGGAGGATCTCTACTACCGGATCAACGTATTCCCGATCGTCCTGCCGCCGCTTCGTGAGCGTGAGGAGGACGGAATCCTGCTGGCCACGCATTTCCTGGAGTCGCTCAACGGGACCCACGGCACGAGCAAGAAGCTGAGTGCCGCTGCGCGCGATCGCATCCGGAAGTGCCCGTGGCGGGGCAACGTGCGCGAGCTGAGGAACGAATTGCATCGGGCCTTCATCATGAGCGACAAGGTGATCGAACTGTCGGATCTGCCCACGGGGCCCGACCCCGCGCCGCCCCCCACCGAGGTCGGAGGTTCGCTCGAGGAATCCGAACGCAAGCTCATCCTCGGCACGCTCGAGCAGTGCGGCGGCGACAAGAAGCGGGCGGCGCAGATCCTGGGCATCAGCCTCAAGACGCTCTACAACCGGCTTCACCTCTACTCCGAGGTCTGAGCCCGGGACTTGTAGATCCTTCCCTGCGCTTGAAGTTCCTTCCTGCGCATCCCGGCCGCGGGTCCCGCTCGAAATCCACGCGAAACCCGGCTAGCCCGGACCTCCACAACGGATTGGCGTGCCCGGGCGGGCGATCCGAACCGCTGGCACCGTTCGTGCGGGTGTGTCTCGAGCGACCGTCGAGCCTGAAATCAGGTCGGGGCGGATGTGACCAGCCAGGAGGAGCACACCAGATGACAACCCGCACACGCACCGCGCTGCTGACAGCAATCGGCCTCGTCATGACACTCGGGCTCTCGATCGGCTGCAGGGATGAGAGCGATGGCGGTCAGGCGGGGACCTCCCAGCCGGGGCAGTCCCGCAGCTCCCCGTCACGCTTCCTGTCGTCGGGTTCGATGTTCAACGTGACGCTGGGTGGCGCCATCTCCTCCGAGACCGCCTCCGTCGGGGATGCCTGGCATGGAACGGTGGCGAACAACGTGGTGACGAGGCATGGAGGTGTGATTCCCGCCGGCAGCCCGGTGAATGGCGTGGTCACCGGAGCCACGGGTGCACAGCGCGGCGCCCGCGCCATGCTGGACCTCGCGGTCCGCAACATCCGAGTGAACGGCCGGGACGAGTCGATCGCGGCGAATGGCGAATCGGTCGTCGCCGGTTCCACTCGCGCCCGTAACCTTGGAGCCATCGCCGGTGGGGTCCTGGCCGGCGCACTCATTGGCAACGTCGTGGGCGACGGCAGGCATGCCGCCGCGGGAGGGCTCATCGGCGGGGCAGCCGCCACGGGCGTGGTGGCCAGTTCCAAGGGGTATCAGGTCGTATTGAAGTCCGGCACGCTGATGAGCTTCACCGTGAACTAGGCCGTGGCCCCGAGTCGGGCGGATTCGACTCCTGGGCCCCAGGAGCGCAAGCTCCGCATGCAAGTCGTGAGGACAGCGTCGGTCCATCGGTTGGAAAACGCCACCGTTCGATCCTCGAATCGCCTTTCCAGAGCGGGGTCACACCGTGTCGACATGGTCTTTTCAAACAAAACTCACCACCGGCGTGATCCTGATCTGTGTGCTGGTCCTGCTCACGACCGTCGTGTCCCTGTTCGCCTCGCGCTCCCTGATCTCGAACATGACGAAGGTCACCTCCGGGGAAGGCCAGGATCTCGCGGACGCGAGGGCACTGCAGCTCATCGGGCTCAAGAACATCGCCGACGTGCGCGCCTGCCTTCTCAGCGGTGGGAAGGAGTTCACCCCCGCGGCACGAACGGGTAGCGCAAGGGCGCGCGATCTTGTCGAGCGCCTGCAGGGGCAGATCACCGACCCCGAGGGCCGGGCGCTTCTGGTCAGCGTCCTGGCCGCGGAGCAGGCGCACGAGGACGCGTTCGCGAACGCGCTGGCGGCAGGTGCCGGCAAGGGTTCTTCCGGGGCGCTCTATCCCGAGGCCGTGCTGACGCGCAGCGCCCAGTACGAGCTGGCGCTCGCGGCGCTGGTGGCGCACCGCGAGTCGGCGCGAATCCGAAACCTCGCTCCCGCCCGCGCGGAGGTCAGCCGCTCCGAGACCCTGTTGATCTCGTTTTCCGTCGCGAACATCGTATTGTTGGTGTTGTTCTGCATCTTCATCAGCATCGCGCTGACCCGAAGCTATGGTGAGCAGACGACCGCTCGCACACTGGCCGAGAGCGGGCAGAGCCAGGCGATGGAATCGCTTTCCGAAGTGGAGGCGGTCGGGCGCCTGAAGGACCAGTTCCTGGCGACCGTGTCGCACGAGCTCCGCAACCCCCTCGCGCCGATCCTCACCTGGACCCAGCTGCTTCGAAGCGGAACGCTCGACGAGGCGAAGACCGCCCGGGCACTGGAGGTCATCGAGCGCAACGTTATGTCCCAGACCCAGCTCATCGACGATCTGGTCGATGTGTCGAGGGTCGTGTCCGGGAAGTTCCGGCTCGACGTGAGGCCCGTCGAGCTCGGGCCGGTGATCAAGGAAGCAGCCGAATCGCAGACCCCGGCGAGTTCCGCCAAGCAGATCGCCCTGCAGCTCGTTCTCGACGAGCGGGCAGGGCCGATCTCGGGGGACTCGGAACGTCTCAAGCAGGTGATGTCGAACCTGATCTCCAATGCCATCAAGTTCACCCCCCGCGGCGGCAGGGTGCAGGTGGTGCTGCAACGGGCGGAGTCGCACGTGGAGATCGCGGTCAGCGATACCGGCATCGGCATCGATCCCGAGTTCCTGCCGCACGTCTTCGAGCCCTTCCGGCAGGCCACCGGCGGGACGATGCGACGCCACGGGGGACTCGGCCTGGGCCTCTCCATCGTTCGCCATATCGTCGAACTGCACGGCGGCGAGATCACCGGGTACAGCGATGGCCCCGGTCACGGCGCCAAGTTCACGGTCAAGTTCCCGCTTCTGCCCTCGACTCGAGAGGGTGGTATCCCCTCGCGACGGCACCCGATCGCGGGGGATGCGCTCGCTTCCGTCCACCTCGGGCGACTGGACGGGGTTCGCGTGCTCGTCGTCGACGACGAACCGAGTTCGAGCGAGGCGCTCGGCGTGTTGTTCGACTCTTGCGGCGCGGAGGCCCGTGTCGCGGATTCGGCCGCGGCAGCGCTCATCGTGTTCGACGACTGGCAGCCGGACGTTCTCGTCTCGGACATCGCCATGCCCGGCGAAGACGGATACTCGCTCATCCGGAAGATCCGGCTCCGCTCGCCGGCGCGAGGCGGCCTGACCCCGGCGGTGGCGCTGACCGCGTTCGCCAAGATCGACGACCGCGTGACCATCCTCTCCGCGGGCTTCCAGATGTACCTGTCCAAGCCCGCGAATCCCAACGAGCTGATCGCGGTCGTGGGCAGCCTCGCGAGACGCCGGGGTCTCGGCGTGGACGGAGTGGCGTCCTAGCCCCAACGCCGCGTTGTAAGAACTGCGCGGCTTTGAAGGAAGTGGTCTCGTGGATCGCCGGCAGGCGCCCACTCGCACGTCCCCCGAACCGATCGCGCCGGCGGTCAACGCCCACCTTCGTAACGGGTTCGGGGAGCGGACACGATCCGGGTCGAACGTGGCATCACGCGTGCGTTACCGGGACGAGCAAGAAGCAGGATCCCAGGACAACGCGGAGACCCGAGAAGGGTTCGCGGCGAGTCGCTGGTCCACTTCACGGATGTGGGGGTGCAACATGAAGTACCGCTACAAGCACTCGGCTCTCGTCACCGGCGCCGCACTCACCGCGCTCTTGTTCCTGCCCTCGTTCGCGTTCGCCCAGAACGGCCTGGGTACTGCGGCGGGCTATGCGGTCCTGGCCGGCTCGACGATCACCAATACCGGCGCGACGACCATCAGCGGCGACGTTGGCGTGAGCCCCGGCACGGCGATCACGGGACTTCCCCTCGGACAGCCCAGCCCCGGGACGGTTCACGCCGGTGATGCCGCAGCAGCTCAGGCGATGGCGGATCTCGGCACGATGTACGGCTTCCTGGCCGGCATGCCCTGCTCCGTCACGATGACCGGCGTGGACCTGGGAGGCAAGACGCTCGTGCCCGGGGTGTACTGCTTCGCGACTTCGGCGGGATTGACCGGGGCCCTGACGCTTGACGCTCAAGGCGACACCTCCGCGGTGTTCGTCTTCCAGATGGGAAGCACGCTGACGGTCGCCAACGGCTCTTCCGTGACCGTGATCAATGGCGCTCAGGGGCGGCACGTCTGGTGGCAGGTCGGCAGTTCCGCGACGCTCGGCATCGGTTCCACGACGCTCGGCAATGTGCTCGCGTCCGCGAGCATCACGCTCAATACCAACGCCACCGTGGCGGGTCGGGCCCTGGCGCAGAGCGGCGCCGTGTCCATGGACACGAACACCATTGTTGGAACCAACGACAAGGGAACACCCACGACCAAGTCGACCTGGGGCAAGGTCAAGTCGATGTATCGGTAGGGCAACGCGGCTTCTGGCCGCACTCAGGTCGCGCACGCTCGAGCCGAGCGTGGAGAGAGGGCGGACCGAATCGTTGTTCGGTCCGCCCTCTCTCCATTTCGCATTGAGTGTGTGTCACCGGTGCAGACACGGTTGACCACGGCGCCCCGCCGAGCGTGCCGCATCGCTCGCTCGCGGCGGATCCAGATGTCCGGTTCCGGTGACGTTCACGGTCAGCATCTGGATCCTGCGCATGCATGCCGGGATTGAAGAACAGGGTGCGATCTTGAACTTCCGTCCTTCTCTGCGCGGGAGTGACACCCGATGGATCGCCCGCCGCGGCGTCGAGCGACGGGGCTAGCGTGCGCTGCCGCAGGCACCTAGGGCGTGCCGCGCGATTCCTCCGACGAATGGCCCTGTTCGTGCGTTGCTCCCCGGGTGTGTCGCACCGTGCGGCGCCGTTCACTTCGAAGGACTCGAGACAACGTCGCCTGCAGCCTGCACGCGACACCAACGAACGCAACAGGAGGATCTCTCGATGAAGTTCCGGACACGCAGTCTCGTCGCTCTATCGCTGGCCGCACTGGTTGTCGTGGCGGCTGGCTGCATGACATCCAATTCGAGCCCGAATCCCGTCCCACCCGCATCCGTGGCGCCGACGGTGACCAGCACGACCCCTGCCGATGGCGCCACGAGCGTCACGCTGATCAACGCGTCGTTCAGCAAGCCGATGAACGCTTCGACGTTCACGGCGACGACGTTCTTCGTCAGCGGGCCGGGCGGGGCGCCCCTCGCGGGCGCCATCTCTTATGACGCCCCGACCCAGGTGGCGAGCTTCGTGCCCACCGCCGCTCTCGTGGATGGCTCGGCCTACGTGGCGACGCTCACGACCGGCGTGAAGGACCTCGCCGGCAATGCGTTGCCGGCCAATCGTGTGTGGAGATTCACGAAGGGTGGCGTGGTGTCCGGGATGCTGGCGCCGAATCTCGGTGCAGCGGGCGGCTTCGTGATCCTGGCCGGCTCGACGGTCACCAACACCGGCCTGACCACGCTCACGGGCGATCTCGGCGTCAGCCCGGGCAGCGCGGTGACGGGCTTCCCGCCGGGCATCCTCACCGGCGTGCAGCATGCTGCGGATCCCACCTCGGCAGCGGCCATGGCCGCTCTGACCCTCGCCTACAACGACGCCGCGGGTCGCACCCTGGCACCGGTCACGGTCGCCGGGAATCTCGGCGGGATGACGCTGGCTCCGGGTCTCTACAAGTCCAGCTCGTCGCTCGAGATCTCCTCGGGTGACCTGACGTTGGATGCCCAGGGCAACGCGAACGCCGTGTTCATCTTCCAGATGGCCTCGACGCTCACCACGACCCCGGCTCGGGCCGTGATCCTGATCGGCGGCGCCAAGGCCTCCAACATCTTCTGGCAGGTCGGCAGCTCCGCGACCTTCGG
The DNA here is from genome assembly GCA_964434945.1 of uncultured bacterium. GTDB lineage: Bacteria > Eisenbacteria > RBG-16-71-46 > RBG-16-71-46 > RBG-16-71-46 > JAIOPA01. The sequence continues at coordinate 53,491 of CAYSWZ010000221.1, read as the reverse complement.
CACGACGTCCGCATTCCAGGGCACCGTCATGGCGGACCAGTCGATCACGCTGAACACCGGGGCGACGCTGAGTGGCAGGGCGCTGGCGCGGATCGGCGCGGTCTCACTCGCGGGCAACGCTGCCGTGCTTCCCACGCCGTAGTCGTTCACGACACTTGTTCGGGGCGAGACCCCGATGCCGAACCCATCGCTCATCTCCAGCCGGCGGACTTCGCATCACGCCGGAGTGGAGGTGAGCGTTCGGCTATTCAGGGCGCCATCCAGATCCCGATGCGCCCGCGCCGTTTGAAGAACACGGCGCGAGTTTGCACATCCGTCCGCCCCGGCCGCCCGTTCCGCTGCGAACCTCCGCATTCCACGACGCACGGCGATCTCGCCAGCTGGCTGGCTCGCAACGAACTGCGGAGTCTCTCGAGGCTCCTCCGACGCGTGGCACCGTTCCTGCGTTGCTACTCGTGTGTCGCTGTTCACCGAATGAAGTGCGTCGCCACGTGCCTCGACCAGGGCGCCTCCCGTTCCGGGGGCACGCACTCGACCGAATGTCTGATCCAACAGGAGGATATCTCAATGCAGTTCCGCAACCGCAGTCTCGCAGCCCTGACGCTGGCAGTCGTCCTCGGGGTGGCGTCCGGATGCAGCTCCGCCAACAAGAGCCCCGTGGGCATGACGGTCGACACCGTCGCACCGTCCGTGATCGCAACGAATCCCCTGGATCGCGCCACGAGCACGGCGGTCATGACGGCAGTCTTCAGCGAAGCGATGGACGCAAAGACCATTTCGACGACCACCTTCGCCATCATCGGGCCGGATGGCACTTCCGTCCGGGGCGGCGTCACGTATGACGCGTCGACCGAGGTCGCCAGGTTCTCGCCCTCCAGCGCACTCGCAGCCGGCACGGCGTACACCGCCACGATCACGACGGGGGCGAAGGATCTCGCCGGCAATGCGCTGCCAGGCAACGTCGTGTGGGGCTTCACCACGTTGCCGACCGCGGGAATGCTGGCAGCCCCGGATCTCGGCAGCGCCGGCACCTTCGCGGTCCTCGCCGGCGCGACGGTCACCAACACCGGTGAGACCACCGTGACGGGCGACCTCGGTGTCAGCCCGGGAACGGCAGTGACCGGCTTCCCGCCCGGAATCCTGGTCGGTGCGATGCACGCCGGAGATCCGGCCTCGGCTCAGGCCATCGTGGACCTGACCAAGGCCTATGCCGACGCGGCGGGACGGACTCTGGCTCCCGTCCTGATCTCGGGGAACCTCGGCGGGCGGAACCTGCGTCCGGGGCTCTACAAGTCGACGTCCTCCCTGGCGGTCTCCTCGGGCGACCTGATGCTCGACGCGCAGGGTGATCCCAATGCCGTGTTCATCTTCCAGATGGCGTCGACGCTCACGCTGACGTCCGGCCGGGCGGTCTTCCTGAGCGGGGGCGCCAGGGCGTCGAACATCTTCTGGCAGGTGGGCAGCTCGGCAACCCTCGGCACGACGTCCGTATGCCAGGGCACCATCATGGCGGATCAGTCGATCACGCTGAATACCGGCGCAACGCTGAACGGCCGGGCATTGGCGAGGATCGGCGCCGTCACGCTGGACGGCAATGCCATCGTCGTTCCTTCCGCTGGTCCCGCGACTTCGGTGCCGGTCCCGGAGAGGCACCGTCCGGACAAGATGTAGCCACCGCGCCTCGCGAGGCCGCTGCACTCACGCTCGCACCCGCCACCGTCGCTGGGGATCCCCCGACGGTGGCGGGTGCGCCGCGTTGGCGACCGTCCGCTCCGCGGCCGGGGGCTCCCCCGGGTGATCGGGTTCCGGACGCCGAGAGCGGAAGGGGGCGACATGACCGCAAACGACACGAGGACCTGACCTTGACCCGCGTCAGTGGCGTGCATAGACTTGCCTCCCGACCCGTCCACGCCAGTCGTTTCCGCTCGCGGGCCGCACCCGACCAGGAGACTCGATCCCTCTATGAAGAAGTCGTTCCCGTTGCGCCTCGTCGCCGCCGCGGTGGCCATCGCCATCGCCGTCGCGCTCCTCGGCGCCGCCGCCCCCGGCAAGCTGCTCGAGCCCAACAAGCTCATCATCCTGTCCACCACCGACGTCAAGGGCAAGAACGAACCCTGTGGTTGACACACGCCCAAAGGGGGCCTCGCCCGGCGGGCGAGTTTCGCGGACAGCCTGAAGCAGCAGTACGGACAGGTCATGATCGTGGACAACGGCGGCTTCTTCCCCGAGGAAGGCGACAGCCTCTACCGCGACAAGGCCTGGTTCCTCATGGATGCCATGGTGCTGCTCGGCACCGACGCGTCGGGCATGAGCGAGAAGGAGTTGAAGTACGGGCGCGGCTGGCTGCTGGCGCAGTTGAAGCGCACGCGGCTGCCCATGGTGTGCGCCAACGTCTGGGACAAGCAGACGAAGAAGACGCTGGTACCGCCGTACCTGATCGTGAAGAAGGGCACCGTCAACGTCGGCGTGTTCGGGCTCACCAGCGACAAGGTGGACCTGGGCCCGGCGCGCGACTCGCTCACGCTCGAGGATCCGGCGGTCGCCGCCAAGCGCACGGTGGAGGAGCTGCGGAAGAAGGGCGCCACCGTGGTCGTGCTGCTGTCGCAGCTCGGCAAGGTCGAGAGCGAGGACCTGGTCACCGGCGTCGACGGCATCGACGTGGTGATCGCCGGCCGTAACGTGCCCGTGCTGCAGAAGGGCCGCATGATCAAGAACACGGTCGCGTGCTACGGCGGCGAGCAGGGCCAGAACATGGGCCGCACCATCGTCACGCTGGACGCCGCGAAGAAGATGCAGACGGGCGAGAACGACGTGTTCGTGCTCGGACCCGAGGTGGGCGAGAAGCCGGAGATCCTCACGCTCGTCAAGAGCTTCAACGACGCCTGGAACGACAAGATGCGCAAGCTCGAGAAGGAGCGCGCGGCCCAGGCGCAGCTGCAGACGGGCGGCGAGGGGCAGGCGGCGAAGCAGTCGGTGGACCACTACGTCGGCGCCGGGGTCTGCCAGCGCTGCCACCAGCCCGAGTACGATCAGTGGAAGACGACCGGCCACGCGAAAGCCTGGCAGACGCTGGTGGACGCGAAGAAGGAAGCCACGCCCGAGTGCGTCAAGTGTCACGTCGTCGGCTACAAGGAGGCGGGTGGATTCCAGACGGGTGACGACGCGCCGAAGCTCGCCAACGTGCAGTGCGAGATGTGTCACGGCATGGGCACGACGCACGAGGCGATGCCGGCGCAGCCGCAAAAGATCACCGAGGCCACGTGCATCACCTGCCACACGACGGTGAACAGCCCGCCGTTCACGTTCGCCGTGTACGAGCCGCACATCCTGCACCACCCGCCGGCCAGCATGCCGCCGCTGCCTCCGAATCCGGCCATGGAGGCGAAGAAGGCCGGGCATTGATCCCGCGAGGATCGGCAGCCTGAAGTGACGCAGGCCCCCGCGGCGCGAACCGCGGGGGCCTGCGTGCTTGCGACGCGACCTGAGCCGGGGCTCAGTTGTTCTTCATCGCCGCCATCTCCTCGCGCGTCGGGCCGTACATTCCCGGGGGGGTGCCGCCCGCCAGCCGCGTCAGCAGCACGAGCTGGCCGCGATGATGGATCAGGTGGGACAGGAGCACGGCATAGAGAATGTCCCCGTTCCGCATCGGCCGGCCCATGAACGAGGTGCTCTTGTCGAGATGATCGGGCTTCAGGCCCTTGATCGTCGCGACCGCCGTCGCGTGCACGCGCTTGTAGCCGGGCAGGAGCTCCGCGATGGTCCGCGGGCGCTCGAGGCCGGGGATCTTCTCGTCGAAGTTGAACGTCCCCGTCGCCACGCCGCGCGAGATGAACGCGTCGATCTCGGCGAGGTGCCACGCCAGCTCGCCGAGCGAGCGGCCCTTGGGATCGGGACGGAAGTCGTACTGGGTCGGCGGCAGCGCCGCGAGCAGGCGCTCGGTGCTCTTCGATTCGTGCTCCCAGGTTCCGATGAACTTCTCGAGTTCGCTGCTGGGCATGACGGGACTCCTTCACGGGAGTGAGGTGCGAAATGGATCGCGGCGGCCGCCCGACACTCTAGGACTTGTCCCGGCCCGCGGCCACGGCGTTCGCGTCCGTGCTCGCGTCCGTGCCCCCCCGCGACTTGCCATCGCGCGGCGTGGCTCCTAACCTCTTCGCGGCCCAGAGCATGCGGCCCCCGTACCGACTCACGGGGCGCGCCGGCCGCTCCCCGCGCCACCCCCCTTTCCCAGGAGCGACCCGAAGTGAGCAACGTCCTCGAGGGCGTGCAGTACCACGAGAGCATCCTCGACACGATCGGCCACACGCCACTGGTTCGATTGCGCCGCGTCGCGAAGGACCTGCCGTGCCCGGTGCTCGCGAAGCTCGAGTTCTTCAATCCCGGCGGCAGCGTCAAGGACCGGATCGGGCTGGCGATGGTCGAGGCAGCTGAGAAAGACGGCCGCCTGAAGCACGGCGGCACCATCGTCGAGTGCACGTCGGGCAACACCGGGCTGGGGCTCGCGATGGTCGCGGCGATCAAGGGCTACCGCGCCGCGTTCTGCATGCCCGACAAGGTCTCGAGCGAGAAGGTGAATCTCCTGAAGGCGTTCGGCGCGGAGGTGTTCCTGAGCCCGACCGCCGTGGCGCCCGACCATCCGGACAGCTACTACAGCGTCGCCTCGCGGATCGCGACCGAGCGCCCGGGGGCGGTGCTCATGAACCAGTATCACAACCCCGCGAACCCCGAGGCGCACTACCGCAGCACAGGCCCGGAACTCTGGGAGCAGACCAGGGGCCGCATCACGCACTTCGTGTGCGGCATGGGCACCGGCGGCACCATCTCGGGCACCGGGCGGTATCTCAAGAAGATGAACGAGAAGATCCAGGTCATCGGCGCCGACCCGGTGGGCTCGATCCTCAAACACTACAAGGAGACCGGCGAGATCGGCGAGGCGCACACCTACAAGATCGAGGGTGTGGGCGAGGACTTCATTCCCACCGCCACCGATTTCTCGGTCGTGGATCGCGTCCTCTCGTGCAACGACCACGACGGGCTGAACCTGACGCGGACGCTGGCGCGCGAGGAGGCCATCTTCGTCGGCGGCTCCGCCGGCATGGCGGCGTGGGTGGCGCTGCAAGTGGCCCGGGACGGCGGCCCGAACGACCTGGTGGTGGTGCTGCTGCCCGACACCGGCGAGCGCTACCTCACCAAGGTGCACAACGACGAGTGGATGCGCGACAACCACCTGCTCGACCCGTCGAGCGTGCGCGTCGGAAACATCGCCGCCGGCAAGACGCCGCGCGTCCGCACGCTGTTCAAGGTGGAGTCGGGCGAGCCGTTGAAGCGCGCGCTGGCCCTGATCCAGCAGCACGACGTCTCGCAGCTCCCGGTGTTCCGCGGCGCCGACGTGGTGGGTACGCTGGAGGAGGGCGACGTCCTCCGTAGCGCGCTCGCGGACCCGAGCTCCCTCGAGCGGTCGCTCGACTCCATCATGGGCCCGCCGCTGCCGGTGGTGGGCGGCGACGAACCGGCGGACGTGGTGACCCGGCTGCTCGCCTCGCGGAGTCCCGCGGTGCTGGTGAAGTCGGACGGCGCCGTGCGGGCGATCCTCACGCGCTTCGACATGCTGCAGTTCATCGCGGGAGGCGAATAGTGGCGCACCTGGACGCGAACTCGGGCCTGAGCACGAAGGCCGTGCACGCGGGCCAGCACCCGGATCCCACCACGGGCGCGGTCATGACGCCGATCTACCAGACCAGCACCTACGCGCAGGAAGCGCTCGGGGTGAACAAGGGCTTTGAGTACGCGCGCACGCACAACGCCACGCGCGCGGCGCTCGAGCGGAACCTCGCCGGGCTCGAGGGCGGGAAGCACGGCCTGTGCTTCGGCTCCGGCCTCGCCGCGACCAATGCGCTGGTGCAGACGCTGTCCGCGGGGGACCACGTGGTGTGCGGGCAGAACACCTACGGCGGCACGTTCCGGCTGTTCGACAAGGTGTGGCGCCGCCACGGTCTCGAATTCACGTTCGTGGACGCCACCCGCACCGAGTCGATCGCGTCGGCGTTCACGCCGAAGACCCGGCTGGTGTTCGTCGAGACCCCGACGAATCCCCTGATGCAGCTCACCGACATCGCGGCGGTGGCCGAGCGCGCGCACGCGCAGGGCATCCGCGTGGTGGTGGACAACACGTTCATGACGCCCTACTTCCAGCGGCCGCTCGAGCTGCAGGCGGACGTCGTGTTCCATTCCGTGACCAAGTACCTGAACGGCCACAGCGACATGGTCGGCGGCGCGCTCGTCACGAGCGACGACACGCTGCACGAGCAGCTCCGCTTCCTCCAGAACGCGGCCGGCGCCGTGCCGGGACCCATGGACTGCTTCCTCGCGCTCCGCGGCACGAAGACGCTGGCCGTGCGTATGCAGCGCCACGACGAGAACGCGCGCGAGCTGGCCGGCGTGCTGGCGAAGCACCCGAAGGTCTCGAAGGTGTTCTATCCCGGGCTGGCGGACCATCCGCAGCATGCGCTCGCGAAGCGGCAGGCGAGCGGCTTCGGCGGCATGATCTCGTTCGTCCCGGGCGACGGATCGCTCGAGGCGGGGCGTGCGATGTTCAACCGCTTCCGGCTGTTCACGCGCGCGGAGAGCCTGGGCGGGGTCGAGAGCCTGGTCTGCCACCCGGCCTCGATGACGCACGCCTCGGTGCCGCGCGAGCGGCGGCTGGCGATGGGTTTCGCCGACGGGCTATTGCGGCTGTCGGTCGGCATCGAGGACGTTCGCGACCTGCGCGCCGACCTGGAGCAGGCGCTTGGGGTGGTCTGAGGCGCGACGACCGGTCGTGATCGCCGGGCTCGCGCTCCTCGCGGGCTGCGGGGGCGGGGGCGATCCGCGGCTCCTCGTGGTCACCACGAACGACGTGGCGGGGAAGACGAGCCCGTGCGGCTGCCACACGCCGAAGGGCGGGCTCGCCCGCCGCGCGACGTTCCTCGACAGCGTGCGCGCGGTCCGAAGACGCGTCCTCGCCGTGGACGCGGGCGGGTTCTTCCCGACGAGCGACGACGAACGTGAGGCCGCGCCCTTCATGCTGCAGGCCATGCGCCGACTGGGCACGCAGGCCGCAGGAGTGGGCCCCGGAGAGCTGCGCTTCGGCTACGCGTTCGTGCGCGAGAACGCTCGCTCGTGCGGCGTGCCGCTCGTGTGCGCGAACCTGTCGCGTACGGCAGGCGGCCAGCCTGCGTTCGAGCGCTGGCGCGTGCTCGAGGCCGGCGGCGACACGGTCGGGGTATTCGGCCTCGTGGGGGAGACCGCTGACCTGGGGCCGGCGCGCGACTCGCTGCGCATCGAGCCGGTCGAGGAATCGGCTCGCCGCGCGATCGAGGCGCTCCGCGCACGGGGAGCCGTCGTGATCATCCTCCTCTCACAGCTCGGCCAGGACGCCGGCGAGCGGCTTGCCGCCCGGGTGCCCGGCATCGACCTGCTGGTGGGCGGCGGTCGGGTCGCCACGCTCTCGCACGGCGTGCGGCTGGGTCACACGGTTGCGGTCTACGGGGGGTCCGAGGGCTGGCAGGTGGGCGCGGCGGACGTGCTCCTCGACCGCCATGGCGCCCCGGGTCGCGCAGTCCGGGAGATCCAGGCCCGCACCATCGTGCTGGGGCCCGATGTCCCCGAGGAGCCCGCGATGGCCGCGAGCGTCAGGACCTTCGAGGACTCGCTCAACGCCCAGCTCGGGTCGCGCTCCGCGGCCGACGGACGCGGGGCGAGGTTCAGGCGCGGCGGGGACCACTATCTCGGGATGTCCAATTGCATCCCGTGCCACGCACACGAGTACGCCCAGTGGCAGACCTCGGCCCATGCCCACGCCTGGCGGACGTTGGTGGACCAGCACAAGGAGTCCACGCCGGCGTGCCTCTCCTGCCACGTGACAGGGTTCGTGAGCCCGGGGGGGTTCCAGACCGGCGACGACTGGGCGCGGTTCGGGAATGTGCAGTGCGAGGCCTGCCACGGCATGGGCTCGCACCACAACGCCTGGGCGAAGGGAGGCAGCACGGTCGCGGAGGCCACCTGCCGCGGCTGCCACACCGCCACCACGAGTCCCACCTTCTCGTTTGCCGACTATCGGCCGCACGTGCTCCACGATCCCCCGCCCGGGCTGCTCCCGCTGCCGGAAACGCCCGCGCACAGGCTCATGCGCGCCGGGAGATCCCCGCACGGGATGGAAGGTGGCCCGGCAACGAATCGCTAAGACATTGCACGCCATCAAGTTGTCATTTGTGCGGCCCCCGGGGGGAGGGCAGATACGGGTTGACAAGCGGGGGGTTCATGCCTAGCCTGCGGTTCGCTTTTGAGGGAGGGTGCGTCCCCTTCGCGGGTTCGCACGCTCTGGCCGCGATCACAACACAATGCGCAAGGACGCTGCCGGCCCGACACCGCTTTCCACACAGTGGTGTTTTTTTCTGAGTCCCGAGCTTGAATATCGAGAAAAACGAACACGACCATTCCCGGCGAATGCCCGGAGTGGCCGCGTGAGAGGAGGTGAACGTGCACACGATGCGTAAGCTTTTTGCTCTGGCGCTCATGGCGCTGGCCCTCGCGTCATTCGCGGTGGGCTGTGGCAAGAAGGCGGAGGAGACGACGCCGGCCGCCACCGAGACCTCGACGATGAGCAATGACAGCACGGCGGCGATGGGTGGTGGCATGGACTCCACGTCGGCGATGGCTGCTGATTCGACGAAGGCGAAGCACTGAGGCCGTCGGTGACTCGTGTGTGACCGTGGGGAGTCGCGCAAGACGCGACTCCCCATTGGTTTTTCCCTGTAGACGGCAACCTGGCGGCGGTCCCCGGCGTATCCGGGGAATCGAGAGATGGAGTCCCCGCGAGCCGACGGCCCCCGCCGCGGTTCCGGCGCTATCCCGAAGGGCTGCGGAGCCCCGGCTCCGGAGCCTCTCCCGGGTGCGCGGAGCCCGGGCGGCGGATCCCGGGCGGCGGGGAGGTTGACGCCCAGGTCGTGACGCGCGGAGGGAATGTGAACGGCAGACTCCCCACCAGCCTTCCTGGTCGCCCGGCCGGCGAACTGCTGCGTGGTGCGTTCGCCGGACTGGCGCTCCTCCTCCTGCCGCTCCCGGCCCGTGCCCAGTCGCATACGATGCACTTCCGGCCGGTGCCCGCCGAGAGCCTCTCCGGCTACGAGCAGCGCGACCGGGACGCGGCGCACGCCCGCGACGCCACGCGCGATACCTCCCAGTGGAGCACGACGCCCCAGGTGCCGCCGTCCCCCGTGCCGCCCGAGCCTCCGGCGCCGGGCGAGCCCCGGCACGCGCACTCGACCAGCAGCGACATCGTGCGTTTCGGCAGCGACGTGACGATCGCGGCCGACCAGGTGGTCCAGGGCGACGTGGTGAGCTTCGGCGGCGCCATCGAGGTCCGCGGTCACGTCACCGGGAACGTGTCCGCGATGGGCGGCGACCTCACGCTCGATTCCAGCGCCCGCGTCGACGGCGACGTCGTGTGCATCGGCGGGACGCTGCGCGAGGAACCGGGCTCCTCGGTCGGCGGCCAGCGCGTCACCGCGCCACGCACTCCCGGCGCCAAGTTCTTCATTCCGATGTTGTCGGTGGTCGGCACCGGCGTCCAGATGATGGTGCACCTCGTCGGCCTGTTCATCATGCTCGGCTTCTCGTGGCTGTTCGTGAAGCTGGCCCCGACGCGCACCCAGAGCGCGCTCGACTTGATCGAGCGCGAGCCCGGACCGGCATTCATCATCGGCCTCCTGCTCTGGGCGCTCATCATCCCCAGCGTCATCGCCCTGGCTCTGGTGATCGCGGTGTTGTGCATCACCATCATCGGCATCCCGCTCGCAGCGGCCGTGGCCGTGGGCTACGCGGCGTTCTGCGTGATCGCGAGCCTGTGGGGCACGATCGTGGGCTACGGCGTCCTCGGCCAGCGGCTCTATCCGCGCTTCAAGGGCGGCCAGGCCACGCTCATGCAGTCGGTGCTGTGGGGCGCCGTCGCGCTCCACGGAATGCGGATCGCCGGGGACCTGCTGCACGTCGTGCCGGTGTTCGGGTTCGTGGGCGGGCTCCTCAAGTTCATCCACTTCGTGGCGCTCATCACGCTGGCCACGCTCGGCGCGGGCGCGCTGGTTCGGGGCGAGTACCAGCGCCGCAGTCTCCAGACCTGGTGGCAGCGCATGCGCCCGCCGGGCTCGCCCCGCAGTGACGCGCCGCCGCGCTACGATGTTCCACCCCCGCCGCCGCCGACGCCGCCGCCACCCCCTCCGCCGCCCGCGAGCTCGAGCGGGGCCGAGGTGATCTCCTAGGCTCCCTTCGAGAACTCTCCGCGGCCGCGCTGCGCCGGCCGGTGAGTCCGGGGAGAGTTGCGGGTCATCGCTGCTCCGCGATGCCGGAGCTCAGCCCGCGCGTACGCGACGGGCGATCTCCGCGGTGAGCGTGGTATAGGCGAGCGCGCACAGTCCGTGCCCCGCGAGCACGATCCCCATGATCAGGAGATAGCCCTCGAAGTGCCCGCTGCCGCTCGCGGCCGCGAGCATGCGGCTCACCGCGTAGCCGCCGAACCCGATCGCGGCGAGCGAGAGCGCCACGACCAGCGCCGGAAGGAACGGCGGGCGGGGTCCGCGGACCACGAAGGCGAGCGTGAGCGCCGCATAGCAGAGGAACCCGAGCGAGAGCGCGGTCCACATCGGCACGTGCGCCGGGTCGCGCTGGGGAAGGACGAACGCGATCACGCTGAAGAGCCAGAGGGCGATGAGCGCCGTCGCGAGGCCCGCACCGGCGAGGAGCACCCGCAACGGGAGCGAGAAGCGGTCGAACTGGCGGGCCAGCGGCCCCGGCGGGCCGAAGCGGCGCACGGCGGCCTCCTCGGCATCGGACTCCGTCATCCCGTTCCTCCTTTCGCTGGCCGCGATCTCGGCCAGGTGATCGGCGACTTCCTCACAGAGCCGTCGTGCGAGCAGCGGGTCGTGCCTCAGCTCGGCGCGCAGCTCCCCGAGGTAGCGCTCGATGGCCCTAGCCATGGTCGGGAACCGGTCCGTCCCCCGTGACGGCGGCGATGCTGCGCACCAGCTTCTGCCAGGCGGCCTGCCGGTCCCGGAGCGCAGCGCGCCCGCTGGCGGTGATCGCGTACGTCCGCCGCGTGCGGCCGGCGACGACGCGCGTCTCGCTGGCGAGGAACCCGGCGTGCTCGAGGCGATAGAGCGCCGGGTAGAGGCTCCCCTCGGGCAGGTCGAAGAGGCCGCCGCTCCGGACCCGCAGTGCCTCGAGCACGGCATAGCCGTGCGCCGGGCGGCGCGCGAGCACGGCGAGCACCAACAGATCCAGCTGTCCGGTGAGTACGGCTTCACGCTTCATACTCAGTTATTCTAAGCATAGCGGGTCTGGGTGTCAAGCGCGTTCGCCGCTCGCGTGAACCGCGCGCCCGGACACCGCGCGCGCGCGCATGCGGCCGGCGCAGGGCAAGGCATGCGCGCGGAGCACCGGGCGAGCGGCGGCGCGGAGCCGCGTTTGCGGCCGCGGCGGGCGTGCGGCAAGGTGCCGCGAGCCCGCGCCGCACCCGAGTGGCGCGCCCCGGATCCTGCCTGGAGGTCGCGTGCCCGGCGTCCTGCTGTCCAGCGTGAGCGACCTCATGAAGCTCGCCCCGCCCGAGCTGCCGCTGCCGGTCCTCTGCCTGCTGCTGTTCGTGGACAACGCCACGCTCGCCGCGTTCTCGACGCCGCTGCTCCTCGCCTACGCGCCTCGCTTCGAGCCCTGGCAGGTGGGCCTCTTCGGCGCCGCGGCGGCGGGCGCCGGCAGCACGGTCCAGATGATGGTCTTCCGCTGGGTGCTCGCGACGGACTGGCCCTGGGTCCGGCGCTTCGCGCCCTCGCGCGACCGAGTCGAGCGGACGCTCGCCGGCTCACCGCACGCGTCGTTCCTCGCCATCCTGATCGCACGCGCGACGCCGCTTCCCGACGCCCCGGTCAAGCTCGTCGCCGCCGCGGGCAGCTACCCGCTGCCGCGCTACTTCCTCGCGGTGCTGCTCGGCGGCATCCCGTACTTCGCGCTCCTGGCGTGGCTCGGGCACGAGTTCCCCGTTCCGTCGTGGGCGCTGCTCGGACTCGTGGTGCTGGTCGCGGCGGTCTTCCTGCTCGAGCGCTGGAGGAAGCTTGCGCGTCCGCAAACGGACTGAAGCGCCGCGCTCCGGAGCCGCCGCGGGGCCGCCACCGCTCCCGCCCGCGGTCGCTGTCGGCGTGGACACCGGCGGCACGTTCACCGATGTCGTGGCGTGGCGTGGCGGGCGCCGCATCGCGTTCAAGGTGCCGTCCACGCCGCGCGCGCCCGCGGCCGCCGTGCTGGAGGCTCTCGCGCGTGCGGGCGCCGAGCGCGGGACGCGCGTGCGGCACGGCTCCACCGTGGCGACGAACGCGCTCCTCGAGCGAAAGGGCGCGCGGGTGACGCTCGTGACCACGGCCGGCTTCGAGGATGTGCTCGAGGTGGGCCGGCAGGAGCGTCCCGACATTTATTCACTCCAGCCACGCCGGCCCGTGCCGCTGGTGCCGGGCGAGCGAAGGCTCGGGGTGCGTGAGCGCCTGGCCGCGGGCGGGAAGGTGCTGACCGCGCTCACCGCGGGGGAGATCGCGAACACGGTGCGGCGCGCGCGCGCGACGCGCCCCGAGGCGGTCGCGGTGGGGCTCCTCCACGCCTGGTCGAATCCGTCTCATGAGCTCCGGCTGGCGCGGGCGTTGGGCGCGCTCGGCGTGCCGGTGACGAGCGCCACCGAGCTGATCCCCGAGATCCGGGAGTACGAGCGGCTCGCCACCACGGTGGCGAACGCGTACCTGGTCCCGCTGCTCCGCGGCTACCTCGACTCGCTCGCCGCGAGCGGGCGCGGCGAGATCGAGATCGTGCTGTCGCACGGCGGCACCGCGCCGCCCGCGCAGGCCGCCCGCGAGCCGGTGCGACAGCTCCTGTCGGGGCCCGCCGCCGGCCTGCGCGCGGCGCTCGCCGCGGGGCGCGCGTGCGGATACCGCGCCGTGCTGTCGCTCGACGTGGGCGGCACGTCCACCGACTGTGCGTTCCTCGGCGGGCGCGACACCGGTGCGGACGGCCTGCCGCGCCGGCGCGGCCGCGAGGTGGCGGGCATTCCGGTGCTCTGCCCCACGCTCGACGTGCACACGGTCGGCGCGGGCGGCGGGTCCATCGCGCGGGTGGACGCGGGCGGCGTGCTCGAGGTCGGGCCCGAGAGCGCCGGTGCGGAGCCAGGGCCCGCGTGCTACGGCCGCGGCGGGCCGGCCACGGTGACCGACGCGCTGGTGGTGCTGGGTGCCATCGCCGGCGATTCGCTGGCGGGCGGCGCGCTGGCCCTGGACCGCGCGGCGGCGCGCGCCGCGCTGGCGAAGCTCGCCCGCGACATCCGGGTGCCGACGCCCGAGCAGGCGGCGGACGCCGTGCTGCGCGTGGCCGAGGCGCGCATGGAAGCCGCGCTCCGGAAAGTGTCGGTCGAGTCGGGCGAGGACCCGCGCGGCGCGGCGCTGGTCGTGTTCGGCGGCGCGGGCGGGCTCCACGCGTGCGCGCTCGCGGCCGCGCTCGGCATGCCGGCGGCGATCTGGCCGCGCGACGCGGGCGTGCTGTGCGCGCTCGGCGCGCTGGAGGGCGGCTCGCGCCGCGAGCGTTCGCGGAGCGTGCTGCTGGACGTGCACAGCCAGCGCGAGCTCGGGAGCGCGATGAAGACTCTCGAGCGCGAGGTGCTGGCGACGTTCGCCGCCTCCGAGCGAGCGCGTGTCCGGCTCGAGCGGCGCGCGGAGGTGCGCGGGCTCGGGCAGGCACACGAGCTCACGGTCGAGGCCTCGCCTCTCACCTCGCTCGCCGAGCGCTTTCACGTCGCGCACGAGCGGCGCTACGGCTTTGCCGACCGGGACGGCGACGTGGAGGTGGTGACGCTCGAAGTCGGCGGCTGGCTGCCCGTGGCCCTGCCGCGCGAACGGCGGCCTGCCCGGATCCCGCGCGCGGATGCGCGCCCGCGACGTGTGATCGCGTGGGACGCCGGGCGCACGGTGCGTGCGGAGTTCCGCGAGCGACGGGAGCTCGTCCCCGGCGCCACGCTGCGCGGCCCGGCCGTGATCGTGGACGACGGCGCCACGCTCTGGGTGGCCGCCGGCTGGCGCGCACGGTCGCACGACTCGGGCGCGGTCGTCCTCACGCCAGCGAGGCTCCGGTGAGACGCGGCCCGGCACCCGACGCCGTCTCACTCGCGCTCTTCCGCGGCCTCTTCGCGGCATGTGCCGAGGAGATGGGGGCGACGCTCATGCGCGCCGCCCACTCGCCCAACATCACCGAGCGGCTCGACCACTCGTGCGCGGTGTTCGACGCTCGCGCCCGGCTCGTGGCGCAGGCGGCGCACATCCCGGTCCACCTCGGGAGCATGCCGCGCGCGGTCGAGGCGGCGCTCCGGCTCGCACCCTTCGGCCGGGGTGACGCGGTGCTGCTCAACGATCCCTACGACGGGGGCACCCACCTCCCGGACCTGACGATCGTCTCCCCGGTCTTCCTCGGCCGCGGCCGCACACCTTCGTTCTTCGTCGCGAGCCGCGCGCACCACGCCGACGTGGGCGGCGCCGCGCCGGGCTCGCTCCCGATCGCGCGCGAGGTCTACGAGGAGGGGCTCCGCATCCCGCCCGTGTTCCTGCGCCGCGCGGGGCGCGACGATCCCGGGATCCTGGCCATGCTCCTCGCCAACGTCCGCACCCCGCACGAGCGCCGCGCCGACCTGGCCGCGCAACTCGGCGCCCAGGTCACCGGCGCGCGGCGCCTCGAGGAGCTCGCGGCGAGGGGTGGCGCGCGCGAGCTCGAGCGGGCCGCGACGGCGCTCCTCGATGCCACCGAACGCCACGCGCGCGCGCTCCTCGCACGCCTGCCGCGCGGCACGTTCCGGTTCGAGGACGCGCTCGACGACGACGGCCTGGGGAACGGCCCCCTGCCGATCCGCGTCGCGCTCACGATCGGCGGTGGCAGCGTCCGCGCCGACTTCACCGGCACCGCGCCGCAGGCCGCCGGCCCCGTCAACGCGGTACGCGCGGTCACCACCGCGGCCACGCTCTACGTGGTCCGCTGCGTGCTTCGAGCGGACATCGCGGTCAACGACGGGCTCTTGCGCGCGATCGACGTGGTCGCGCCATTCCCGAGCCTCGTCAACCCTGCGCTTCCGGGCGCGGTCGGGGCGGGAAACGTCGAGACCAGCCAGAGGATCGTGGACACCGTGCTCGGTGCGTTCGCGCGCGCGCTGCCGGACCGCGTGCCGGCGGCGAGCAGCGGCACCATGAACAACGTGCTGATCGGCGGCCACGATCCGCGCCGGAACCGGGCGTTCGCCTACTACGAGACGCTCGGGGGCGGGCATGGCGGCGGGCCCGCGGGGCCGGGGGAGAGCGCGATGCAGGTGCACATGACCAACACGCGCAACACGCCGGTCGAGTCGCTCGAACACGCCTACCCGCTCCGGGTGCGATCGCTGCGCGTGCGGCGGGGGAGCGGCGGACGCGGCCGGAATCCCGGCGGGGACGGCATCGAGCGGACGGTCGAGCTGCTGGTGCCGGCACGCGTCACGGTGATCGCCGAGCGGCGGGTGCGCGGCCCCTATGGCTTGCAGGGCGGCGAACCCGGCGCCCCTGGGCGCACGCTCGTCAGGGAAGGCCGGCGCACGCGGCGCATGCCGGGGAAGTTCACGGTCGATCTGCCGGCCGGGAGCGACCTCACGGTCGCGAGTCCGGGCGGCGGAGGATGGGGACGGAAACGCGGCGGAAAGTGACGGCGCTACGCCGTCTTCGCCCCGCGCCGCAATGACGCCAGCCGCTCCGCCACGACGCGGCGCGTGAGGGGCGTGCAGTCGGCCGCCGACAATCGGAGCGCCGCCTCGGGGACCTGTTCGAGGAAGCGGTCGTTCTGGAGCCCGACCACGACCGTCGGCCGGTGCGCGGCGTGCGCGCGCATGGCGGCGATCCGCTCGGGCGCGAGCGGCACGCGCGAGGCGATGGCGATCACGTCCACGGCGGGCGCCGCTCCGCCGTCGGGGATGCCGGCGGCGTAGAGCGCGTCGCCGAACGTCGGTCCGTACTTGAGCGGCGTCTCCTCGATCACGCGCCAGCCGCCCTCACTGACGTGCGAGTAGGCGCCCACGCTCTCGGGCGAGCGCCCCTCGACGCGGATCGCGCGCGAGATGATGTCCGCGAGTCGTGGAACCCAGTCGCCGGGGGTGAGGGCCTTGAGCGGCGTGGCGAGCTCCGCTTCACCCGGCTCGGCGTGCGCGGCGTCGAACGCTTCGAGGCGCGGGCGGGAGGCGTCGAACAGCGGGCGATCCACCTCGCCATCGACCACCGCCTTCGCGAGCGTGGCACGCGCGCGGCGCACCTCCTCGCTCCAGGTGGCGTAGAGGAGGAGGTCGCAGCCCGCGGCGAGCGCGGCGAGCCCCGCCTCGGCCGGCGTGCGGCCCGCGGCGGCGCCCTGCATCTCGAGCGCGTCGGTGATCACGACGCCCCGGAATCCGAGCCGCTCGCGCAGCAACCCCTGGACGATCGCCCGCGAGAACGTCGCCGGCACGCCGGGGTCGAGCGCCGGGTAGACCACGTGCGCGGTCATGAGCGAGTCGGCGTTCGGGTGGGCCCTGAACGGCGCGAACTCGCGGGCCTCGAGCGTGGCCGCGTCGGCCTCGCACACGGGCAGCGCCAGGTGCGAGTCGGTGCGCGTGTCACCGTGTCCCGGCGCGTGCTTGACGCACGCGGCGACGCCCGAGCCGCGGAAGCCCGCGAGCCACGCGCCCACGTTCGCCGTGACCTGCTCCGGGCGGGTGCCCCAGGCGCGCGGCCCGATCACCGGGTTGTCGGGCTCGCTGTGCACGTCGGCGACCGGCGCGTAATCCCAGTCGAAGCCGAGCGCGTGCAGCCGGCGCGCGGTCACCCCGGCGATCCACTCGATGTCGGCCGCGCCGGCCGCGCGCGCGAGCGTCGCGGCATTGGGCGGCACCACGAGGTGCCCGGCCAGTTGCGACACCCAGCCGCCCTCCTCGTCGAGCGAGACGAGCAACCGGCGCGGGCGTGCGAGCGCACGCAGGCGCGCCACCAGCCGTCGCGCGTCGTCGAGGTCCCGGAAATCGCGCGCGAACACGATGACGCCGGCTGGCGGATACTGGGCGAAATCCTTCTCCCACGCGGGAGTGAGGCCTCCGGGCGGGAGTCCGATGACGCTCCGCCGGGCGATGATCCGTTGGGCATCCATGCGCGGTCACGGTGTCCGAGCGCGCCCTGCATGTCAACGGGCTGTGAGATGTGCCGCGCCGTCCGTGCGCCGGGCCCCGCTGGTCGCGGCAATGATCACGGTCGTGCAAATCGCGAGTTGGGAGCGGATCCGGGGCGGGTTAGACTCGTCCAATGCCATGCCCGTCGCCTCCTCCACGGGCCCTTCCGCGTGGCGACCTCGCGGGCGTTCCGTCCGCACCAACCAGGGGATTCCGCTGACCGTCCGTACGAGTCACCGCGCGCTGTCGCTGGCGATCGTTCTGGTGTGCGCCGCCCCGGCATGGGGCGCGACCACCGGCGGGCCGGCGGGTCCTTCCCTGCCGGCCGCACCCGCGAGTCCTTCCGGCACTCCCTCGGTGCGCCAGGCGCTCGTCATCGAGGGCGACGACCACCTGTTCATGGTCGCCGCACCGCCGGGATGGGTGCTCGACGACACGGCCGGCATGGGCTCGCGCATCCGCTGCGTGTTCTATCCGAAGGGCCAGAAATGGGCCACGGCGCCAACGGTCATGTACGTGAACCCGCTCCACGGCTTCGGGGTCAAGACGCGCACCGTGACCACGCTGATGGCCGAAGACGAGCAGGCGTTCCGCAAGCGCTCGCCGCGTGGCATCGTCACCGACGCGGGCACGCTCGCCACCTCCGAGAAGGGCAATCTCGCGCGCGTGCGCTACTTCTCCGACGACGGCGGCCCACCCCACGAGGCCGTGGCCTACGTGCCCGACAAGGACCTGGTCATGCTGCTCGTGCTGACGTCGCACACGCCGCAGGGCTTCCAGCAATCGCTCGCAGCCTACCGGCAGCTGGTCGAGAGCTACGCCTACGTCGGCTCCAACCGCGGGCTCGGGCACTGATGCGCGACCGCGTCTCGCAGAAGAGCCTGCGCTTCACCGAGAGCGTCATCCGCGAGATGACGCGACTCGCGACGCGGCACGGAGCGGTCAACCTGTCGCAGGGCTTCCCTGACTTCCCCGCCCCCGACCCCGTCAAGGCCGAGGCGGCGCGCGCGGTGATGGCGGACGTGAACCAGTACGCCATCACCTGGGGCGCGAAGCGCCTGCGCGACGCGCTGGTCGCGAAGCAGCACCGCTTCACCGGGCTCGCATTCGACGCCGAGCGCGAGGTGGCCGTGTGCTGCGGCTCCACCGAGTGCATGGCGGCGGTGATGCTGGCGCTGGTGGACCCGGGCGACGAGGTGATCGTATTCGAGCCCTACTACGAGAACTACGGGCCCGACGCCATCCTGTCCGGCGCGGTGCCCCGCTTCGTGCGCCTGCGCGAGCCCGACTGGAGCTTCGATCCCGCCGAGCTGGCGGGGGCGTTCAACAACCGCACGCGCGCGATCGTGGTCAACACGCCGAACAACCCCACCGGCAAGGTGTTCTCCCGCGCCGAGCTGGAGGCGATCGCCGCCCTGTGCCGGAAGTGGGACGCGCTGGCGATCACGGACGAGATCTACGAGCACATTCTCTACGATGGCGCCGAGCACGTGTCCATGGCGGCGCTCGACGGCATGCGCGAGCGCACGGTCACCGTGTCGGGGCTCTCCAAGACCTACAGTGTCACGGGCTGGCGGATCGGCTGGTGCCTTGCGCCGCCGGACCTCACCGGCGCGATCCGCAAGGTTCACGATTTCCTCACCGTCGGCGCGCCGGCGCCGCTCCAGGAAGCCGCGGCGGTGGCGCTCGAGCTGCCCGACGACTACTACCGCCGACTCGCGGTCAGTTACCACGAACGCCGGGAATACCTCGTGCCGATACTGGAGGCGGCGGGTTTCCGCGCGTTCAAGCCGCGTGGCGCCTACTACGTGATGACCGACATCTCGGGATTCGGCTTCCCCGACGACGTCACCTTCGCCCGCTGGCTCGTCTCGGAGGGCGGCGTCGCCGCCGTGCCGGGCTCGAGCTTCTATTCCGATCCGGTGGCCGGTTCCCAGCGCCTGCGCTTCCATTTTGCCCGGAAACGCGAGACTCTGGAAGCCGCCGCGGAACGCCTGGACTCGCTGCGGTCACGCCTGCCGGCGCGGCCGGAGTCCCTCACCCGGGGGTAGCACCCACATGCAAAAGCCTCGTCGTTCGTCCCTCGGCCCGCTCGGCATCGCCATGGCGCTGTCGCTGCTGCTCGGATTCGGCTTCGCGCGCGCGCTCTCCGCCACCGACGACCTGCGCAGCCAGCTCGACCTGTTCTCCCAGGTGCTGTTCACCGTGCAGAACAACTACGTCGAGCAGCCCGACAACGAGAAGCTCATCAAGGGCGCAATCGACGGCATGTTGAAGACGCTCGACCCGCACACCGTGTTCCTGCCCAAGCAGCGCGCCGCCGCGATGGACGAGAACTTCCGGGCCGAGTACTCCGGGATCGGCGTGCAGTTCGACATCGTGGACAACAAGATCGTGGTCCTGTCCCCGATCGAGAACACGCCGGCGTACCGGCTGGGCATCCGCGCCGGCGACAAGATCGTCGAGGTGGACGGCAAGCCCCTGAAGAAGGGCCTCGTCAACGACGACGTGTTCAAGCTCCTGAAGGGCCCCACCGGCAGCACGGTGGAGGTGGCGATCGAGCGCCCCGACGAGACCGCGCTGCTGCACTTCAGCATCGAGCGCGCCAAGATCCCGATCGAGTCGGTGCCGTACTCGTACATGATCCGGCCGGGCGTGGGCTACGTGCGCATCATCCGCTTCGCCCAAACGACCGGCGAGGAGCTGGAGAAGGCGATCGCATCGCTCCGTTCCGAGGGCATGAAGAGCCTGCTCATCGACCTGCGTTCGAACTCCGGCGGGCTGCTGAACCAGGCCGTGGACGTGCTCGACCAGCTGGTGCCCGAGGACAAGAAACTCGTGTACACGCGGGGGCGGATCCAGTCGTCCAACGCCGACTACTACACCACCGACCGCAAGGGGAAGTGGACCGAGGGCGCGCTCATCGTGCTCGTCGACCACGGCAGCGCCTCGGCCTCGGAGATCGTGTCGGGCGCGATCCAGGATCTCGACCGCGGCCTCGTGGCCGGCATCAACACGTTCGGCAAGGGCCTGGTGCAGAACCAGGTCAACCTGTCCGAGGGCAAGCTGCTGCTCACCGTGGCGCGCTACTACACGCCGAGCGGCCGCGGGATCCAGCGCGACTACACGAAGTTCGAGGACAGCGCCGACTACCAGGCGGACGCGTTCAAAGAGGAAGTGCCCAGCGACTCGGCGCTCGCCACGCGGCCCAAGTTCAAGACCGCGAACGGCCGCACGGTGTTCGGGGGCGGCGGCATCTACCCCGACGTGGTGGTGCACGACTCGCCGAACCTGACGCGGCCGGAGATCGACATGATCACCAAGCGCGCGTTCTTCGACTACGCGAACCACATGGTGACGGCGCACAAGGACGTGAAGTGGACGCCCGAGGCGCTGGCGCGCGACAAGTTCAAGCTCGCCGACGCGGACTGGAAGGAACTGCGTGACGCCATCACCAACAAGGGCGTCAAGATGAGCGACTCGACGTGGACCGCGGAGAAGCCGTTCGCGATCCACCAGCTGCGCATGGAGCTGGCGCAGGAGACGCTGGGCTCGCTCGAGCGCTACAAGATCGCGGTCGAAGAGGACACGCAGCTCAGCCAGGCGCTGGAACTGTTCCCGCAGGCCCAGAAGCTGATGGCGGGCGGCGCGCTGGACACCAGCAAGGCGCCCAAGACCCGGCGCCCGTAGGGCAGCGGAGCCCGGGCCGCGCGGTTCCCGCCGCGTGGCCCGGCTGCCGAACCACCGGTGGACCGCACATGACCGGCAGCATCACCATCAACCGCGCTCCGGTGCTCACGCTGTGGGCCGCGGTGGTCGCCGAGCGGCTCGGCTACTCGCGCGACGAGGCGCTCACGCTCGGGCGTGCGGTGGCCGGGATGAACGCGCAGGCAAAGGCGGTGCACCTGGGCCTGCGCGAGCCCAAGCCGGCCGGCGAAGCTTCGCGCAGGCGCCCGGCGGGCGAGGCCCAGACGATCGCCCTGCTCGGCCGGGCCGTGCCGGTGGTGCGGACGCCGCGCGGGATCCGCGCGGCGAAGGACGGGAAGCCCGAGTCGGCGGACGCGGTGGAGCGCTACCTTGCGGGCAAGTTCGGCGAGTCGCTGGACGGCGCGCGCTCCGCGATGAAGGCCCTGGCGGCGCGCTTCCCGCCGGCCGAGCTCGCGGCGAGCGCCTACTCGCTCTACGAGCGCTTCCGCCCCGAGATCCCGGCGGGCACCCGCGGCTGGGGCGCCAAGGGCGTGCTCGACCTGGGCGCACTCGCGAAGCTGGGTCCGCGGGTGGCCGCGAAGCGCCGCTGACGGGTGGCGTCCGGGTTCCGCCGGCTCAGCTCGCGGGCCGGCGCTCGTCGTAGCGCGACTTCATGAACGCGATACCGGGCGCGAGCACTCGGCGCCAGGTCTGGAGCAGTGCCTCGTCGCTCTGCGGGTCGAACTCGCCCACCGTCGCGAGCAGGCAGTCGAGCCACACGTCGTAGAGGGGGGGCGGGATGTCGAGCTCCGCCTTGCCGTGGACGCCGGCGATCCGCTCCATGTGGGTCTTGCCCTCCTGCTTTCCGCCTGCGCCGAGCATCATGAGCACGAGCGACGCCTTCAGCATGCGGCGCTGCTGCTCCAGGTCCGTCTGCGCGAACTTCGCGCGCGCCGCGGGCGACGATTCGAGGAACCGCTCGTAGAAGCGCTCCAGGAAACGGGGATTCGCGTAGCAGCGCGTCAGGCTCGCGTCGAACAGCTCGAGATCGGTCGGGGGCATCGAACCTCCAGGGCCGGCGCTCAGGGTAGCGGCTTTGCGTCCGCGACGCCCAGCGTCTCCAGCACCCACGCATAGTCGAACGCCACTTCGTGCAACGCGTCGTAACGCCCGCTCGCGCCGCCGTGGCCGGCGCCCATGTTGCACTTGAACAGCACCGGCTTCGTACCGGTGTCGAGCGTGCGCAGCCGGGCCACGTACTTGGCGGGCTCCCAGAATCCCACCTGGCTGTCGTTGAGGCTCGTCTTCACGAGCAGCGCCGGGTAGGGGCGTGCGGCCAGGTTGTCGTACGGCGAGTACGTGCGCATGACGGCGTAGTCCGCGTCCAGCTTGGGATTGCCCCACTCCTCGAACTCGCCCACGGTGAGCGGGAGCGACTCGTCGAGCATGGTGTTGATCACGTCCACGAACGGCACCTGCGCCAGCACACCGGTCCACAGGTCCGGGCGCAGGTTCGTGACCGCTCCCACCAGCAGCCCGCCGGCGCTGCCACCCTGGATCACCAGCCGGTCCGGCGCACAGTACTTCTCGCGCTTCAGGAACTCGCCGCACGCGATGAAGTCGGTGAACGTGTTCATCTTGAGCTTCATGCGACCGGCGTCGTGCCACGGTTTGCCGAGATCGCCGCCGCCGCGGACGTGCGCCAGCGCGTAAACGACGCCGCGGTCCACCAGGCTGAAGCGCGAGGAGCTGAACGTGACGTTGCTCGGGATGCCGTACGAGCCGTACGCGTAGAGCAGGCAAGGCGCGCGACCGTCGCGGTGGAAGCCCTTCCGGTAGAGGAGCGTGACCGGGATCCGCGTGCCGTCCGAGGCGGTGGCGTGTGTGCGTTCCACGGTGTAGTGGGCGGGGTCCCAGCCGCCGAGCACCGCGGTGCGCTTCAGCAGCTTCGAGTCGAGCGTTTCCAGGTCCAGGTCGTACACGCTCGGCGGCGTGAGGAACGACTGGTAGGCGTAGCGGAACGCCCGCGGGTCGTACTCGGCGTTCGTCGCCGGGCCGACCGTGTAGGCCACTTCGGGGAACGCCACGCGGCGCGTGCGGTGCTTCTCCGGCTCGAGCACGGTGATCTGCGGCAGCGCGTGCTCGCGCTCGGTGAGCACGACGTGGTGCGCGAAGCACTCCACCCGGGACAGCATCACGTCGTCCCGCTGCGGCAGCACCTCCGTCCAGTGCGAGGAATCCGGCGTCCCGACGGGCGTGGTGACGAGCCGGAAGTTCCGGCCCCTGTCGTTGACGCGGATCCAGAACTCCCCGCGCCGGTGGTCGACGTAGTACTCGCGGTCCTGCCGCCGCGGCGCGATCGTGACCCACTGGCCCGTCGGCTGGTCCGCGCGCAGCACCCGGACCTCCGACGTGGTGTGGCTCGCGATCGTGTAGAAGAGCCACTCCCCGCTCCGCGACAGCTCCACCGAGACGTTGAAGCGCTCGTCGCGTTCCTCGTCCTGCGCGACCGGGTTCGGTTGGGACAGCTCGTGCACGACGAGGCGGTTGCTGCGCTTGGAGACCGCGTCCTCCTGGGTGTAGAAGAGCGCGCGACTGTCGGCGGTCCACGCCAGGCTCGTGACGCGTTCGTCGGTCACCGCGAGCGTGTCGCCCGTGGCGAGGTCCTTCACGTGCAGCCGGTATTGCCGGTAGCCGTTGTCGTCGGTGGTGTAGGCGAGCAGCCGCTCGTCCGGACTCACCTCGAGGTCGCCGAGCGCCATGTAGGTGTGACCCTCGGCGAGGCGGTTCAGGTCCAGCATCAGCTCCTCGGGCGCGGACTCGTCCCCGTGCTTCCGGCAGTAGAGCGGGTACTGCTTGCCCTCCTCCGTGCGCGAGTAGTAGAGCCAGCCGCCCTTCCGGTACGGCACCGTCAGGTCGGTCTGCTGGATGCGCGCCAGCATCTCGGCGTAGAGGTGCTCGCGCAGGGGCTGCTGCTCGCGCGTGAGCGAGTCGGTGTACGCGTTCTCCGCCTCGAGGTAGCGAATGACCCGAGGATCCTGCTTGTCGCGCAGCCAGGCGTAGTCGTCGGTGATGTGCTCGCCGTGCAGCGTGAACTCGCGCGGATGCTTCTCGGCGACGGGCGGCCGGGGAGCGGCCGCGGGGTCGGCTGCGGAAACGGGCCCGATCATCGACGACATCCCCCACAGGATCGTGAACCACTGGATCGCGAGCGCTCGGAGCATCGTGCGCCAGGTGCGCGGCATGGGCTCCCTCCGGAAGCGGGCGAGGATACGCGAAGCCCGGGGCACCTGCACCGCGCGCTGCCGGCCGCCGCCGCCTTCACGCCCGCCGGCGCACTTCCACCGCGTCGCCCTCGCCGAGCCCGAGGCGCATCGTGGCCGCGCCGCCGACCTGTGCGATCTCCAGCCGCCCGCTCGACCCGACGATCGCGACGAGCGCGCCCACGGGTGCGTCGCCGTACGAGCGCGCCAGCCCGGAGATGCGCCGGTCGAGCACGCTGACGAGGAAGCCCGCATCGTCAGCGTCGGAACCGAACGCCTGGGTGAGGGCCCGGGCGGTGAGATTGGTGAGCGCATTGCCGAAGCGGTCGAGGAACACGACGCGGCCGACGAGGGCGTCGCCGCGCCGGACCGGGTCGTGCGCCGGCAGCCGGACCGGGTCGGTCACGGGCGGACCGAATGCCGCCAGCTTCTCCCCCCGCGCGAGCGCGGCGGCAACCGGCGCGAACACGTCGCGGCCATGGAACGTGCGGCTCACGGGAGCGCGGAAGAACCGCTCCTCGGTGAGCGCGCGCACCTCCGCGCCCGGCGCACCGAGCGCCCATTCCAGGACCCCGTTGTCCGGGCCCACGAAGCCGTGGCCGTGCGCCGCCACCGCGAGCGCGCGGCGGCCGGTGCCGACGCCGGGGTCCACGACGGCCAGGTGCACGGTGCCCGCGGGGAAGTCCCCTGCCGCGGCCTCGAGCATGAACGCGGCACGTGCGATGTTGCCCGGGGGCACCGAGTGGGCGAGGTCCACGACGTGCGCATCGGGTGCGAGGGCGTGCAGCACGCCGTGCACGACGCCCACGAACCAGTCGGCATCGCCGAAGTCGGAGAGAAACGTGATGATGCGGCGCGGCATGGGAGCCTCCGGTCCGGGGTGAAACTATCACGCTGCGGCAGGCGCGAGCCGGGCCGGCGGCCTCCGTGGCGAGGCGCTGCATACAGGCGACCGAGGCTCCCGATCGACCACTCCCAACCGACCCCTTGGACGCGCAGGCCCCGGCGGGATAGCCTGCGTCCATGACCATGGATGGCATGGCTCGGGGCCTTTTCCGGGCTGCGCTCGCACCGCTTGCACCGCTCGCGCTCCCGCTCCTGCTCGCGGGCGAAGCCCGCGGGCAGGTCGCTCGCGTCGACTTCCCCGTGACCGATGGCTACGTCACCTCCGTGTCGTTCCTCGACGGGACGCTCTACCTCGGCGGCTATTTCAAGCAGGTCGGCACGCCGAGCGGCGGATTCGCGGCCGTGGATGCCGCCACCGGCGCGCTGGTAGCGAGCCTCGTGCGCGTGGCGGGGCAGGTCTGGAGCGCGATCCCGGACGGGTCCGGGGGCTGGTACCTCGGGGGAAGCTTCAGCGCCGTCAACGGCGTCGCGCGCTCGAATCTCGCGCGCATCCATGCGGACGGTTCGCTCGACGCGTGGGACCCTTCCGCCGCGAGCACGGTGCACGCGCTCCTCCAGTTCGGCGGCACGATCTACGTGGGCGGGGAGTTCAACAGCGTCGGCGGCCTGCCCCGGAACGGTCTCGCCGCGGTCGACGCCACGACCGGCGTGCCGACGGGCTGGGCGCCCGACCCGGACGGCGCGGTCAACTGCCTCGCCGTCGTGGACATGACGCTGCTCGTGGGCGGCGTCTTCACGCAACT
Source organism: uncultured bacterium (assembly GCA_964434945.1). GTDB lineage: Bacteria > Eisenbacteria > RBG-16-71-46 > RBG-16-71-46 > RBG-16-71-46 > JAIOPA01. The sequence goes on along the minus strand of CAYSWZ010000221.1, from coordinate 27,635 downwards.
CGCCGGGCAGCCGCGGAACGACGTCGCCGCGTTCGCCACCACGACCGGGGCGCTCACGGGATGGGACGGAAACGTGGGCGGCGCGGTGATGTGCATGGTGGCGAAGGGAGCGAACCTCTATGTCGGCGGCAGTTTCTCGACGGCCGGCGGGCAGGCCCGGGCCAACGCCGCCGCGCTCGACCTCGCGAGCGGGCTGGCTTCCTCGTGGCAGCCGGATCCGGACGGCAGCGTCTACTCGCTCGCCGTCTCCGGCTCGCACGTCTACCTGGGCGGCGAGTTCACGTCGGTCACGGGCGAGGCCCACTTCGGCCTCGCGAGGGTGGACGGCACGACGGCGATGCCCGCGTTCGGGTTCGCGCCGATCATCACCAACCGCGTGCTCTCGATCGTGCCCACCTCGAACGGCCTCTATCTCGGCGGCTCGTTTCCTTCCGTGAGCGCCGATCCCCGTTCCTGCGCCGCGCTGGTCGATTCGATGACCGGAAGCGCGCTCGCGTGGGATCCCGGCCCCAGCCAGCAGGTGCGCGTGCTGGCGGTCTCGGGCGGCAGCGTGTTTCTCGGGGGGGACTTCGTGCTCGTGGGGGGTGTGCCACGCACGAACCTCGCCGCGATCGACGCGAACAATGGACAGGTCACCGGCTGGGATCCGGGTGCGGACGCACCCGTGGTCGCGCTCGAGGCGGCCGGCGGCAAGGTGTACGTGTCGGGTGGCTTCACGCACGCGGGCGGACAGCCCCGCGCGCAGATCGCCGCGCTCGACCGCGCCTCCGGCCTGGCGCTCCCGTGGGCGGAGGGCGTGACTGGGAGCGTCCGGTCGCTGACCGCGGCGAACGGGCTCCTGTGGGCGTGCGGCGATTTCACCAGCATCTGCGGCGCGCTCCGCGGGGGAGGTGCCGCGCTCGACACCAGTTCGGGCGTCCCGCTGGCGTTCGATCCGCACGCGGACGGGACGATCTCCGCCCTCGCGGTCAGCGGCTCCACCGTCTACGCGGGCGGCTCGTTCTTCAACATCGGCGGGGCCGGGCGCGGGGGGCTCGCCGCGCTGGACGCGTCCACCGGCGTCGCCAACTCGTGGGATCCCGCGCGGACGAACACCGTGCTCACCGCGATCGCACTCGATGGCTCCGTCCTCTACGTGGCGGGCGCCTTCGATACCATCGGGGTCGGGGCGGGCCAGCCGCGCAAGGGACTCGCGGGGATCGACGTCAACACCGGTGCCGCGACGTCGTTCCAGGCCGACGTGATCGGAAGCGTCGGGGTCCTGAACACGCTGAGCGGGGATCTCTACCTGGGCGGAAGCTTCACGCAGATCGGCGGTGTGCCGCGCACGACCAACGCGGCCGTGCACCTGCCGTCCGGAGCCGTCTCCGCCTGGCACGGCGACGTGCCGGGCGTGGTCGCCGCGATCGAGCCGGGGCTCTCCACGGTCTTCGTGGGCGGGGTGTTCAGCCGCGCCGGCGCCTATCCGCAGGCCTCGATCGTCGAGTTCGCCGATGTCGCGACCGGGATCGAGGCCTCGCTGGTGAGCCTGTCCGCACGCCCGGATGCGGTGGAGTTGCGGTGGTACGCGCCGTCCCTCGCGAGCATGCTCGTCCACATCGAGCGCCGGGCGGCCGGCGGCGCGTGGACGACGCTCGCGGGCGCGAGCCCGGACGGGCGCGGCTACATCAGCTTCACCGACCGTGCCGTCACTCCCGGCGCCGATTACGATTACCGCCTGCGGATCCCGCGCGCGAGTGGCAGCGAGGTGCTGGGCGAGACGAGCGTGCACGTGCCGGCGCTGGGCACGTTCGCGCTGCACGCGCCGAGCCCGAACCCGGGCCGGGGCGACCTCCTCGTGCCGTTCTCGCTCGACAGCTCGGCGCCCGCCCGCCTGGAGCTCCTGGACGTCTCGGGGCGCCGCGTGGAATCGCACGAAGTGGGTTCGCGCGGGGCCGGCGTGCACCAGTTGCGCCTCGGCCGGGACACGCGGCTCGCGCCGGGGGTATACCTCGTGCGGCTCGTGCGCGCGGACGGCGTGCTGAGCGTACGCGCCGCGATTCTCAGGTAGCGCTTCGCCGCCCAGCGATCCTCTCCGGGGAGGCCTTCCGACCATGGAGTGGTGGCCCGTCGTCCTGCTCGGCATCGCGTGGTTGATCGCGCCGTTCGTCGCGCTCTTCCAGATCGGACGCGCGCGCCGTGAGCTGCGCGAGCTCCGCGCGAGGTTGGCCGCGGTCGAGGCCGCGGCCGCGCGGAGCGCGCCGGCCGGATTCCACTCGCCGCCCGCGGCGAGCCAGGTCGCGATCCCCACCGGGGCGGGCACGCACCGGGAGCCGCCCGCGCGTCCGGCCGCGAGCGCGCGGGACGAGCCGCACACCCACGTCCGCCCGAGCCCGGCGCCGGCCGCTCCGCACCCCACGTTCGAGGCCGAACGGCTCGAGAACCTGATCGGGAGCGTGTGGCTCCAGAACGCGGGCGCGGTGGTGCTGCTCCTCGGCGTCTTCTTCTTCATCCTCTGGGGTTACAGCACGGGCCGCTTCGGGGCCGGGGCGCTCGTGAGCGCCGGGATCGGGATCGGAATCGCCTTCGCCTGGCGGGGCGACCGTCTCGCGCGGAGCCTGCCGCGACTCGGGCACACGTTCATCGGGGTCGGGCTCGGCGTGGTCTACCTCTCGCTCTACCTCGGGCACTTCACGCTGCACGTGCTGCCGATGGTGCCGGCTCTCGCGCTCCTCGTGCTCACGTCGTTCCTCGTCATCGGCGCGGGACTTCGCTACGGCGTCCAAGGCATCGCCGCGATCGGCGTCGTGGGGGCGTTCCTCCCGCAGCTCCTCGCGTCGTGGATCCCGCTCGAAGGCTTCTCGCTCGAGCGCGGAGCGCTGCTCGGCTACCTGGCGTGCGTGGACCTGCTGGTGTTCGCGCTCACCGCGCGCGCCGGCTGGAGCGCGCTCGATCTCTCGGCGCTGGCGCTCACGGCGCTCACCTGGCGGCTCGCCTGTCCCGACGGGACATGGGGCTGGGCTGTGACGCTCGCACTCGTCGCACTGTTCACCGGGCTCGGGCTCGCCCCGCTGCCGAGGCTCATCGGCCGGGAAGGGCGCGTGCGCCCGCTCGACCTCGCCGTGGTCGCGGCGGCCCCGGCCGGACTCCTCCTCAGCCTGTGGGCGTGGCTCGTCCTCGCGCCGCGGATCGCCGCGGCGCAGTTGCTCCTCGGCCTCGGAGTGGTGCAGGTGCTGGCGGCGCTCTGGGTGGACTCGCGCCGCCAGGAGCGCGATCTGTGGCGCCCGCTCACCGGGGCGGCGGTCGTGTTCGTCACCGCCGGGCTGCAACGGCTGACGGGCGACGAGAACCTCGCCATGATCTGGTGCGTGGAGGGCGTGCTGCTCGTCCTCCTCGGCGCGGGTCCGCGCGGGGGCTGGCTCCGCCTCTGCGGTCACGTGGTCGCGGGCGTCGCGGTGATGGTCGCGTACGTGGTCGCCGCGTGGAACCCGGGGACGGTCGGGGCGCTGCCGTTCCTCGGCATCGACGCACTGCGCGAGCTCACGATCATCGTGGCGCTTCTCCTCGGCGCGCTGCTCCTCACCCGCGGTCGCGGCCACCTGGGTCCGCTCGAGCGCCGGGCGCCGGAACTGTGGACCGCGGCCGCGAACGTGATGCTCGTCGGCTGGAGCTGGCGCGGGTGCGGCGCGCTGGCGCACGCGCTGGAGAATCCGGCCGGCCGCTGGTGGCAGCCGCATGCGCTCGTGGCGCCCGAGCCGGGCGTACGCGAAAGCCAGTTCTTCGCCGCGACGATCGGGTTCGCGTGGTTCACGCAGGCCGCCGCGCTCGGGTGGATGGGAGCGCGCGCGAGGAGCGGATTCCTGCGCTTCTCCGCCTACGCACTGGCGTCGCTCGCGCTCTTCGCCGTGGTCGGCTGCTTGAGCCTCCTGGACGGCTGGAGCAGCGATCAGCGGCCGGTGTTCTACCCCGCCGGGTGGTGCCTCCTCGCCAGTCTCGCGCTCGCGGCCTTCATGGTGTGGCGGATCGGCGCCTGTCGCCCCGAGCTCTCGGCCGCGGAACGCTACGCGCCCGAGATGTGCACCGCCGGGCTCCTGGTGATGCTCCTCCCCTGGAGCGCGCGCGAGGGTGGCCACCTCGCGCGCACGTTGCTCCGGGTCGCAGGGGAGGGCGCCTACCGCGTGGCCCCCGCCGCGCCCGACGTGCTCGAGCGCGTCCGCACGCTCGGAGCCGCGCTCACGAGCGCGGCGTGGCTCCTCGAGGCACTGGCGCTCCTCTCACTCGGCTGGGTTCGCGCGGTGGCGTTCCTCCGCTGGGCGGGTCTCGTGCTCATCGGCGTGACGCTCCTCAAGTTCGCGTTCTACGACCTCGCCTCCGCCGACGTGTTCTGGCGATTCCTCATCGCGATCGCCGCAGGGGCGGCGATGCTCGCGGTCTCCTATGCCTACCAGCGCCACGCGAAGCGGAGGCGTGCGGCGGCGTGAGCACGCGCTCGGCCCCGGCCGAGGCTCAGCTCGTGCGCAGGCCGGCGGGCGCCAGCATCGCGCTCAGCTTCTCCCACGCACCGTCCACGGTAAGCCGTGCGAGGCAGCGAAGGTCGTCGCACTCGTCGCGGTCGCACGGCGAGCACTCGACGCGCGACCAGTACGCACGGTGGCCGTCGGCCTCGGGGTAGGGGAAGAACATCGCCGGCCGGTTTCGGCTCATGAGCCCGAGCGTCGGCGTGCCGGCCGCGACGGCCGTGTGGACGGGCCCGGTGTCCCCGCACACGAACGCCCGGCACAGCGACTGCAACGCCACGAACCGCTCGAGCGGCCAGCCCTCGATGAGATGCGTGCGCTCGGGCTGGAGCGAGTCGAGCACGGCACGCGCGACCGCGCCCTCGCCCGGGCCGGCGGTCACGAGGACGACGGCGCGCATGTGCTCGCGCAGCAGGCGCTGCCCCAGCCCCGCGTACCGCTCGGCGGCCCAGCGCCGCGTCGGCCAGCGCGCGCCGGGGTGGAATCCCACGAGCATGGCATCGTCGCGCACGTGCATCCCCCGAAGCGCGGTGCGCGCCTCGGCGCGAGCCGGATCGCTCACCACCAGCCGGGGCGAGACCGGGCCCGCGGGCACCGGCCAGCCGAGCGCGGCGACGGACGCGCAATGAAACGCCACGCTCGAGAGCACGCGCGGCCGCGCGTGGTGGGTGTAGAGCGCCGAGCGCCAGCCCTTGTTCGGGTAGCCGACCCGCACCCGCGCGCCGGACGCGAACGTCCACAGCGCGGTGCGGGGGTTGGAGAAGAAATCGAACGCCACGTCGGGCGCGAACGCCCGCAGCTTCCGAACGAGCCCGGCGGTCTCCGCGAACCCGGGCCGGGAGGGAACTGCGAAGACCTCCGAGAAGCGCGGATCGCCCGCCAGGAGCGGGGCGAGGCCCGCCTCGGTGACGTAGGCGGCGCGCGCCCCCGGGCAGGCGGCGAGCGCGGCGTCCACGGCGGGCAGCGTCAGGCAGACGTCGCCGAGGAACCGGGGTCGGACGAAGAGTATTCGGCGGACCCTGGAACTGCGCACTGGCTTCACGGGCTCCCCTCGCTCAAGATGATGCGACCGTAGCCAAACCCGCGCCCCACCGCCACCCTCGAGGAAGCCGCCGTGAAGCCTGAACGCGAACCCGGCCCCGACACCCGCGCCGTGCACGGGCCGCAGCTCGGCGAGACCGGCGCCATGAGCACGCCCGTCGTCCACAGCGCCACGTTCTCGTTCGCATCGCTCGACGACATGGTGGCGGCGCAGAATGCGGGCAGCGCCGGTTCGTTCTACCAGCGCCAGGGCCATCCCTCGATCCACGCGGTCGAGGAACGCCTGGCCGCGCTCGAGGGCGCGGAGACCGCGCTCCTCTTCCCGTCCGGCATGGGCGCGATCAGCAGCGCGTTCCTGGGCTACTTGAAGTCGGGCGATCACGTGGTGTGCGTGGACCCGTGCTACGGCGGCACGCAGGCGCTGCTCCGGTGGGGCAAGGAGCGCCTCGGCTGGGACCACACGTTCGTGGACTCGCGCCGGCCCGAAACCTGGGAGGCGGCGTTTCGGCCCAACACCCGGCTGCTGCACCTCGAGTCGCCGATCAATCCCACGCTCGTCTGCTTCGACATCTCGGCCGCCGCGAGGCTCGGCCACGCTCGCGGCGCCGTGGTCACCTGCGACAACACCATCGCCTCGCCGCTCGGGCAACAGCCGCTGGCACTCGGTTGCGACCTGTCGCTCTATTCGGCGACCAAGTCGTTGGGTGGCCACAGTGACCTGCTGGCGGGTGTCGCAAGCGGCTCGCGCTCGGCGCTGGGTCCCGTGTACGAAGCGCGCACGGCATTCGGGCCCATCGCGGATGCGACCACGGCGTTCATGCTCGAGCGGAGCTTGAAGACCCTGCCGCTCCGGATCCGCGCCGCGAACGCGAACGCGCTGGAGCTCGCGAAGCGGCTCGCGGGCCACGCCGACGTTGCGCAGGTGTTCTACCCCGGGCTTCCGACCCACCCGAGTCACGCGATCGCCGCGAGGCAGATGAAGGAGGGGTTCGGGCCGCTGCTCGGGTTCGACGTGAAGGGTGGAGCGGAGGCGGCGCTGCGCGTGGTCAATGCGTTGAAGATCGTGCGTCACGCCGCGAGCCTCGGCGGCGTGGAGTCGCTGGCATCGCTCGCGGCGTTCACCTCGCACAAGATGATCGGCGCCGAGGGCAGGAAACGCGCCGGCATCCCCGAAGGACTGGTCCGCGTCTCCGCAGGCATCGAGAACGTGGACGACCTGTGGGCCGACCTGCAGCAGGCGCTGGCCAGGGCAGCCGTGGTGCGGGCGTAGTTTCCGCAGCGGCCGCCGGCCCGCGCGGCCGCGCGGGCTTGACGCGATGTTGAACTCTCGCGGCGGGCCGGCCTGTGCGTCGCGCGTTCCCGCCGTGGTATGCTCGTTCGCGCTTTGTGCGAATCCCTACCACCTGCCGGAGGAAGCCCCGTGAAGCGTTTCGTTTCGGTTGTCGCGGTGCTCGCCGCGGTCTGCGCCGCCGCGACCGTGCATGCCGCCGATGCCGCCAAGCCAACCAAGGAAGCTGCCAAGTCCGACGCCAAGCCGGCGGCGATGCCCGCCACGGTGGACTCGCTCGGACTGCTCGAGCACGCCGTGGCCAAGGACTCCACCAAGTTCGACAACCTCTACAAGCTGGGCATCATGTACCTCGACCGCGAGAAGAACGCCGAGGCGGCCCAGGTGTTCTCCAAGGCCAATCGCGTCAAGCCCAAGAACGTGAAGGTGCTCGTGAACCTGGGCGTGGCGCTCGACAACCTGAGCCGCGCGGACGAGGCGCAGTCGTACTACCGCCAGGCCATCGCCATCGCGCCCACGGACTCGCTCGCGAGCTGCCGGCTGGCCACGTCGCTCTACGCGCAGGGCAAGTTCCCGGAATCCATGGCGCTGCTGCGCGACCTGATCGCGAAGCAGCCGAAGTCGCACTGCGCCTACTTCACCATGGGTGTGGCGTTCGCCGACGCGGGCCTCTACCGCGACGCCATCCGCATGTGGAAGAAGGTCGTGGAACTGGCGCCGGCCTCGGCCGAGGCCCAGAGCGCCAAGGAGAGCATCGACGTGCTGGAGCGGTTCCTGTCCGGACAGTGACGGAGCGCCGCCCCGGCGCGGAGCGCACACATGCCGGAGTCCCTCTACCTCGATCACAACGCCTCGACGCCGGTCCGCCCCGAGGTCGCCGAGGCCATGCAGCAGGCCCTGCGCGACCTCGGGGCGAACCCTTCGAGCGCGCACCGCGATGGGCAGCGCGTCCGCGCCGCCCTCGAGCACGCGCGTGCGTTGACCGCTTCCCTGGTCGGTGCGGCTGAGAACGAAGTGGTGTTCGTCTCGGGCGGCACCGAGGGCGACCACCTGGCGATCGTGGGCAGCGCGTGGGCACAGCGCGAGCGCGGGAAGCACGTGGCGTGCGCGGCCATCGAGCACCACGCGGTGCACGGCGCGTTGGACGTGCTCGAGAGCCTCGGCTGGCGGCATTCCTCGCTCCCGTGCGACGCGAACGGCCTCACCCTGCCCGACTCGGTGAACGACCTGCCGGCCGGTGTCACCGTGCTGTCGTTGATGCTCGCCAACAACGAGACGGGCGTCCTGCAGCCGGTGGCGGCGCTGGCGGCGCGCGCCCGCGCGCGCGGCATGCGCGTGCACTGTGACGCGGTACAGGCCGCGGGCAAGGTCCCGGTGGACGTCGAGGCGCTCGGAGTGGACTACCTGGTGTTCTCGGCCCACAAGTTCGGCGGCCCGAAGGGCGTGGGCGCGCTCGTGGTGCGGAAGCGCGCTCCGCTCGAGCCGCTGTTCCGCGGCAGCGCGCACGAGCACGGGCTCCGCGGCGGCACCGAGAACGTGCCGGGCATCATCGGCATGGGAGCGGCGGCCGAGCTGGCGGCGCGCGAGCTGGCGGCGGAGGGCACGCGGCTGCTCGCGTTGCGGAAGCAGTTCGAGGGGCTCTTGAGAGCCGCGGTGCCCGACCTGGTCGTGCACGGCGCGGGGGCTCCGCGGCTGCCGAACACGGTCAACGCCTCGTTCCCGGGTGCGCGCTCCGACCACATGCTGCTGGCGCTCGACGCGCGCGGGCTCGCGGCCTCGGCCGGCGCGGCGTGCGCGAGCGGCGGCGTGGAGCCCTCGCCGGTTCTCGCTGCGATGGCGGTGCCGCGGGAGCTGGCGATCTGCGCGCTCCGGTTCTCGCTCGGACGCACCACGACCGCGGCGGACGTGGAGCGCGCGGCGGCGATCGTGGGCGAGTCGGTGCGCGCCGTGCGCGCGGCGGCCGGGGCGACGGCGTGAACCGGCTGCGCGTGCTCGCCGCGATGAGCGGCGGCGTGGACTCCGCCGTGGCGGCGGCGCTGCTGGCGGAGCAGGGGCACGACGTCACCGGCGTCACACTCAAGCTCGCGTGTTACGGGAAGACACCGCTGTCGCCGCGCGCATGCTGCACCCTGGACGCGATGGATGACGCGCGGAAGGTCGCCATGCGCATGTCCTTCCCCTACCACGTCGTGGACGCGGAGCAGGTGTTCCGCGAGCGCGTCATGCTGCCGTGGGTGGAGGGCTACGCGAGCGGGCGCACGCTCTATCCGTGCGCCGCGTGCAACCAGCACCTGAAGTTCGGCGACCTGGTCACGCGCATGGAGCTCGCCGCCGCCGACCGGCTCGCGACCGGCCACTACGCGCGCGTGCGGCAGGACCCGGACGGCGCGTGGGGGCTCCACCGCGCGGCCGACGCGGCCAAGGACCAGACCTACGCACTGGCGTTGATCCCCTACGGCGTGCTTGCTCGCGTGCTCTTTCCGCTCGGCGGGCTGTCGAAGTCGGAGGTTCGAGCACATGCCAGGCGTCTCGGGCTCTCGTGCTGGGACAAGCCGGAGAGCCAGGACCTCTGCTTCGTGCCCGACGGCGACTACGCGGGATACATCACGGGCACGCTCGGCGAGACGCGCGGCAGCGCGCCGGGCGCGTTCCTGGACGAGCAGGGCGCGCGCGTGGGCACGCACCGTGGCGTCCTCCACTACACGATCGGCCAGCGGAAGGGCCTGGGGCTGGCTCGCGACGAACGCTGGTACGTGCTCGCGATCGATGCCACGGCCAACACCGTGACGCTCGGGCCGCGCCGCGCGCTCGAGCGCACCGGTCTCGTGACCGGGCGCGTCAACTGGCTGCTGCCCGCGCCGCCCCCCGCGGGCACGCGCGCGCACGTTCGCATCCGCTATAACCACGCCGGGGCGCCGGCCACGCTCAATCCCGCCGAGGGCGGCGCGCTCGAGGTGGCGTTCGACGAGCCACAGCTCGCGGTGACGCCCGGGCAGCTCGCGGTCTTCTACCTCGGTGAGCGCTGCATCGGCGGGGCCGAGATCTCCCACAGCGTGCAGGCCTCCGGCCTGCACGCTGGCGTCGCGAGCGCCGCACCGACCTGCGCATGAGCGCGCCCGAGACGCGCGCGCTCGACCAGTGCCTGGCGTGCGGCTCGAAGCGGCTCGCGCGCGTCGCGATGCGCTACGACTGGCTGGGCACGAGCTTCCCGGCGGCACGTTGTCGCGACTGCGGCATGTTGTTTCTTCGCATACAGCCCGCGGGTGCGACACTCGCGCGCATGTACTCCGCCGAGTACTTCGAGCAGGACTTTCGCTGCGGCCGGAGCGACGCCGGCGCCACCGACGAGGCGGCGTTTCGAGCCGAGAACGACGGGCTTCTGGACCGGTTCGAGGCCTGGCGCGCTGAAGGGCGGCTCTTGGAGGTCGGCTGCGCGACGGGACTGCTGCTCAAGCGCGCGCACGAGCGTGGCTGGCGGACGACGGGCGTCGAACTCTCGCCCGACGCCGTGGCGCACGCCCGCGCGCTCGGGCTCGACGTGCGGCAGGGAACTCTCGAAGGTGCCGCGCTCCCAGGGGGCTCGTTCGACGTCGTGTACATGGGAGATGTGCTCGAGCACGTGCCGGACTGCCGCGCCACGCTCGCCGAGGTCGCCCGCGTTCTGGCCCCCGGCGGGCACGCCGTGGTCCGCGGGCCGATCACCACGCACTCGCTCGCCCGCCGGGCCGGACTGGCGCTCTATGGAATGTTCGGCGGGAGCATCGTGCTCAGGGAGCCGCCCTATCACCTGTGGGAGTTCCGGCCCGCGTCGCTCGCGCGCCTCGCGCGTGCGGCGGGGCTGGAGGTGCGCTCGATCGAGCAGAGCAAGATCCCGCCCGGCCGGCTGCACGGGAGGAAGAGCGCCGTACAGGCACTGGCCATGCGGGTCCTCGACAGCGTCAACCTGCCGCTCACGCGCTCGTTCAACATCCTCGGGGACAGGGCCGTGCTGGTGGCGAGGAAGCCGGCCGGGTAGGTGGCGGGGCGCCGGCCGGGGGCACGGCCGGCCGCGGAGGGGGAGCGGAAGTAGTATTCGAGAAGCCCGAAACAGTTCTTGACCGCGCCCCGCCGGCGGCGGAACCTCATCCCAACTGAATCGACCGGGCCACGCCGCAAAGGGTCCCACCATGCGCATCGACAAGCTCTTCCTGTCCGGTCGCATCGCGTTTCCGGCGATGCTGCTGACCGCGTTGTCGGCTTCCGCGGCGCTCGCGCAGATCGTGCCGGTCGTTCCGGCCACCGACCCGATCCTCTACATCCAGCACATCACGGTCGGTACGCCGCCGTGCGACACCTGCGCTCCGCGCGTCTGCCCCGGCGAGCCCGTCCGGGTCACCGTGACGGGAGTGGTGCCGGGTTGCGTGACGTTCCGCGGCCTGCGGGAGCTCCCGGTGGTCGAACTCCACCCCGTCGTCTCCGCCGATTTCGTGGTGGACACGTGCGGTCATGCGTGCCCGGACTTGCTCAAGCCATTCGAGGCCAGTATCGACCTGGCCGCCCAGCCCATCGGCCCGCAGTCACTCCTGCTGAACGAAACGGGGCGTTCATGCCCGGACACGACGGTGACGTCGCACCTGGCGACGCGACTCATCACCTACGAGGTGCTTCCGTCCTGCGGCGTGGAGCCGCCACCGCTCGATTCGCTCGCGCGCACGCTGACCACGCTGCGCATCGTGCCCGAACGGAGGTGCCCGGGTGACTCGCTGAGCCTGCAGCTCCTGACGAACGGCTGCCCGCCGTGCGTGCACCTGACGGGACTTGCCATGGACCCGGCCCGTGGATTCCTTGCCAGCGTCGAGTGGCGACCGCGGTGCCTGGAGCTGGTCTGCCGGCCCGAGACGCTCTCACTGGGCCTCGGCCGGTTCGCGGCCGGGTCTTTCTCGCTCACCGCGCTGACGGACGTCCACGTGCTCCGCGAGGCCGGGGCGGACACGACGATCACCTACCGGACCGATCTCACGTTCGAGGTGCCGCGTGTCTGCGACAGCACGACCGTCGGGTGCCTGCACTCGCCACTGCCGCCGCTCGGAACGCCTCTACCCGATTGCGCGCTGCGCGTGCCGCCGGGAGGCCGCGGCGACGTGCTGGTGCCGGTGCGGAGCGACCTGCAAGGGCTGGGGATCTCCGGCGTCGAAGGGTATGTCGCGACATTCCGGCCCTTCCAGGTGGTGGACATCCAGTACGCCGGGGCCGCGGCGGGCGTGCACGTGTCCTGGCGGCAGGACGGCCAGCGGTCGAGATTCGTGATCTTCGGGACGAGTCCCGACGTCGTTCCCGCCGGTGTCTCCGACCTGTTGCGGGTCACGGTCGTGGCGGACTCGGTCGTCCCCTCGGCCACCCCGTCGGGCACGCCGTCGGGGACCCTCCGCGGCCAGATCGAGGTCGCCTCGGGCCCGAATGGCGAGCAGGTCCCGTTCTGCCCCGAGCCGGCCCTGGTGCCTCCCGCATTGCCGCTCTGCATCGACCGCGCCGCCCAGGGCTGCGACGTGAACGGCGACGGACACCTGGACGTGCGCGACCTCGTGCTCATGGCGCGCTGCCTGCGCAATACGGCCAGCGACAGCACCGGCAATGTCGCGTGCTTCGACTGCGACGGCGACGGCACGTTCGGGATCCCCGACTTGTTCTGCTGCGCGCGCGAGATCCTGCACGGGCCGGGGATCTCGCACGACAGCACGCACGTCCAACCCGGGTTGAGCGTGAGCCTGGACCCGCTCGTCCGAGACGGCGACGCGGTTCGCGTGGTGCTCCACGTGCGCGGCGCGGGCGCGCTCGGCGCGGCGCTGCTGCGCGTGCGCTACCCGGCCGACCGCTGGCAGCTGACCCCGCCCGGCAGCGGCGACCCGGGCGCTCCGGCCGGCTGGCTGCCGCTCGCGGACGGCAGCGAGGCCGGACTGCTGCGCGTGGGCGCGCTCCGACTTTCCGATGTCGCGGCGGACGAGCTGGTGTACGAGTTGCGCGCGGTGCCGATCTCCGGCGCGGAGCAGAGCGGCACGTTGAGCGTGGAGGACGCCGACCTGACGTCGTCGAACGGCGCCGCGCTCGCGCCCGCCGGCGCGCTTCCGAGCGCCTCGCTCTCGGCCACGGCGCCGGTGACCGTGGTCGAGCTCACGCCGGCGCGGCCGAACCCGTTCACGCACAGCACCACGTTCACGGTCAGCCTCCCGCGGGATGCCGACGTGGACCTCACCGTGCACGACCTCGCGGGCCGCCGGGTCACGACGCTCGTGCATGGCCGGCTCTCGGCCGGCCGGCGCGACTTCACGTGGGACGGCGCGGGAGCCCGCGACGGTGTCTACTTCGTCCGCCTCACGGTGGACGGCAGCGTGCTCTCGACGCGCGCCGCACTTCTGCGCGACGCGAGGTGACGGCACGAGCCGCCCCGGAGCGCGGGGTGATCTGACCGCACGCACGTGAGACGGGAGTCGCGGGCCCGGCCCGCGGCCCCCGCACGCCGCGCCCTGCCGCATCTTTGACACGGCCGGGCGCGGCTCCCTACGGTGCGGCCATGCCGTCCAACGTTCCTTCACCGGGCTTCACACCGCCTGCGGTCGAGACGCGCGCGCTCAGGCGCGTGTTCAAGCGCTCGCGTGGTTCCCCCCAAGTCGTGGCGCTCGACGGCATCGACATCAGGATCGAGCGCGGCGAGGTGTTCGGCCTCCTGGGCCCGAACGGCGCGGGAAAGACCACGCTCATCAAGATCCTGAACACACTTCTCTATCCCACCTCGGGTGACGCGTGGGTTGCCGGGTACGACGTGGTGCGCGACGCCGGCGAGGTCCGGCGCCGGATCGCGCTCGTCTCGGGCGGCGAGAGCTCGGGCTACGGCATCCTCAACGTGCGCGAGTGCCTGTGGATGTTCTCGCAGTTCTACGGCGTGCCGCGGGCCGAGGCCGGATCGCGCGTCGACCAGCTCATCACCGCGTTCGGGCTCGGGGATCTCGCCAGCACGCGTATCAACCGGCTCTCCACCGGCCAGCGCCAGCGCATGAACTTCGCGCGCGGGTTCGTGAGCGATCCCGAGATCCTGTTCCTGGACGAGCCCACGCTCGGGATGGACGTGAACGCGGCGCGCATGCTGCGCGTGTTCGTGCTGGATTGGGTGCGCGAACGCCCCGGGCGCACGGTGCTCCTGACCACGCACTACATGGCCGAGGCGGACCAGATGTGCGACCGCATCGCCATCATCGACCGTGGCCGCGTGCTCGCGTGCGACACGCCTGCCGCGCTCCGGCGCTCGGTGGAGGGCGGCCAGCACGTGGAGTTGGAGGTGCTCGGCGTCCCGGACGGTCTCGCCGAGGTGGACGGCGTTCCCGTCACCTGGGGCGCGCCGCACCCCGAGCGCGGCACGCACACGATGAAGCTCCGCCTCGCGGACGGCGGCCGACTTCCGCTGCTGCTGCGTACGCTCGAGAACCGCGGCGTCGCCGTGCGCGGCGTCTCCACGCGCGAGACGAGCCTCGAGGACGCGTTCATCGCGATCGTCGGCCGCGGCCTGGACGAGGGCGAGGCGCCGGAATGAGCGGCGTCGGGCTCGGTGCCGGCAGCGCGGGAGCCGTGGGCACGATCCCGCGCCCGGGACCGTCCCTGCATCACGAGCGGCCGGCACACAACACCGGGTCCACGTTGTTCGTGCAGGCGATGCTGGCGCGCGCGTACGTGCGCATCGTGGGCTCGATGCGGGAGCCGACCTGGATGCTGTCCGACGCGATCTTTCCCAACCTCGGCATGTGCGCGTTCGTGCTCCTCTACCGGGCGCTCGGCGCCCCGAGGTCCTACGAGGCGCTGGCCGTCGTGGGCGGCGTGCTCTCCACCTACTGGATCAACGTCGTGTGGGGGATGGGCGCGCAGCTCTACTGGGAGAAGCAGCAGGGTCAGCTCCAGCTCTACTTCGCGGCGCCGTGCTCGCGGATGGCGATCCTCTCCGGCATGGCGATCGGCGGGCTCGCGGCCACGGGGCTGCGCTCGCTCGTGGGCGTGGCGATCGGCGCGTGGGTGTTCCACATCCACGTCGCCGCGTTCTCGCCGTGGGTGCTGGCAGGCGTGTTCGTGCTCACCATGGTGGCGCTCTATGCGCTGGGCATGACGCTGTCGAGCCTGTTTCTTCTCTATGGGAGAGAGGCCTGGCACTCGGCGAATGCGCTGCAGGAGCCGGTCTATTTTCTCTCCGGACTCTATTTCCCCATCCGATCGCTCGGCGGGCTCGGCGCCGTCGCCGCGGGGATACTGCCGCTCACGCTCGGCACCGACGCCATCCGCCAGGTGCTGCTCGGACCCGACGCGCACGGCCTCCTCCCACTGCCGCTGGAGGCGCTGGCGCTCGCCGCATTCAGCGCCGTCTTCCTCTACCTCGCGCGCGTTTCGCTCGCTTATCTCGAGGGACTCTCGAAGCGTGAGGGGAGGCTGACGCAGCGATGGCAGTGAGCCTGGCGTCCGTGCGGAACTCGGTGGCGACTTCACTCGCCCGGGCGCGCACCGCAGCATGGTTGGGCTGGCAGGTCGAGGGGAATTGGGCCGACCCGGTGCTGTTCGGCATCTACGTGCTGGCGCGTCCGCTCGCCACGTCGCTGATCCTGGCGGTGATGTATCGGACCGTGCGCTCGCACGGGGCCGAATTGAGCGTCTTCGTAGGCTTCTTCGTTGCGAATGCATTCCACTCGTACGTGACGACGGTGCTCGTGGGCATGGGCTGGGTGGTGTTCGACGAGCGCGAGCAATACGAGACGCTCAAGTACGTGTACGCGAGCCCGGTGGGGATGTTCACCTACCTGGCCGGCCGCTCGTCCGTCAAGTTCGCGCTCGCCACAGTCAGCGTCGTGGTGACGCTCGCCGCCGGCTGGTTCCTGCTCGGCGTACGCTGGGACTGGGCGCACGTCCAGTGGCTCCCGCTCGCGGCCTCCATGGCCGCGGGCCTCTCGTCCACGCTGTTCCTCGGCTTCCTCCTCGCCGGCTGGTCCCTGGTCCTCATGCGTTCCGCCATGGTCGTCCTCGAGGGCACGACACTCGCGAGCTACCTCCTGAGTGGCGTCATCTTCCCGATCGATCTCCTGCCGAGGCCGCTCCAGTGGATCTCGATGTCGCTGCCGTTCACATGGTGGTACGAAGCGATCCGCCGCTTCCTCGCCGGCCACGGCACCCGCGGGCTCATGCAGCGTTTCAGCGACACGCAGGTGCTGCTCGTGCTCGGTGGCTCCACGATCGTGTTCGCCCTGCTCGCGCGCTGGGGCTACTTCGCGTTCGAGCGTCGCGCCCGGCAGCTCGGGCGACTGGACCAGACGACGCTGTTCTAGGTTCGTGCATTCAAGATGCGCGCGGATTGAACCGGCGACCTGGGCGAGCTTGGACCTGCACGCAGCGCCAGCCACGGACGTTTGCCGACACGTCAGGTATGCGCGAAATGCTCACGTTCGCGACGATTTCAATTGACAGCGCTCTCGGGCGCGCTGGTTCGCGACCCGAGCCCCCTTCAGGAAATGCGCGCCACGGCGCGAAGCATCGGGGCTGAGGACGTGTCGCTGTCGGTGTGCGGACAGTTCTCGCCCCACCTAGCTCGGTGAGGCGTACGCGGGTGCACGAGCGTCCATCAGGGGTGTGATAGAAACAATGCCGCCCCCGCGACCGTCCCCCGGCGCGGAGACCCGCTATGACGTCCTACTCGCTGTCGCATCTCGCTGATTCCACGCTCCTGAATGGTCTGGCATCCCTCGTCGCGCAGGATCGCGTCACGACCGCCGCGCTCATCGCCCATATCGCCGAAGTGGACGAGCGACGGCTGTTTCTCCGAGCGGCGCATGATTCGATGTACTCGTATTGCGTGCACGAACTGCGCATGTCGGAGGACATGGCGTACAAGCGGATCCAGGCGGCGCGCGCTGCACGCCGCTTCCCGGACATCTTCCCTGCTGTAGCCGACGGGCGGCTGCATCTGACCGCCGTGGTCCTGCTGGCGCCGCATCTCAGCCCCGAGACGGCCGAGGGGCTGCTGATAGCAGCCAGGCACAAGACCAGGGCCGAGATCGAATTGCTGCTCGCCGAGCGCTTCCCGCGACCCGATCTGCCCGCGGTCTTGCAGGCGCTTCCGCCTGCAGTTCCCGCGGACGAACCCGTGACTGGACCTGCCGACGCAACCTCACTTCAACTGGTTCCAGAACCAGTAGTCCCATCGACTGACTCCATTCCACCGGTTCCGATGGAACCACTTCCGGCGCGCAGCAGGATTGGGCCGCTGGCGCCAGACCGGTTCGGACTGCAGGTCACCATCGGCGGGACCGCGCATGAGTTGCTGCGTTACGCGCAGGCTCTGCTCGGTCACGCCGTGCCCTCCGGCGATGTCGCGCAGATCATCGAGCGTGCGCTCGCCGCGCTGGTCCACGATCTCGAGAAGCGGAAGTTCGCCAAGTGCGCCCGATCACGCCAGCCACGCGACGCCGCGATGAGCCGGCACATCCCCGCCGCGGTTCGGCGGGCCGTCCTCGATCGCGATGGTGGGAGATGCACGTTCGTGGGGGACAGTGGCAAGCGCTGCGAATCACGCACACGTCTCGAGTTCGACCACGTGCAACCGGTCGCGCGCGGCGGGCAGGCGACTGCAGGCGGGATCCGGCTCCTCTGTCGCGCGCACAACCAGCACACGGCTGAGAGCATGTTCGGCCGGGAGTTCATGCGCCGAAAGCGGGAGGGCGCTCGGTGCCGTGCAGCGAATGCAATCGCCGCATCGGCGGCCCCGGTGTGCGGGTCCGTGCCGTAGAGCCTTTGAGTCGCGTCGCATGCGCGCAGCGCAGGCCCGCCCCGCGCGCTAAGGCGCGGCACGGCGGCGACCGAATCCGCGGGCGCAACAGCGGCGATGGGCGCCAGCGCGATTGCCCCGCAATGCCTCGGACTGCACTACGCACGCCGTGGGCGAGAACACCCTTCGCGAACGTGCGAGCGCCGCATGTGATTGCTTTCACTTGCGGCCGCCTGACCCAATGCGGCGGGGTGGCGCGCCACTTGCAATGATGACTCACCGACGGTCGGGAGCGCGCCTCTACGGCCCGCCTCCGTGTGCGACATCCTGGCTTCGACATCAGGGGGAATGCCGTGTCATTCGTGTCGGTTTTCGCGGTCAGCCTGCTGGCCGCTGTTTCTTCGCCTGCCAGCGTGGACGCCAAGGGCGCCCAACCGGTGGCGTTCACCAACAACGCCTCCGCGGCCAGTACGACCCGGGACTCGGACAAGCTCGCGCTCAACGCCGGGTCCCGTGCGCCCGATTTCCAGTACCAGTCCTACGACGCGCTGTGGCAGCACCTGCACAACGTGCTCGAGCACGGCGACGTGCTGCTGGTGTTCGGTGCGAGCGACGTGGACCTGCGCACGCTCGAGCGCGAGCGCGAGACGCTCGTGAAGGGCGGCGTCATGCCGCTCGCCGTGGTCGAGCACAACGACCGGGACGTCTGGGCGTCGGTCCGCCGGCTCGGCCTCACGTACAGCCTGCTCGCCGATCCGAAGGGGGCGATCGGGCAGCAGTACGGTGTGTTCGACGCCAGCCTCGGTCGCTCCCGCACCGCCTGGTTCGTGATCGACGTGAAGGGGCGGGTCCGCCAGAGCGGCGGGGAGATGCCCACGCAGGGCTGGACCGCGGTCGCGGCCACGGCACTCGGTCGTCCGGTCGGGGGTGGCGTGCAGGCCGCTTCGAAGCGCTGACGCAGCGTCACGCGCACGGCCCGGACCATACGGCCCGGGCCGTTGCTGTTGGCGACCCCGCGAACGTCAGGCGCGGGCAACCGGCGTGACAACCGCCGAACGCGCTCCCGCCGCATTTGCAGGCAAGCCCCGCGCAGGGTAGTTTCCTTCGTCTTCTGGCGTTTGGGGTGGGGCGGCTTCGACCCTCCGGACGTCCCACCGCGACCCCGGCGTCGTACGTTGAGTGCCCGCCGGGCGTTGTCTATAGTCCGTCACCCGGGCGGACTCGCGGAGGGATGGCCGAGTGGTTTAAGGCGGCGGTCTTGAAAACCGCTGAGCGAAAGCTCCGTGGGTTCGAATCCTACTCCCTCCGCCAGTACATGCTTGGAGAGGTGGCCGAGTGGCCGAAGGCAGCCGCCTGCTAAGCGGTTAGTCGGGTAAAACCGACTCGGAGGTTCGAATCCTCTCCTCTCCGCCAGCGCGCCGCAGGTCGCATCATGCCCCGCTCCACGGTGTGGCATCGAGGTGGGCCCATAGCTCAATTGGATAGAGCGTCTGACTACGGATCAGAAGGTTGGGGGTTCAAATCCTCCTGGGCCCGCCATTCGAGCTCGGATCCACGCGGCCCCGTGCCACGCGGGAACGCGCCGTCGCGGCGGAACGAGGTCGGAACGGGGTAGGCATCGCGAAGGGTCACTCGTGCGGCACGTGCATCCGGCCGTACGCTTGAGGTCGAGAGGGAGCTCCCCGCTTCCGGAGGTGTTCGACATGCTCCACCCGCGCATCGTCTCGCCCGCCCTCGTGCTGGCCGCCGGCCTGCTCGCGGCCGCGTCCCCCGCTTTGGCCGCCGACCGCAGCAAGGGCCTGGGCGACCGGTTCTGGACCGCGCCCGACATCGCTCACTACCCGGTCACCACTGTCGCCATGCTGCCGCCCGCCACGTACGACGGCAACGCGGAGTCACGCAAGCTGGTCGAATCCGCGGTCGGGCAGGCGCTCAAGGGTTCGGGCCACCACTGGGTCTCGCCGTTCCTCGTGAACGACTACCTGAGCAGGGCCGGCGGCGATTCGCTGACCAAGGCGCTCCGCGACAAGCTGCTCAAGAACCCCCGGCTCGATTCGCTCGACGCGCCCTACGTGAGCCGCGCGCTGCACGCGCGCGGGGTGCTCACCGTGCGCGTGGACGAGATGGAGCGTCGCGAGCTCGAGCCCGGCCAGTCCGGCCGGCCGACGACCACGGTGCAGCTGCACGCCGCGCTGGTGGACTCGACCGGGCGGCTCCTGTGGACCGCGAGCAGCAACGAGACGCTCGAGGGCGAGCAGCAGGACGCGGACGCCAACGTGATCGGCGTCAAGGCCTCGGGGCTCAACACCGAGGGCGTCGGCAACACGACCAAGGCACCCGCGTACCAGGAAGTGTTGCTCAAGATCTGCCAGCGCTGGGTCGAGCCGTTCCCGAAGCCCCCCGCGCCGGACTCGAGCGGAACCGGGAAGTAGCCGCTTGCTGATCGTGGACGACGAGACCGGCATGCGCGCCGCGCTGCGCGAAGCCCGCGAATCGCTGCTCCGCGACGAGGTGCCGGTCGGCTGCGTCGTCGTTCACGACGGCACGATCGTGGGGCGCGGGCACAACCAGGTCGAGGCGCTGCAGGACGCCACCGCGCATGCCGAGATCCTCGCCATCGGAGCCGCCTCCAATGCGCTCGGGAGCTGGCGGCTGTCGGACTGCACGCTGTACGTGACGCTCGAGCCGTGCGCCATGTGTGCCGGCGCCATCGTGCTCGCACGGCTCGGGCGCCTGGTGTACGGCGCCACCGACCCCAAGGCGGGCGCGTGCGGCTCGGTGCTCGACGTCCTCGGCGAGCGGCGCCTGAATCATCGCGTGCCGGTCACGCACGGTGTGCTCTCGGGGGACTGTGGCGAGCTGCTGCGCGAGTTCTTCCGCAAGAAGCGGAAGGCGGTGGAGGGACTGGTCGAAATGGACCTGGGCGATGGCCCGGACGAGGGAGGGCTGCGTTGAAGAACGTGCGTTTCTCGGCAAGTGGTGGCCGTGTCGTCGCTGCCGTGAAGGTGACTCCCCGGCGCGAGGGTTCCTACGAGCTGCGCCTGTGGGAGAAGGAGACCGATGCCCTCGTCAGCGGCTCGCACTGGTACGGGAACTTCATCAACAACGACCTCGATCAGTGGCCGCTGCCGCGCCCGAACGCCGAAAACGACGGGCGCCTGCTCCAGTGCATCGTCGTGCTGTCGCTGCCCCCCGACGTCCGCCGTGCCACGGTGAGCGTCGTGCTCACGCAGGACGGTGAGGAGATCGGGCGCGATGCGAAGGACGTCCCCGAAGGGATCGAGGACCACCAGATGTCGTTGTGGATCCAGCTCCGGAAGGGCGCGTAGGCCGCTTCGCCCCGTTGCGCGAACTGCAGGGTGAGGGATCGCTGCGCCTAGGCGCGCGTGGACGACTGCTCGGGCCATGCCGCCCGCCCGTTCGTTCCCCGCCCATTTCCCGCGCCCCCGCGCTCGGCGGCCTCCCCGCGTTTCGTGCGTGCCCTGCCTGGCGGGCAGGGTTTAGAGTCGCCGTGCGCCGCCGGGGAGGACCCCGGGGAGGACTCCGATGAAATACACGCTCACCGTGAACGGCAAGCCGGCGGTCGTGGACGTGCCGGCCGACACGCCGGTCCTCTGGGTGCTGCGCGACGTGCTGGACCTGCCGGGCACGAAGTTCGGCTGCGGCGTGGCGCAGTGCGGCGCCTGCACGGTGCACGTGGACGGCCAGGCCACGCGCTCCTGCCAGCTTCCCGTCTCGAGCGTGGGCGCGGCGAGGATCACGACCATCGAAGGGCTCTCGGCCGACGGCTCGCACCCCCTGCAGCGCGCGTGGCGCGAACTGGACGTCCCGCAATGCGGCTACTGTCAGGCGGGGCAGATCATGACGGCGGCGGCGCTCCTGGCGAAGAAGCCGCGCCCGACCCGGGCCGAGATCGACGCCGCGATGGATGGCAATCTCTGCCGTTGTGCGACCTACCTCCGGATCCGCGCGGGAGTAGAGCGGGCGATCGAGCTCGCGGCGAATCCCTCGGGAGCGCCACGCGTTCCCGTGAGCGGCGACGGGGGACGCTGACGCATGGCCACGACCCTGATCGATCGGCGGACGTTCCTCCGGGTGGCCGCGCTCGCCGGCGGCGGGCTCGTCCTCGCGCCCTGCCTGGAGCCTTTCCGGCCGCTCTCGGCCGCCGAGCTCGAGCAGGCGGCACTCGGCGCGTTCATCCGCATCGCCGCGGACGGGGCGATCACCCTGGTCGCGAAGAATCCCGAGATCGGCCAGGGGGTGAAGACCATGCTCCCCATGCTCATCGCCGAGGAGCTGGGCGCGGACTGGAACCAAGTGACGATCGAGCAGGCGCCGAGTGACCCGGCACGATTCGGCGACCAGTTCGCGGGCGGCAGCCGCGCGACGCCGAACAACTGGGACGTGCAGCGCCGAGTGGGTGCCGCGGGCCGGGCGATGCTGATCTCGGCTGCGGCACTCACCTGGAAGGTGCCCGAATCGGAGTGCGTCGCCGCCCTGTCCGCGGTGTCGCACGGGCGAAGCGGCCGGAAGCTCGGCTACGGGAAGCTCGCCACGCGCGCCGCCACGCTCGCACCTCCCGATCTCCAGTCGGTGCGACTGAAGGATCCCAGGGACTACGCGATCATCGGCACGCCCCGCCGCGGGGTGGACACGCCGGCGATCACGTTGGGCAGGCCGCTCTATGCGATCGACGTGCGCGTTCCCGGCATGCGCTTCGCCGTGTTCGAGAAGTGCCCGGTGTTCGGTGGCAAGGTGGCGTCCGCGAACCTCGACACGGTGCGCGCCGAGCCCGGGGTGCGCCAGGTTTTCGTGGTCGAGGGCGGCACCGCGCTCAGCGGTCTCCTCTCCGGAGTGGCGATCGTGGCCGACAGCTGGTGGGCCGCGAAATCGGCGCGCGAGAAACTGGTGGTCCAGTGGACCGAAGGCGCCGCGGCCGGGCTCTCGAGCGGGGGGTTCGCGCGCCGCGCGGCCGAGTTCGCGAACACCGCGCCGGGGCGCATGCTGCGGACGGACGGCGACGTGACCGCGGCGCTCGCTTCGGCGGCCCGGCGGGTGCGGGCTTCCTACGCCTATCCCTTCCTCTCGCACGCGACGCTCGAGCCGCAGAACTGTACGGCGCGCATGGACGGCGGGAAGCTCGAGATCTGGGCGCCTTCGCAGACGCCGCAGTCCGGCCGGGAGCTGGTGTCGCAGGTGCTGGGCATCCCCGAGTCGGACATCGTCATCCATCTCGTGCGTGCCGGTGGCGGCTACGGCCGGCGGCTCTCCAACGATTACATGGTCGAGGCCGCTTGGATCGCGAGGGCGGCCGGCGCGCCGGTGAAGCTGCTGTGGACGCGCGAGGACGATCTCCGGCACGACTTCTACCGCCCCGCGGGCTTTCATCATCTCGAGGGCGGGGTGGATGCCGGCGGCCGGCTCGTGGCGTGGCGCGATCATTTCGTCACGTTTGGCGATGCCGAGAAATTCGCGCCCTCCGCGGGCATCCAGGCGACCGAGTTCCCGGCGCGCTTCGTTCCCAACTTCGAACTGGGCGCCTCGGTTCTGCCGCCGCTCGTACCCACCGGTGCGCTGCGCGCGCCGGGCAGCAATGCGCTCGCGTTCGTGTTCCATTCCTTCCTCGACGAGCTGGCGCACGCGGCCGGCGCCGATCCCGTGAAGTTCCGGCTCGGCCTCCTGGGGGAGCCGCGGCTCGTGAGCGAACCCGACGGCCACGCCGGATACGATGCCGGCCGCGCGCGCGCCGTGCTCGAGGACGTGGCCGAGCGCTCGGGCTGGGGCCGGCGGCCGCTGGCGAAGGGGAGCGGACTCGGCGTGGCCTTCCACTTCAGCCACCTCGGCTACTTCGCCGAGGTGGTGGAAGCGAGCGTCCAGGGCAACGACCTGAGCGTGAAGCAGGTGTGGGTGGTGGGGGACATCGGCAGTCCGGTCATCAACCCGCTCAACGCGGAGCACCAGGCACAGGGCGCCGTCCTGGACGGCCTGGGCCAGGCGATGGGCCTGGAGATCACGATCGAGCGCGGGCGAACGGTGCAGTCGAGCCTGGCCGAGTATCCGCTGCTCCGGTTCGCCGACGCCCCGCCCGTGGACGTTCACTTCCGGGCCACGGAACACCCGCCCACCGGGCTCGGCGAGCCCGCGCTTCCGCCCGTGATCCCCGCGCTCTGCAACGCGATCTTCGCCGCGTCGGGCCGGCGCGTGCGTTCGCTGCCGCTCTCGCGCGAGGGATTGCGCTGGGCGAGGGCGTAGCGACGGCTCTCCCGGGGTCGCGGGCGTGAGGCGGTCGCAACGCGGCAAGACGTACCTGGCTCGAGCAGCCGCGGTCCGGAAACGCCAAGGGCGACGTCCTCTTCGGACGCCGCCCCGCTAGCGTGAGGTGGTACCTCGGGCTTATTAGGCCTTGCGGACGTTCGCCGCCTGCAGGCCCTTCGGCCCACGGGTCACGTCGAACTCAACGCCTTCGCCTTCAGCGAGCGTCTTGAAACCGTCGCCCTGGATGGCCGAGAAATGCACGAACACGTCCTCGCCGCCCTGCTGAGAGATGAAGCCGAAACCCTTCGCCTCGTTGAACCACTTCACGGTGCCACTAGCCACTTGAAGCTCCTTGAAACCGGGCCCGAAAGCCCGCACTACCGCGTTGTCACGCTGCGGCTGCGTCCGGTCTGTGTGACCGCTGCTTGATCGTGCCGGGAGGGTGAGCCAGCCCACAAAAAAACCGCCAGAGAGGTCTCTGGCGGCTCTTGAACGCTGTACCACACATCCATGCTCAACCAAGACAAACGCAGTATCGGCGAGTCGGAGCCGTTTGCCAAGCGGAAAGTGCAGGGGGAGGGCCGGCGGGTCAGGCCTCTACACGCAACCCCAACTGCCGCATCTTCTTATAGAGATGGCTCCGCTCCAGTCCGAGCCGGGAGGCGGCCCGGGTCATGTTGCCGCCCTCAGCTGCCAGCGCCGCCTCGATGTGGTGGCGCTCGAACTCGTGAACGGCGGCACTCAACTCCGCGGGTCCCTCGACCCCGGCAACCGGCGCCGCGCCCGCCGCGGGGGCCGGCAGCACCCCGGCCACCTGTTCCGGCCCGATCCGGGCGCCCGGGTTCATGATGACCAGCCGCTCCACCAGGTTCTTCAGTTCACGCACGTTCCCCGGGAAGGGGTAGCGGCGGAGGGCCTCGAGCGCGCCGGCGGTGAAGCTCGGCGCGCGCTGCCCGGTCTCGCTGGCGAGCGCGACCAGGAAGTGGTCCACCAGTTGCGGGATGTCCTCGACACGCTCGCGCAGCGCCGGGACGTGCAGCGGGACCACGGCGAGCCGGTGGAACAGGTCCTCGCGGAACGTGTTCGCGGCCATCGCCGCGCGCAGGTCGCGGTTCGTCGCCGACACCACGCGCACGTCCACGCGGATCGCGCGGCTGCCGCCGACGCGCGTCAGCTCGGAGGCCTCGAGCACGCGCAGCAGCTTCGTCTGAGCGCGCGCGCTCAGGTCGGCAACTTCGTCCAGCATGAGCGTGCCGCCGTGCGCCTCCTCGAACCGGCCGCGACGGGCCTGCGTCGCGCCGGTGAACGCGCCCTTCTCGTGACCGAACAACTCCGATTCGAACAGTTCCTCCGGGATCGCGGAGCAGTTCACGGCGACAAACGGCATGGCGCGCCTCGGGCTGGCCTCATGCAGCGCGCGCGCGACGAGTTCCTTTCCGGTGCCGTTCTCGCCCGACAGCAGCACGCGCGCGGGCGACGGTCCGGCGAGCGCGATCTCGGCGAGCAGCGTGTGCATGGCGGGCGAGCTGCCGACGAGCGGCGCGGCCCACGGCGCGCGCAGGCGCCGGTTCTCGGAGGCGAGCGCCTGCGTGGCCGAGGCGTTGCGCAGCAGCACCAGCAGGCGGTCGAGCGACAGCGGTTTCTCGAGGAAGTCGTAGGCGCCGAGCCGGGTGGCCTGCACGGCGGTCTCGATGTTGGCGTGTCCGCTCATCATGATCACCGTCGTGGAGGGTGCGGCATCGCGGATCTCGGCGAGCAGGTCGATGCCGTTCTCGCCCGGGAACCACACGTCCAGCAGCACGATGTCGTAGGCCTCGCGCAGGAGCGTGCGCGCGGCGGCCACGCTCGGCGCGTCGTCCACCTGGTAGCCCTCCCGCGACAGGGCGCCCTTGAGCGAGCTGCGGATGTTGGCCTCATCGTCCACGATCAGGATGCTCGGCATGGATCACGCCTCCGGTGCCAGCGCCAGGCGCACGACGAACGTGGTGCCCTCGCCGGGCGCGCTGTCCACGTCGATGCTGCCGCCATGGTCGGACACGATGCGCTCGACGATCGTGAGCCCGAGCCCGCTGCCGTGCGCCTTGGTGGTGAACCCGGGCACGAACAGCTGCTCGCGCTGCGCCTCGTCGAGGCCGGGTCCGTCGTCGCTGACGCTGAGCCAGAGCGCGCCGCCCTGCGGGATCGCGTCCACGCGCACGTGGCCCCCGGTCTTCGCGGTGGCATCGAGCGCGTTCTGGATCAGGTTCAAGAGGGCCTGGCGCAGCTGGTCGCGGTCGGCCAGCAGCGGGAGCGGTGCGGCCGGCCACTCGAACGCGAGCCGCCGGGCGGCGACCTCGTGAGCATAGAGCGTGCGGAGATCCGCGAGCAGGTCGGCCATCTCGAAGCGCGCCGGCCGTGGGCTGGGGAATCGGCCGAGGTCGCTGAACTCCTGGAGGAGCGTCTTCAGGCGCAGCACCTCCTCGCTCACCGTGCGCACCGCCTCGGCGAGCGTGGCGGCGAAGTCGGGCTGCTTCTGGTCGTACGCCCGCTTCAGGCCCGCCACCGAGATGGCGATCGGCGTGAGCGGGTTCTTGATCTCGTGTGCGACCTTTCGCGCCATCTGCCCGTAGGCCGCCTGACGCTCGCTCGCGCGCAGCTTGTCACGGTAGGCGCCGAGGTCGGAACGCATCCGCTCGAGCGCGAGCACCAGGGTCTGCAGCTCGCGCACACTCTCCATCTCCAGCGGTTCGTCCCACTCGCCGCGCGAGATGCGCTCGGAGAAGTCCGCGAGCCGCTCGACCGGGCGCGAGAGCTGGTGGGACCACACCACGCCCAGCACCGCGGCGAGCAGGAGCCCGAGGAGGGCGAGCACGAGCGCGGTCGAGCGCAGCACGGAGAGCGCATCGTCGGCGGCCGCGGTGGAGGCGAGCCCGACGAGGCGCATCGGCGTTCCCGGCCCGATGTCGAGTGCGATGGTATGGGTCAGGTACGACACACCGCGGAGCGAGACACGCTCCGGGATCGCCTCGTGCAATCCGTTCCACTCGGGAAGCGCACCCAGCGTGCTCACGCCGAGCGGCCCGTGCACCTCGTGCATGAACAACTCCACCCCGCTCGACCGCGCGAGCCGGGCGAGCATCGTCGAATCGAGGACGATCCCTCCCCGCACCACCCCCACCCGGTCCTCGCCATAGGTGATGTCGGCGCTCGCGTCCAGCGCCACACGGTGCCCGGACGTCGGGACGAGCCGGATTCCCCGCGCGTCCGGGTCGAGCATCGAGCTCTCGGTCAGCGGATCGGCGAGTCGCCGCAGCGGCGCCGTCGAGGCCGCGGCCGCGTCCGCGACCAGCGTGCGGGTCGTGTCGGTCACCCACAGGTAATCGAGGTCGAGGAGCGACTGCTGCCCGGCGAGGTACTGGTTCAGTGCCGCCAGGTTCGTGGATTCGACGAGGTAGAGCCGCCGGAGTTCCGGATCACGCGCCAGGACCTCGATCTTGAACTTGAGCTGTTCGGCGTCGGAGTCGATGCGCTCGTGCAGGACGTCCAGCGTCGCCTCGAGTCGCTCCGACGCCTGCGCGCGCACGGTGCGCTGGATCCGCTGGCCGAGGATGAGCATCGCGAGCGCCAGCGGCAGCACGGCCACGAGCGAGAAGCCGAGGATGAGGCGCGCGCGAAGCGAGTTCACGGGGCGCCTCCGGCGCAGGTGACGAGATTGGCGAACGCATCGGCGCCGATCCCCGCGACCAGGCCTCGCGACGAGGGAGCGGCGAGCACCGGGCAGCCGATCGCGAACGCGGGTGTCACCCCCGGC
>CAYSWZ010000220.1:0-9331 GCA_964434945.1 uncultured bacterium | reverse complement strand
TCGAGCAGGTAGGACTCGGGGTGCGGGCGCCAGGTCTGGCGCACCTCGAAGCCCGCGGAGTCGCGGGCGACGAACGTGAGCGCGGCCGTCGCTCCCGAGGCGTCCGTGCTCTCCTGCACCGCGAACGGCGTGGTGGCGAGCGAGCGAACCGCTTCCCCGGACCCGAGATCGAACGCGAACGCCGGCGCGCCGCGGAGCTCGACGCGATCGCCCTCGGGCACGAGCTCGCCGTGCTTCGGGCGGTGGCCCGGCTTGTCGCCGAAACGCGAGCGGCCCCACGAGGCGGCGTAGCGCTTGAGCTCGAACGACTGGAGCCGCGCGCCGATGTTGCTGAACGTCGCGCGGTAGAGCGGCGTCTCGATCACCACGCTGCGCGCGGGGATGGGGACCGCGGCGGGGGCCGAGGCGGCCGGGACCGCCGCCCCGGGCGGCGTGGGCGAGCCGGAGGCCGCGGGCGAGGGCGCTTCCGTGCCCGGCGCGGGGGCGGTCAGCGTGCCCGGGGGCTTCGGCTTTGGCTTCGGCGTGTAGCGCGCCTGGAGCGCGGTGAACACCGCGAACACCAGCATGCAGAGCACGAGCGCGAACGTGGTTCGACGATCCATGGTCAGGGCACCGGGTCCACACCCGCGGTCCCGAACGGGTGGCATCGCCCGAGCCGGCGCAGCGCGAGCCAGGTGCCGCGCCAGGCGCCGTGGCGCGCGATGGCCTCGCGCGCGTACTCGGAGCAGGAGGGATAGTGACGGCAGGCGCCGCGCACGTGGGGCGGCGCGAGCCGCTGGTAGGCGCGGATGGCGAGGAGCAGCAGTCCGCGGATCACTGGGCGGGGATCGGCGCCAGCGCGCCGGCGTGGGCGAGCAGCGTCTCCACGTCGGTGGCGAGAGCCTGGTGCGGTGCGTCGAGGGTGCGGCGAGAGGCGATGAACACGAGCAGGTATCCGTGGGTTGGAACGCGGGTCCAGCGACGCCGGACGATCTCCCGCAGCCGGCGCCGGGCACGATTGCGCTGCACCGCCCCACCCACGCCGCGCTTGCTGGCGATGAACCCGACGCGGCTCGTCTCGCCCGCCGCCGGCAGCACCAGCAGCAGGCAGAAACGCCCGCGGTAGGCCACCCCGTCGCCGCGCACGCGTGCGTAGTCGCGTCCACGGGTGAGGCGGTTCGCCGGCAGCAGCCGCTCGGAAGGCAGGTCGCTCATCGCGGCGGAGGATAGTGCGGCAGGCACCGGCGTGTGGGCCGTGCGATCGCGAGCGATCGCACGAGGCCGTTCGTGCCGCACGGTTCCCGGCAGGCTGCCCGCCGGTATCGTGACGACGCGAATGGTACGGGAATTCGCTCCGGGACCGCTCAGCTGTCGGACGACACGGTGAGGCGCTTCCGGCCACGCCGGCGGCGGGCGGCAAGCACCTTCCGGCCGCCCTTGGTCTGCATGCGGGCGCGGAAGCCGTGCGTCTTCAACTTGTGACGATTTCGGGGCTGGAACGTGCGCTTCGGCATGGAAGCAGGGACCTCGGGAAAGTGCAGAGACTACGGCGGATAGAACGGCGCAGACTAACGGCGCCCGCGGTCGAGCGTCAAGCAGTGGGCCATGCGAGCACATTAGAATTGCGACGGCCGGGTACAGGAATCCGCTGAACGGGCGGGTTCGTGGGGCCGATGACTCCGGGGCAGTCCCCTGGACCCCGTGGAGAACTCTCCGTGCAGCATCCCCCGCCCGCACCTGACTCCGACCCCGCCCCGCGCGCCCTCGACCTCCACGGTCGCGGGCAGTCGAGCGCTGCCCTCGAGTTCTCCAGCTGGTGCATCGATGCCGCGCGCCTCGTTCACTGGACGCGCCGGCACGGCCCCGCGGATCCGGACACCCGTGCATTGCGCGGACGGCTGGCCGCGGACCTGGTCATCCTGGTCCAGGACCACGGGCCGATCGAACTCGAGGTGACGCCGCGCGCGATCGTTCTCGAGGACGAAGCGGTGTTCGTGGCCGACAACGCGAACGCTCCCACCGGGGAACGGGCGCTCGAGCACGAGCTCCCCTGGCTGCTCCATCGCGACGGCATTCGCACCCTGCGCTTCGAGCGGGGCTTCGGGGAACGCGAGAGCGGCGCGGTGCTGGACGCGCTGCTCGCCGCAGCGCCGGCGAGCGCCACGCACGAGGACATGGTGACGCTGCTGTGGGAGGCCGGGCTCGAGCACGTGAAGTTGCGCACCGAGGAGTTCGATCTCGTGAGCGCGAACCCGCTTCGACCCCAGCACGAGTCGAGCCCCGTGGCGCACCCGGACGACTGGCCCTTGTCCGCCGCCGGGCCCGCGGACGTGAGGCGGATGTGGGCGGAGTTCGCGAGCGAGGAAGCGGCCCAGCGGATCGCATTCCATGCGGCGTGGGTCGCCGAGCGCTCGGTCGCATTCCCCGACGCGGTGGAAGCGTTCGCCACGCGCATGCTCGCGGACGACCCGCGCCCGGAGATGGCGGAGGCGCTCGCGGCTTCGGTGGTGACGTGGATCGCCACCTGCGTCCAGCGGTGCGACTGGCCGGAGGCCACGCGCGCCGGCGAGCTGCTGCGCCGGCTGGATCCCGGCGGGCAGCGGAGCGCCGATGCGCTTGAACACGCGTTCGCCTCCGTCGACACCGCCGCCATCACCGAGCGGCTCGACGAGTGCGATCCGCGCGAGCAGTCGCGGATGTTCGCGTTCGTCGTCCGCATCGGTGCGCCCGCGCTGCCGCTCCTCATCGCGGCGATCGAGATGTCCGGGAAGGCGCGCGTCCGCGCCGGGGCCACCACCGCGCTCGCCTACGCCTTCGCCGACGATCCGCATCCGCTCGGCCGCTGGCTCGGGGACACGCGCTGGCACGTCGCGCGGAACATCGTCTACGTGCTCGGCCTCATCGGCGGCGCCGAGGTGGTCCCGCACCTCGCGGCCGCGGCCCGGCACGTGGACGCCCGCGTCCGGCGCGCCGCGATCCATGCACTGGGACAGGTGCCGCAGGCGCTGCGCCGCGGCGTGCTCCTGAACCAGCTCGATCACGCCGACGGCCGGCACGTCGCGGCCGCGCTCGCCATGCTCGCGCGCGAGCCCGACCCGATCGTCACCGAGGCCCTGCTCGCGCGTGTCCGCTCACCCGGCTTCGAGGACCGGCCGGAAGATCAGAAGCAGGCGCTGATCCACGCGCTCGCCGACATGGGGAGCGAGCCGGCCGTGGCGGGCCTGGAAGAGATCCTGGTCCATGGCGGCTGGCTCGCGCGACGCAGCCCGCTCCGCAGCGCCGCCGCGCACGCGCTCGCCCGCATGAGCGGCGCCGCGGCGCGCGCCGCGCTCGAGCGTGGAATCCGGCACGGCAGCGATGCCGTGCGCGAGGCGTGCAAAGAGGTCGTCGCACGGAGTGAACCCCGTGCGTGAGCGCGAGGCGGACCCGCGCACCGATCCGCGCTTCGAGGTCCCGCTCCAGCTCGCGTCCCGCTTCATGGCACTGGTGAGGAGCGGGCGCGCCTACGCGGTCGGCCACATCGCGTTCACGCAGCAGCTCGACAACTACCTCACGCTGCTCGAACCGGTGCTGCGGGCGCGAGGAAGCGTGCGCTTCGACGCCCCGGAGGGCGACGTGTGCATGAACGGCGAGCGCCTGCCGTTCCGCCAGAACATGGCGCGTGCGCTGGAACAGCTCGCGCAGGAGTTCGGCGCGCGCGCCGTGGAGGGTGTCGAGTTCGCGCCCGGCGTGACGCTCTCGGAGTTCCAGTCGTTCATGACGCTGTTCCTGCTCGGCGAGCGCTGGAAGGGGCACGAACTCATCACCGCCTGCCATGACGCCGGGATCGTGCACGTGCGCGCACTGCCGCAACGCTCCGCCGCCGCGGACCACGGGATGGAGGAGGCTGCGGGCGTGCTACCCGCGAGACTCGACGACCCCCTCGACTCGACCCGTGCCGCCTGGGCCGCGCTGTTCACCGCCAGCCACGAACTCCTCTCGGGCGACGCCCTCGACCAGGGCGTGGAGCTCCGCCACCTGAAGCGCATGGCGCAGCCGCTCGTGGACTCGGTGCTGGCGGGCGAGCGCATCACCGCCGCGCTCGCGCGCGTCACCCCGGGCGAGAGCGTGGCGGCGCACGCGGCGCACACCGCGCTCGCGGCCGTGAGCGCGGGTGCGCGGCTCGGGCTCGGGCGTGGCGACCTGGCGGAGATCGCGGTGGCCGCGCTGCTCCACGACGTGGGGCACGGCTGGAACGGGCCCGGCGACGCGGTGCAGGCGCCGCCGCACACGCGCGAGGGCGTCCGCCGCATCGCATGGGCGACCACACTCAACCGCAGCTCGCTCGCGGCGATGCGCGCGGCGCTCGAGCACCACGCCGCGGGCGGGGCGGGAGGAGCGACCGCCTCCGCACTGTTGTCGCGGATCGTGGGACTGGCGGATGCCTACGTCACGTTCCTCTCGCGCGGGGCGACGCGTGCGGAGTGGGTCTCGCCGACGAGCGCGCTCGCGAGGGTCCTCGAGCTGCTGCGGCCGACCGGTCCGGCGGCGCTCGGCGCGGCGCTCGTCCGCGCGCTGGGGTGCTACCCGCCCGGGCAGCTCGTGGAGCTGGACGATGGCGCCATCGCCCGCACGATCGTGCCGATCGCCGACGATCCGGAGCGGCCGTGGGTGCAGCTCGTCGCCGACCAGCGCGGGATCCTGGTCCCCGGCCCGCGACGCGAAGCCGCGCCGCTCGCGGACGTGCGCCGGATCACGCGCGCGCTGCCGCGCGATCAGTGGCCCGTGGACGACGCCGCGCGCCCCGCAGCCTGAGGGCGCTGCGTCGGCTCCGGGCTATCGCCCCAGCGTTCCACCCGCGGTCGCGAGCTGCCGGTGCAGGCGCCGCACCGACTCGTCCAGGATCGGCAGCGTCTCGGCCGCCTGGTCCGGATGCACGATGCGCCGCATGCCGGACGGCACCACGACACCTTCGCCCGGCGTCGCGTTCCGGCCGCCCACGGTCACGTGCCCCTGCATCACGCAGACGCAGGTTCCGAACGGCGCGCACAGCACGGCGAACGACGTGCCCACGGCCCGCACGCTCGCCTCCGGCGTCGCGACGTCGAGCGTCGCGCCGTGGAACACGCGCCCGGTGCTGAAGTACGCATCGCCCGCCGCCAGTCGCGCGCTCATCGCGCGCCACCACCAGCGGTTCGGCGCCGGCGACAGCAACACGTCCGCGCCCGGGGCGAGCGTGACCGCGGCGACGCCGGACGCCACCAGGTCGAGCGTCACCGCGCCGCGGACCACGACGCGCCCGCCCCGGCTCACGCGCTCGGCGAGCGCCAGCGTGTCGCCGGGCGCGAACTCGACGCCGTCCACGACCACCCGCCCGTCACCCTCGGCGGACACCACGCGCCAGTCGGGGCCGCGGTTCGCAGCGAGCAGCGTGACCGCGAGGAGGCCGGCCGCGACCGGCGCGAGCACCGCGCCCCGCGCGAACCACGGCGCCGCCCACGCGCGCTCGCGCCGCCGGCCGATGCGGCCGGACACGAATTCGTGGCGGAGCCGCGCGCGGAAGCCCTCGGCCGCCGGCGGGTGGGAAAGCCCGCGCACGGCGTCGCGCGTCGCACGCTCGGAGGGCGACAGCGCCGGTTCGTCGGATTCGCTCACAGCCGTCCCCTCAACTTCTGCTCCAGCGCCGCGAGCGCGCGCGAGTAGCGCTTGCGCGCCGCGTCGTGCGCGATGTGCAGCACCTCGGCCACCTGTCGATGGTCGAGGCCCTGGTAGTCGTGCAACACGATGCTGGCGCGCAGCGGCTCCGCCAGCTCGAGCAGCGCCGCCTGGACGATGCGTTCGCGCTCGGACGACAGCGCGTCGGCCTCGGGGTCGTTCCGCCCCGAGCTGAGCGTCGCGGCGGACACGGGATCGTCCACGTCGGCGGCGCGCCGGCTCGTGCGGTAGGCGCCCGATCGCCACAGGTCGCGGCACACGTTCGTCGTGATGGTCGTGAGCCACGGCACCGGATCGCGTGCCGGGTCCAGCCGATCGGCAGCTCGATGCACCTTGAGAAACACCTCCGAGGTCACGTCCTCGGCCAGCGTCCGGTCGCCGAGCAGGCGCCAGGCGAGTCCGAACACCAGGTCGAGGTAGCGGTCGTAGAACTGCCCCATCGCCTCCGGTTCGCGCGCACGCACGCGCTCGAGCCACCCGGGATCGGGCGCCGCCCCGGCCGGGGGCGAGGCGGGGGCCACTGCCCGCTGTACGGGCGAGACCGCTGGCTGTGATGGGGAATCGGGCGTGGACAACGGGTGCGCTCCCGGACCTTGGGGCCCGCCGGGGAGGTCGCCCGGCGGAGCGCGCAGTATGCACGCCGATCCGGACCCGCGCGAGCAGCGCGCGTTCACGGCGACGGGTCGCGACCGGGCCGACGGGGCTCCGGACGCGGGACGGGGAGCGGCCGGTGCTCAGGCCGCGGAGCGCTCCTCGGACGCGTCCTCGCCGCTCGCGTGCGCCTCCGGCGCGATCGGCAGCCGGATCCAGAACGACGAGCCCTCGCCCGGACGGCTGTTCACGCCGACGTGGCCGCCGTGCATCTCGGTGATGCGCTTCACGAGGTGCAGGCCGATGCCCAGGCCGCCGCGCGCATCCGCATCCTCCGGCACGTTCTGCCCGAACAGCTCGAAGATGTGCGTCGCGGTGTCGGGCGCGATCCCCGGGCCCCGGTCGTGCACCTCGACGCGCACGCACGCGCCGTCCGCGACAGTGCGCAGGCGCACGGGTGCGCCGCGCGGGCTGAACTTGACCGCGTTCACCAGCAGGTTGACGACCACCTGCCGGAGCTTCACCTCGTCCACCGACAGCTGCGGCAGGCCGACGGCCAGCTCGGTCTCGAGCGTGACGCCGTAGCGCTCCGCCAGCGGGCGGGTCGTCTCGATCGCGCCGCGCACCACCTCGGCGATGTCGAGAGCGCGCGGCTTCAACGCCATCTTGCCGCTCTCCAGCCGCGACAGGTCGAGAATGTCCTCGATGAGCGACAGCAGCCGTTGCGCCTCGGCGCGCAGCCGGCCCACGAACTCGCGGGCCTGGTCGCGCGACAGCTTGCCGTCGTGATCGTCGAGCAGCTCGGCGTAGGCGATGACGCTGGTGAGCGGCGTCTTCAGCTCGTGGCTCGCGGTGCCCAGGAACACGTCCTTCATGCGGTTCATGTCGGAGAGCTTCTCGTTGTCGGCTTCGAGCTCCCGCGTCCGGCGTCCCATGCGCTCCATGACCTCGGCGCGATCGATGACCGCCGCGATGTGCTCCGAGAACACGCGCAGCACCTCGAGGTGGTGTTCGCCGAACGGCTCGGTGTGGTTGATGCGATTCACGTTGAGCACGCCGATCACGCGCTCCCCGATCGCGAGCGGCAGCGACAGCGCCGACGTGATGCGGCGGTTCTCCTTGTAATGGCGCCCGAGCTCGCCCGTGGGCGCCTGCTCGCCGAGCGAGACGGCCTCGCGGCGGAGCGCGACCCAGCCGGCGATCCCCTCGCCGATCTTCTTGCGGGCCCCGCGCGAGAACTCCGCCTCGAGCCCGTAGGAGGCGCGCGTCACCAGCTCGCCGTTGTCGGATTCGAGGATCATGATGCTCGCCTGCTGGGCCTTGAGCGTGCTCACGACGCGGCGCACGATGATCTCGAGGATGACGTCGCTGCGCAGCTGGAGCTGCAGCGTGGTGCTCACCTGGAACAGCGCCGTGAGCTCGGACAGGCGCACGCTCGCATCGGCGCGGTCGTTCTCCTCGCGGGACAGCGCCTTCACCGCGCGGTGGAGCTCGCGCTGCTGGATCACGGTGTAGAGGCAGAAGAGGAGGACCAGCCCGGCGAGCGCGACGGCGACCAGGTAGGGATTGTCGAGGCCGAGCGGCAGCTCGCCCTTGCCGGTGAACGTGAGCACGCGCGCGAACAACGTCGGCACGACCGTTGTGAGCGCGAGCAGCAACGCGAACGCGGCCGCCCACAGCGTCCAGCCGGCGCGCTGCAGCCGCATCCAACGGATCTCGGATCGAGTGCTCATGCCATTCACGGGTCCCTGGGGTCTCCGGGGGACGCCCTTCCCCCGCCTTCCTGTCTTCGGCCTCCGCCACCCGTTCATTGAGCCGGATTCCCGCCTCCGGCGAGGAATCCGGCCGGTCGCACGGGCCCGCGCGCCGGCCGTGCCGAATCCGCGCAAACCCTCTATGTTGCCGGGCCGTGACCCCGACCCGTTCCCGCATCGGCTGGCAGGCCCCCGCCCTGCTCCTGGCCGGCTTGGCCGCGCTCCACGCCGGGGCGCTCGGCAGCGGCTTCCTGAACGACGATTATCTGTTCCTCGAGCAGGCGCGACGACACAACCTGCTCGACGCGCTCGCCCACCCGAGCGGGGTCGGCAACTTCTTCCGCCCGTTGTCGCGCGAGGTCTGGTTCGCGCTCATGGGGCCGCTGCTCGGGCGGGAACCGCTGCTGTTCCACGTCGCGCAGTTCGCGCTGTTCGCCGCCGCGCTCGTGCTGCTCGCCGACCTCCTTTCGGCGTTCGCGCCGGCCCGCGATCGCCTGGTCGCGCCCGCGGCGCTGGCCGGGGTGATGTGGTACGCCGTCCTGCCGTTCCAGCACGTCAACCTGGCCTGGGTGTCGTGCTCACAGGACCTGCTCGCGCTGGTCGGGGCGCTCGGGGCGCTGGCGCTCTACCGCCGCGGCCGGTTCGTGCCCGCGCTCATCACTTTCACTGCGGCGACGCTCGCCAAGGAATCGGTGCTGCCGCTTCCCGGCGCGCTCTTCCTGTGGAGCTGGTGCGTGGACGGCCTCCCGCCGCGCCGGGCGTTCGCGCGCGTGCTGCCGTTCGCGGTGGGACTGGTGCCGTGGGCAGCGGGCGAGATCGCGCTGCGCGCGCACTCGACGAGCGCCGAGCCCCTCGCATTCGATGCTCCGGATCTCGCGGCGGCGTTCGCGCACTTGGCGCAGGGTCTCGCCGGCATCGAGCATGCCGCGGGCTGGATCCGGTCGTGGGCGGACGCCCGCCCGTCGCTCATCGCGTTCGCGCTCGTGGCCGCGGCCGCGATCTGGCTGCCGGACCGCGCGGGCGCGCCCGCGCCCGCAGAGCCCGGCACGCCGTCCGTTCCCGTCCGCCGCCGGGTGGGGTTCGCGCTCGGCTGGCTCGCGTGTTTCGCGGTCCCGGTGTGGCCCGTCGCGTACGCGTGGAGCGGCTACTACTACACGCTCGCGGCCGTGGGCGGCGCCGTTCTCGTGACGCTGGCCGCGTCGCGGCTCACGCGCTGGACGTGGGTCGCGCTCGCCGGGGCGCTCCTCTGGTGGCACGCCGCCGGCGTGTCCTCCCCGGCGTTCGCGGTCGCGAAGGATCCGTGGACCTGGACC
>CAYSWZ010000219.1:0-12504 GCA_964434945.1 uncultured bacterium | reverse complement strand
CAGTTCGAGGGGGAGGGGGCGACGCAAAGCGTACCGGCCCGGCGTGTCACCCGACAACCCAGAACTCGCGGTCCGGCGCGGGGGAACGCCGGTGGGTCCCGAGAACGTGCGGGTTGCACGGTGGACGCGCCGCCGAGTGTCGGGCGGGGCCGGCCGCGGGGGTGTCGCCTGTCCCGAGACAGTGCACAACGCCCGATGCGCTCGCTCGAAACCCGCTCGCCGGACGTCGACGCCGGGCGCGTCGCGCGTGCCGCTCAGTCCCCGAAGCAGATCCCCAGGTCGCGCGCCGTGGCCATCGTGTCGCTCGCGAGCGACACCACCTTCATGCGGCCGACCGCGGCCGCGAGCGGCTGGTAGCGCACGTGCGGCGGCTCGAGCGACACCATCACGCTGGAATGCCCGGCCTCGAGCGCGCGCACCGCCGCGGCGCCGAATCGCAGCGCCACCAGGCGGTCGAAGCTGGTCGGCGTTCCGCCGCGCAGCAGGTGACCGAGCACGACGATGCGGGTCTCGCGGCCGACCATGCCCTCGAGCGTGTGTCCCACCTTCTCGCCGATCCCGCCGAGCCGCTCGGGCTGCCCGGCCGAGTTGCCGACGGTGCTCACCTGCCCGCCCTTCGGCTTCGCGCCCTCGGCCACCACCACGAGCGTGTACAAGCGGCCCTTCTTCTCGCGGCGGCGGATGTGGTCGGCGACTTTTTCCAGATCGTAGGGGATCTCCGGGATGAGGATCGCCGCGGCGTTTCCGGCGACTCCGGCGTGGAGCGCGATCCAGCCGGCGTACCGGCCCATCACCTCCACCACCATGATGCGGTGGTGGGACGCGGCGGTGGAGTGCAGGCGGTCGAGGCACTCGGTCGCGAACGACACCGCCGAGTCGAAGCCGAACGTCATGAGCGTGCGCTCGAGATCGTTGTCGATGGTCTTCGGCACACCCACGACGCGCAGGCCCCGCTGCGCGAGTTCGTACGCGATCGCGAGCGAGCCGTCGCCGCCCACCACCACCACCGCGTCGATGCCGCGCCGCTTGATCATCGCCACCAGTTCGTCGGAGCGATCCACCTCACGCGTCGTGCCATCCGGCTGCTGGACCGGGTAGTGGAGCGGATCGCCGCGGTTCGTGGTGCCGAGGATCGTGCCCCCCAGGTGCCCGATCCCGGACACGCTCTCGCGCGTCAGCCGCACCACACCGTCGCCGCCGTATCGCTCCGGCGCGAGCAGCCCGTGGTAGCCGTCGCGGATGCCCCAGCACTCCCAGCCGCGGATCTCGGCGGCGAGCACGGTGGCGCGGATGACGGCATTCAATCCCGGGGCGTCGCCGCCCCCGGTGCTGATGGCGATGCTGCGGATGGGGTTCTCGTTCACGGTCGCGGCGAGACTAGCGCGTGCCCGTCCCGAACGCATGTGCGCGGGCGGAACGCAGGCCCCGGGCGGCCGGTCGCGAACGGCGAAGGCCCCGCCGTTCGGGCGGGGCCTTCACTTCGACAGCCGCTATGCCGGCCGTTACTTGTACATCTGCTTCAACGTGCCCCACGTGCTCTTCCGCGTCGGCGTCGGGCACTGCAGGTCGATCTTGCCGTCGTGCCGGAACAGGTAGCCGGGAATGCCCACACCCGGCGCGGTGTTCCAGGTGGCGCCCCCCGTGAAGAGGCCGGGGCAGATCGCGCCGTCCGGGCCGGTGAACTTGCCGATCAGCGTGCCGCCCACCCAGTTGATGTCGCCCTCGATGTCGCCGACCTGGAACGTCGTGAAATTGTTCGTCGAGACCACGAACCGGGTGAAATTGCCGATCAGGATCGGCGGCGGATCGTCCTCGAACGTGCTCGGGACCTGGGCGTTCGGCGGGAACGGCGCGAACACCGCGTCGGGAGTGGGGTCGGCGAACACCTTGATGACGCCCCCCGAGTAGGAGGTGGTGTAGAACTGCGTCGCCGGCGGTCCCACCGCGACCGTTCCGAGCGACACCAGGCCATCGCCGCTGAACGTGTACTCGACCGCCGGCATGGTGGCGTTCAGGTAGTCGAGTGGCGGACCGAACACGCTCACGATGCCCACGAACCGCATGATCCCGCCGGCGGGCAGGTTCGTCGGCGTGCCGCCCGGCTGCCACATGTAGGCGGGGTCCCAATCGATCACCGGCGTGATCGCGTGCGCCGGGATCGGCGCCGCGGTGATCGCCAGTGCTGCGAACAACATCGTCAGCCAGCGCTTCATCGTCGTCTCCGTGTCGGGTGTCGCCGCTCTCGAGCGCCGCATCACCGGTAACCCTCTTTCAGCCGGCCCCAGCTCACGTGCTTCGTGGCGACCGGATTGTCGAGGAACGTCTGGCCGGCGCACTGGTGCGCGTAGCCCTGCGGAATGTTGAGCGCGTTGTTCGTCGCACCCGAGAACGTCCAGCCGGTCCGCTGGTTCAGCGGGAAGTTCCCGATCTGCGAGCCGCCGGTGGCCGTGAACACGGCCTCGAAGCTGCCGGTGCCGCTCGTCGTGTTGAGGTTGAGCACGAAGCTCGTGAGCGTGCCGACGAGGATCGCGGTGCCGTCGGTGAACGTGCTGGGGGCGGTGCCGTTCGGGGGGGCGACGCCATAGTCCGCGGCGGTGCCGCCGGCGATCGGGTCCTCGTACAGCGTGATCGTGCCGGACGAGTAGTCGATGAGGTCGAAGTTCGCGATGTGGGTGACGCTGGTCGGCGTCAGGCCCTGGATCACGTAGGTGTACTCGTTGACGGCGGGGTTGCCCACGAGGGGCGCGAACACCCCGAGCACCTGGCCCAGCCCGACGTACCCGCTTCCCATCTCGCCGAAGACGGACGGGTTCGGGTTCGGGAATTCGTAGTCGAAGCCGACGTTGTAGAAGAGGAGCGACTGCGCGCGCGCGGCGGGAACCGCCGCCGAGACGGCGCAAGCCGCGAGGAGAAGCGTGGTGAGCATTCTGCGCATGCCATGCACCTCGAGACTCTGGAGAGAGAACGGGTTGACCACGGATGACGATCAGCCGCAGGTGTCTGCGGGCAAATGAGTTCCGTCCATGGGGGATGCGGCCAGGCCGGCTCGATCGCCGCGTCCGGGCAGGGGGATGCGCGGAACAGCCGCGGGAAGGACGGACTTCGCACTCTAATGCTAGGGGCAGCGCGCCCAACTTCCAATCGGAATCGGGTCATTTCGCCGCGCCACTGGCGAATATGTTACACCACACAATGGTGAATGGCGCAAGCGGCGGCCTCGTTCAGCCGGGCTGAACGACTTGGAGGAGCGCCCTCGCCTCGGCCAGCGCCTGCCCGCGCGGGAGCGCGGCGCCCTCGGCCTGGCTCCTCGTCGCGGCGTCCTCCCCGACGGCTTCATGGAGACGCTCCCGCAGTCTCTCGATGTCGGCGCGCTCCGCGGGCAATGCCGGCGCGCCGACCGTGGTGCGGATGCTGGCCGCGGCGCCCAACATGCGTGCGGACTCGGCCGGTCTTCCGGTCGCGAGGAGCCAGGCGGCGAGCACTTCGAGGAGCGTGAAGGCTTCGCGGACGAGGTCCATCTCCTCGAGCAGCGCCAGGCACTCGCCCATGCGAACGCGTGCACCCGCGACATCGCCACCCCGGAGCAGCGCATCGGCCAGACCCGCGAGGCAGAGCGCCTCGGTCCCCTGGTCCTTCCGCGCGCGCAGGAGTTCGAGCGCGGCCTCCATCCGGGCCCGCCCGTGATCGGGACGCCTGAGTGCGGCCTCGATGCAGCCGAGGTTGTGCAGCGCCATCGCCACGCCCCGCTCCTCGCCGATCTCGCGGTAGAGCGCCAGGCTCTCCTCCCCGATCCCCAGCGCCTCCTCGTACCGCGACTGCCACATCGCCGTGACGCAGAGCCCGGCCAGTGCGCGCGCGATGCCCTTCCTGTCGCCGGCCGCGCGGCAGTTGGCGAGACTCTCCTCGAGGTGGGGGCGGGCCGCGGCGTGGTCGCCCACCAACAGCGCGAAGCCGCTGGCACGGACGAGCGTCATGGAGCGGGCCGGGGTGGGCGTGCGCACGGTGTCGCGTGCGAGCGCCTCCTCCAGCACGCGCCGTCCGAGCGAGAAGCGGCCAACGAGCGACCAGAATCGCGAGACCGCCGAGGCGAGGCGGAGACCGCGCTGCACCCCGTCGTCCGCATGGGCGCACCATGCGAACGCCGCGAGGATGTTCTCCTCCTCGGGGATCAGGTCACGGATCGCCTGCGAGAGTCCGGCCCCGGTCATGGCCCGTTCCGCCTGCTCCGCGAATGCCAGGCAGGTGGCGAGGTG
Organism: uncultured bacterium; assembly: GCA_964434945.1. GTDB lineage: Bacteria > Eisenbacteria > RBG-16-71-46 > RBG-16-71-46 > RBG-16-71-46 > JAIOPA01. Next base: position 8,251 of record CAYSWZ010000219.1, on the reverse strand, counting down.
CCGCTCCCGCAGCATCGCGTGCTCGAGGTTCGTCTCCAGCTTCTCCAGCGCGAAGCGCCACACGCTCTCGAGGAAGCGGTAGCGCACGCTGCCGTCCTCGGCCCGCTGGAGCACCACGAGCGATCGCTCGGCGAGTCGCGTGAGCAGGTCGAGCACCTCGAACTCGTCGCCCTGCTCGTCGCACACCGCGGTGGCGCGCTCGAGCGTCCAGCCGCCGGTGAACACCGCGAGCCTGCGGAACAGGTCCTGCTCAGGCGGCAGCAGGTGGTCCCAGCTCCACTGGATGACCGCGAGCACGGTCTGCTGGCGCGAGGGCGCGCCGCCGCCGGACCGCGTCAGCAGCTTGAAGCGATCGCCGAGCCGGGCCCTGATCTGGTCCACGCCCAGCAGCCGCACGCGCGCCGCGGCGAGTTCCAGAGCGAGCGGAATGCCGTCCAGCCGCCGGCAGATCTCCGCAACGGTGGCCGCGTTCGCATCGGTCAGCTCGAACTCGACCGACGCCGCGCGGGCTCGCTCGCGGAACAGCCGGACGGCCTCGCTCTGGTTCGCCGCGACGGCGGTGCGCACGCCGGCCGCCGGCACGCCCAGGGTGGGCACCGTGAACAGCGTCTCGCCCTCGACGCCTAGCGGTTCGCGGTCGGTGACGAGCAGCTTCACCTCGGCGCACGCGCGCAGCAGCTCCGTCGCGAGCGCGGCGCATGCCGGCGCGTGCGTCTCGGCGTTGTCGAACAGCACCAGCGCCCGCCGCGGCTTCAACCACGACAGCACACCCGCGAGCATCGTACGGCCCGCCTCGTCGCGAACCCCGAGCACGGCGCCCAGGGCCTCGACGAGGCGTTCGGGCTCGGTGAGCGGCGCGACGTCCACGAACCACACGCCGTCGGGGAACGTGTCGAGCTGGGTCTCGGCGAGCCGCAGCGCGAGCCGGGTCTTTCCGGAGCCGCCGATCCCGGCGAGTGTCAGGAGCCGGGTCTCGGCCAGCGCGCGCCTGCACTCGGCGAGCGTCTCCTCGCGGCCCACGAAACTCGTGCTGCTGGCGGGCAGGTTGTGCGGCGTGACGACCGCCTCGCCCTCGCGGAGCGCGGCCGCCCGGCGGATGCCGAGCGCCTCCTCGAGCGTGAACCGCAACGGGCGCACGTCGCGCGGCCGCGACTCGGCGTCCTTCGTGAGGCAGGCCTCGAGCAGCGCGCGAATCGCGGGCGGCGTGCGATCGGGCAGGGCGGAGGGATCCGGTGTCTCGGTCAGCACCTGCGCCATGGCCACGAACGGGTCGTCGGAGGGGAACGCCCGCCGGCCCGCGAGGCATTCATAGAGCACGCAGCCGAACGAGAAGACGTCGGTGCGCGAGTCCTGCGTGCCGGCCAGCACCTGCTCGGGGCTCATGTAGCCGGGCGTGCCGGCGACCGGTCCGGTGAGCGTCGCGGGCTGGTCGGGGGCCACGCTCGCCATGCCCGGCTGGGGTGAGCTCGCGGGAGCGGAGGGCGGGCCGGCGTTCGCGAGCCCGTGCGTGCGCTTGGCGAGGCCGAAGTCGAGCACCTTCACCAGGCCGCGCGGCCCGATCATGATGTTCCCGGGCTTCAGGTCGCGGTGGACGACGCCACGTTCGTGCGCCGCCTCGAGCGCCTGCGCCACCTGCGCTGCGATCTGCAGCGCGCTCTCCACGTCGAGCGGGCCCCGCGCGAGCCGGGTCGCGAGCGACTCGCCCTCGACCAGCTCCAGCACCAGCACCATGGTGCCGCCGGAGACCTCCTCGAGCCCGTGGATCGTGGCGATGTTCGGGTGGTTGAGCGACGCCAGCGCGAGCGCCTCGTTGCGGAACAACGCGAGCGCCTCGGCGCTGGCGGTGAGCCGGGCCGGCAGCACCTTGAGCGCGACCTCGCGCTCCAGTCGCGTGTCGCGCGCGAGCCACACCTCGCCCATGCCGCCGGCGCCGAGCTGCCCCTGGATCTCGTAGGGCCCAAGGCGCTTGATGGCCGGGAGCCGGGGCGCGGCGCTCACCGCGACAGCACCTCGTGCGCTCCGGCCTCGCGCCATTCCCCGGGGGCGAGACGACCCAGCCGCCACGGACCCACGGCCACGCGCACGAGGCGGAGCGTCGGGTGGCCGACCGCGGCCGTCATGCGGCGCACCTGGCGATTGCGTCCCTCGCGCAGGGCGAGCTCGATCCAGCCCGTGGGGATCGCGGATCGGGCACGGATCGGCGGCTCGCGCGGAGGCAGGCCCGGATCCTCGAGGCACCGTGCGCGGGCCGGGCGCGTGGTGCCCTCCGCGAGCACCACGCCGCGCCGGAGTTGCGCGAGCGCCGGCTCGGTCACCGTGCCCTCGACCTGCGCCCAGTACACCTTCTCCAGCTCGTGGCGCGGGTCGGTGATGCGCGCCTGCAGCGCGCCGTCATCGGTCAGGACGACCAGCCCCTCGCTGTCGGCGTCGAGCCGGCCTGCGGCGTAGACACCCGGCACCTTCACGTGGTCGGCGAGCGTGCGCCGTCCGGCTGGGTCGGTGAACTGGCACAGCACGCCGTAGGGCTTGTGGAGGAGGAGGAGCCGGGCCATGGAGCACCATTGTAGCGCCGTTCCCGGGCGCCGGCGCGGCCACCGCGAGCGGCGGGAAGACACGCGCGACGCGCCCGGGTGGCGGCCCGGGCGCGTCGCGTGGTTCGTCAGGTGGTGGGGAGGCGGTGCCGGCGTCTACCGGAAGCGGGCCTTCACCGAGCCCCAGGTGGTGTGGCTGACCGGCGTCGGATTCAGGGACTCCATGAACACCAGCGCATCGTCGAAGTTCGCGGTCGAGTAGTTCACGATCGCGGCATCCTCCCAGGCGAGCCACCAGCAGCCGGTGTTCTCGCCGGTGCCGGCGAACGCCAGCGCGTGCACCTTCCCATCGGTGTTGAAACCGGAGTGGCTGTGGAACGTGCCGCCGCCGTTCCGGATGTAGTACGCGAACAGCGAGCGGTTGACGCCCGTGTACGACAGCGTCGTGAGCAGTGCGGCCGTCGCATCGAACACGTTCACCTTGAGTACGTCACCGGGGCGGAACGAGGCGACCGCGAACGAGCCGGTCGCGAGGTTGGCGCTCGGGAAGAGCGGGTCGTGGGCGGTGACGATCGTTCCGGTGGCGTCCAGCGCGGCAATCCCGATCTCGTTCCCGTCCGGGTTGCCGGCGAGCTCGAACTGGATGGTCATCGTGGAGTTCGTGGACACGGTCGAACCCCACACCAGGCCGTCCTGTTGCTGCGTGAGCACGTTGATCGATTCGCCGAATCCATTGAGACGCGCCTGGAGCGCGGCGCTGTTGAATGCGATCTGCGGCACGCTCAGTGCGGCTTGTGCCGGGGCGCCGAGAGCCGCCAAAGCGGCCACGGATGCCAGTGCAGCGATGTAGAAGCGCTTCACGAGTGAACCCTCCACCTGAGAACGAGCTGGATACCGGGGCAGTGCGCCGGCAGGGGACCGGAGCGAACCGCCGCCGTGCGGCGCGTCGTGGCGGTCCGCCGTCCGGCAGAACGTTGCGCCGGCACGACGGGACCGCGCCGGTTCGCGGCGCGCACGAGGTTTCGAAGCTGGCTCGGAGAACCCACCGCACCACGCGTGAGGATCGCGCGGCAAGGGTCGCGGTGGAGGGACCTCAGAACAGCACAAGAACAAGTCTAGGAACGCTTGTATTTCATATCAACAATATATTTCTTGCGCCGTGCAGAGAGATTTCGCGCGGGTCATCGCGCGCAACTCCGGGTGAAATCACCCACGACGCGTTCCGGCTGCGCGCGCGGCGCGGGCGAAGCGCTTCGTGGCGTGCGCCGCCGGGCGGTCCGCATGGGAAAGTGGGCGTTTTGCCACGGCAGCGGAGTGCGTTGTGCAACGCCTTCCCCCGACCGGTCCGTGAACCGGTCGCGTCAGCGGTCCGGGGTCGTCCGCTCGCGGTGCTGGCCGATGAGCTTCTCGACCACTTCCGGTTCGGCGAGCGTGGTGACGTCGCCGAGTCCTTCATATTCGCCGGCGGCGATCTTGCGCAGGATCCGGCGCATGATCTTGCCGCTGCGCGTCTTCGGCAATCCCGGCGTGATGTGCACGACATCGGGCGCCGCGAACGAGCCGATCGCGTGCCGCACCTGCTCCTTCAACGCGCCCTCGAGCTCGGCGCCGGCGCGGCTCGCCCAGTCGGAGGACAGCAGCACGTACGCGTAGATGCCCTGGCCCTTGATCGGGTGCGGGAAGCCCACGACCGCCGCCTCGGCCACCGCCTCGTGCGCCACGAGCGCGCTCTCCACCTCGGCCGTGCCGAGACGATGGCCCGAGACGTTGAGCACGTCGTCGATGCGGCCCGTGATCCAGTAATAGCCGTCCGCGTCGCGCCGGCAGCCGTCGCCGGTGAAGTAGTAGCCCTTGTACTGCGTGAAGTACGTGTCCTTGAAGCGCTGGTGGTCGCCCCACACGGTGCGCGCCTGCCCCGGCCACGGCGTCGCGAGGCAGAGTGCGCCGGAGACGCCGTTTCCCTCGAGAAGGAGCCCGGTCTCGGGTTCGATCACGACCGGCTTGATCCCGAAGAACGGCAGCGTCGCCGAGCCCGGCTTGGGCGCGATCGCACCGGGCAGCGGCGTGATCAGGATGCCGCCGGTCTCGGTCTGCCACCAGGTGTCCACCACGGCGCAGCGCCCCTCCCCGACCACGTCGTGATACCAGCGCCAGATCTCGGGATTGATCGGCTCGCCGACCGAGCCCAGCAGGCGCAGGGACTTCCGCGAATAGCGTTTCACGGGCTCGTCCCCGGCCTGCGCGATCGCCCGCAGCGCCGTGGGCGCCGTGTAGAAGATGTTGATGCCGAGGTCGTCCACCATGCGCCAGTAGCGCCCGGGATCGGGATAGACCGGCGTGGACTCGAACATCACCGTGGTGGCGCCGTTCGCGAGCGGCCCGTACACGATGTAGGTGTGCCCCGTGACCCAGCCGACGTCGGCCGCGCAGCAATAGATGTCGCCCGGGTGGTAGTCGAACACCAGCTTGTGCGTCATCGCCGCGTACACGAGGTATCCCCCGGTCGTGTGCAGCACCCCCTTGGGTTTCCCTGTGCTCCCGGACGTATAGAGGATGTAGAGCGGATCCTCGGCGCCCATCCACGCCACCGTGCAGGTGCTGCGCTGCCGCTTCATCTCGTCGTCGAGCCAGCGGTCCCGGCCCTCCTTCATGGGCACGTCGCGCGTGGTCCGGCGCGCCACCAGCACGGTCTCCACCGTGGACAGGCCCTCGATCGCCTTGTCGGCGATGGCCTTGAGCGGGATCGACCGGCCGCCGCGGAGGCCCTCGTTCGCGGTGATCAGGATCCTGCAGCCGGCATCGAGCACGCGGTCGCGCAGCGATTCCGCGGAGAAGCCGCCGAACACGACGGAGTGCACGGCGCCGATGCGCGCGCACGCCAGCATCGCGTACGCGGTCTCGGGGATCATCGGCATGTAGATGCAGACGCGGTCGCCCTTGCGCACGCCGTGCGCGAGCAGCACGTTCGCAAGGCGGCAGACCTCGTGCTTCAGCTCGCGGTACGAGACGTGGCGATAGCTGCCGGGTTCGTCCCCCGCCCACACGATGGCGGTCTTCTCGCCGTGCGCTTCGACGTGGCGGTCCACGCAATTGAAGCAGGCGTTGAGCCGCCCCCCGAGGTACCAGCCGAAGTCCACCGCCTCGTAGTCGGCATCCATCACCGTGTGCCAGGGATGGAACCAGTCGAGCGTCCGGGCCTGCTCGGCCCAGAAGCCCGCCGGGTCCTCGAGCGAGCGGCGGTACATCGCCTGGTACTGCTCCAGCGAGCGGATGTGCGCGCGTTCGCGCGCCTGCGGGTGAACCGGATAGAGCTCTGGCGACACCGTGACATCCTCCGGGGCGAGAGGTGAAGCGAACGCCGAGTCTGCTCACCGTAGCACGCGCCGAGCCGAGCGGACATGCCCCGGGTCGCGCGGGAACGGGGCCGATCGACCACCCGTACTTGCCCCGGACACGGCTCCGCCCGATGCTGCGGGGATGGACCCGACCCTGTTCGTACTGGCGAAAGGCCTGCCGCGGGCCGCGCTCGACGGGCTGGCCGAAGCTCTCGGCAAGTTCCCGGCGGAGCGCGCGCAGCGCGGCCGTGAGCTGGCGGTGCCCGCGAACCTGCACGGGGTCGGGGCCGACTCGCGGGGTGTTCGCGCGAACGTCAGCGACGGGCATCACTACGTGTCGCGCTGGGCGTGGGGCGACGAGGGACCGACGAGCCTGTGTTCATGTCCGCTGGGGCGCACCTGCGAGCACACGTACGCGCTCGGGATCCTGCTGCTCGCGGCCGCGCGCGGCGTGGGCCGCTGGGACCACGCGCGCTGGCCGAAGCTCGCGCCGCTGGAGCTGGCGGCCGAGCCGGTCGGCATCCACGCCCGCGAGACCGTCCCGGCTTCCGCGCACGACAGCGAGCGCCACGATCATGCGGTCGAGGCCCTCGCACACTGGGCCGAGCGCGGGCACGCCGAACCGCGCCGGTTGCGCGCCGTGCTGACGCTCGAGCCCGGGGCGCTCGGGGCGCTGCTCGCGCTCGAGGCCCGCGTCACGGGCGGCGGGCTCACCGACGCTCCGCGCACGTGGCGGCAACTGGAGCAGCTCGGCGCCGAGCTCAAGCGCCAGCCGCTGCTGTTCGCTCCGCCCGAGGCGCGCCTGCTGCGCGCGCTCACCGCGCCCGAGTTCGCGGCGCCGCACGTGCCGGGTGGCACGCGCATCGAGATGACGAGCGAGCGCATGCAGGCGCTGCTCGACCGCGTGCCGGAGTCGCCGCACTTCACCTGGAGCCCGTCGCTGCCCCCGGCGCTGGCGGCGCGCGCCGGCGTCCAGCCGGGTGCGCGCGTGAACCTCCAGCCGGAGGAGGTGCGCGTCGTGCCGGTGTGCGACACGAGCGGAGAGGCCCCGCGCCTGGAGCTGTCGCTCGAATGGCGGGACGGCACGACGCGGCCGTTCACCGAGGCGGTGCTGCTGTCTCCGCTCGGGCTCGCTTCGGGCGGGCGGACGCACGTCGCACTGTCCGGCGGGCGCTTCGTGCGCATCGTGGACGAGCCGCCGCGCGAGGTGGTGAAGCTGCTGCAGGAGGGCGGGCTGTCGCTGCGGCGGAACGACGGCGCCGTGCTGGAGAAGCTGTCGCGCTCGTTCCCGGTCGTGCGCTCGGCGCTCCGCCGGCTCACGCGTGTGCACGACGTGGACGTGGTGGGCTGTTTCGAACTGGCGGCCGACGACTGGCTGCGCGTGCGCATGTTCGCCGCCTCCCGCGCGGCCGGGTGGCGGCCCGGCCTGGTCACGTTCGAGGGGGCGGTGTTCGAGTACCGGCCGGCGCTCGGCTGGATGCGGGTCGAGCCGGACGACACCGTGATCCCCGGGCTCGTGGCCGTGGACGCTCCGGATCCGGTGCGGCGCGTGGTGGACGATGGCGGTCACGAGCCGGGCCCGCCGGCGCCGCACGAGGGTGCGCCGGTCTCGTCCGAGGATGACGCGGACGAAGCGGCCCGCGAGCTGGAGAACGTGTCGGACGGCGAGCAGGCGTTCGCGGACAGCATCGTCGCCGCCACCGAGCGTGCGGCGCACGCGGAATCCGGTCCCGCGCCCGCGGAGGGGGAGGCGCCGGAGCAGGCGTGGTTCGAGCTGCCCGATCCCGAGCACGTGGCGCCGGTCGTCGAGTGGATCGAGTCCCTGCCGCAGGGCGACCTCTCGGGCAAGCGCAAGCGCGGCCCCCGCGTGCCGCTCGGAGCGCCGAGCGGGTGGTGGTTGCGACTCACCCCGCATGTGCTCGAGTCGCTCGCCGATGCCTGGGAGGCGCGTCCGCACGGCGTGCGCTGGTACGCCGACGTCGGGGCGAGCGGCCTGTTCCACGCACGGCGGGCGGTCCCGAAGGTGCGCGTCGCGGCGAGCGGCATGGACTGGTTCACGGTGTCCGCCGAGTGGCAGGCGGAGGGACTCGCGCTCCGCGAGGAGGACCTCTCCCTGCTGCGCGCGAGCCGCGCGCCGTTCGTGAAGCTGTCGTCCGGCTGGGTGCGGCGCGCGGACCTCGAGGAGTTCGACGAGGCCTCGCGGCGCCTCGCGGACCTCGGACTGGAAGCCGGCGCGGGGGAGGTGCGCGTGCCGCTCTGGCAGCTTGCGCAGGCCGACCCCGCGAGCCTCGACGCGCTCGAGGTGTTCGGGGCCTCCGCCACCGACCTCGAGACCGTGCGCGCGCTCCGCGAGCGGCTCGCCGCGTTCGCCGGCCTGCCGCGCGT
>CAYSWZ010000218.1:0-27494 GCA_964434945.1 uncultured bacterium | reverse complement strand
GTGTTCGTCAACTGGACGCTGGGACGTAACGACAAGGCATCTCACGCCGAGGCCACCGAGCTGCTCCGGGTGCTCCGGTCGCGCAATGCGAAAATCCCCGTGTTCCTGATGGCGAACCGGAGGGCCGCGGGCTCGGTCACGATCGAAGTCGCCACGCTCGCCGACGAGTTCGTGTGGATCCTCGAGGACACGGCCGCGTTCATCGGGGGCCGCGCCTCGGCCGCGATCGAACGCTACATCCAGGGGCTGCTGCCGCCATTCACGGCCGCCCTCGGCGCCTACGATCGCGAGCGCGAGTATTCGTGGGCGGCGCCCGGGCACCAGGGTGGCGTCGCGTTCCTCAAGTCGCCGGTCGGTCGCGTGTTCTTCGATTTCTACGGCGAGAACCTGTTCCGCACCGACATGGGGATCGAGCGCGCCTCGCTGGGCTCGATGCTCGGGCACAGCGGGCCGATCGGGGCGAGCGAGCGCTACGCCGCGGGTGTATTCGGCGCGCACCGCACCTACTCCGTGTTGAACGGCACGTCGAGCTCGAACCGGTCGATCATGACCGCCTGCGTCGGGGACAACGAGATCGCGCTGTGCGATCGCAACTGCCACAAGTCCATTGAGCAGGGCCTGGCGATCACCGGCGGCATCCCGGTGTTCCTCCGGCCCACGCGCAACCGGTACGGCATCATCGGGCCGGTTCCGCCCGAGCGGCTCGAGCCGGCGGCGATCGCGCAGGGCATCGCCGAGAACCCGCTCACGAAAGGGGCCACCGGCAAGCGGCCGGTGTACGCGGTGCTCACGAACTGCACCTACGACGGGATGTGCTACAACGCCGCCGACGCGCAGGCCCGCATGGCGAAGAGCGTCGACCGGATCCACTTCGACGAGGCCTGGTACGCCTACGCTCGCTTCCACCCCTTGTACCACGACCGCTGCGCCATGCGCGGCGACCCGGCGGAGCATCCCAAGGACGGCCCCACCGTGTTCGCCACCCATTCCACGCACAAGCTGCTCGCGGCACTCTCCCAGACCTCGTTCATCCACATCCGCGACGGCCGCGGCGCCATCGACCACGGCCGGTTCAACGAGGCCTACTGCTCGCAGGCGAGCACGTCGCCGCTGTACGCACTCATCGCGTCCAACGAGGTCGCGGCCGCGATGATGGATGGCCCGAGCGGCCCGGCACTCACGCGCGAGGTCATCGACGAGGCGGTGGCCTGCCGCCAGGCCGTCGCGCGCATCCGGCACGAGTTCCATTCCAAGAAGGACTGGTTCTTCGCGCCGTGGAACGCGGACGAGGTCACGGACCCCAGGAGCGGCAAGAAGATCCCGTTCCACTCCGCGCCCGCGGAGTTGCTGGCCACGGACCCGAACTGCTGGATCCTCCATCCCGGCGACGACTGGCATGGATTCGCCGGATTGCCGGACGGCTGGTGCATGCTCGATCCCATCAAGTTCGGAGTCGTGTGCCCGGGCATGGGAACGAATGGCGAGCTCGAGGCAACGGGTATCCCGGGCGACATCCTGACGGCGTGGCTCGGCGTGCGCGGGATCGTGCCGTCGCGCACGACCGACCACATGGCGCTCTTCTTCTTCTCGATGGGCGTGACCAAGGGGAAGTGGGGGACGCTCATCAACGCGCTGCTGGACTTCAAGAGCGACTACGATCGCAACGCACCGCTCGCCGAGGTGCTCCCGGGGATCGCGGCGGCCGCGCCCCAGCGCTACACGGGCATGGGGCTCAAGGACCTGGGTGACCAGCTGTGGGCCCACATGAAGCAGAGCCGACAGGGGCACTGGCAGGCGGAGGCCTATGCCGGCCTGCCGACGCCGAAGATGACGCCACGCCGCGCGTTCCAGCAGCTCATGGCCGGCCACGCGGAAAAGGTCCCGCTCGGGGAGATGGCGAACCGTGTCGTCGCGGTCGGCGTCATTCCGTACCCGCCGGGCATTCCCATCGTCATGCCGGGGGAGAGCCTCGGGCCCGCGAACGGGCCGTGGCTCACGTACCTCCGCACCTTGCAGGAGATCGGCCACAAGTTCCCCGGGTTCGCCAAGGAAGTCGAGGGCACCGAGGAAAAGGACGGCGTCTACCACGTGTACTGCGCGAAGGAATAGGGGCAGGCCGAAGAAGTACGCGGCTGTCAGTCCATCGTGCGTCGCTTCAGGCATCGAGCTCGAAACAACCGTAGTCCGCGGCCCGAACTCCGCGCGGACGAAGCAGAGAGGGGGGGACCGTGCCAGAACCCAAGAAGAAGATGAATGTGGTCCAGCTGACGTTCATCGTCGCGGTGAACATGATGGGTTCCGGGATCATCATGTTGCCGGCGAACATGGCGCACGTGGGCGCGATCTCGCTGCTGTCGTGGATCGTGACGGCCGTGGGCTCGATGGCGATCGCCTACGGATTCGCGCAGGCCGGCATCTTCAACCAGCGCGCCGGGGGCATGGCGGCCTATGCCGAGGACGCCTACGGCAAGGACGGCTACTTCCAGGTGTTCATCCTGTACTTCCTCTCGCTCGCCATCGGCAACGTGGCCATCGGCACCTCGGCCGTCGGCTACCTCGCGACCTTCTTTCCCGGCATGTCGGCGACGCCGATCGCCACCTGCATCAGCGTGATCGCGGTGCTCTGGCTCACGACGGCGGCCAACTTCGGCGGCCCCGCCGTCACCGGGAAGATCGGCGCCGTGACGGTGTGGGGCGTCATCCTCCCGGTCGGCCTGCTCTCGATCATCGGCTGGTTCTGGTTCAAGCCCGACATCTTCGCCGCCGCCTGGAATCCGCAGGGGTTGAGCCTCGGGGCCGGCATGGGCTCCAGCATCTCGCTCACGCTGTGGGCGTTCCTGGGCATGGAATCCGCCGCACAGAACTCGGATGCGGTCGAGAACCCGAAGCGGGACGTGCCGCTGGCCTGCCTGTTCGGCACGCTCGGCGCCGCCTTCATTTACATCCTCTCGACGGCAGTGATCCAGGGGATCGTTCCGAACGCCGAGCTGGCGAAGTCGACCGGCCCATTCGGCCTGGTCTACGCCCACATGTTCAATCCGGCGATCGGCTCCATCGTCATGGTCCTGGCCGTGCTGGCCTGCCTCGGCTCGCTGCTCGGGTGGCAGTTCACCATCGCCCAGACCGGCAAGGCCGCGGCGGACGACCGCATGTTCCCGAAGGTGTTCTCCAAGGTGAACGCAGGCGGGGCGCCGATCACGGGCATGATCATCCTCGGGATCGTGCAATCGGTGCTGGCGCTGTCCACGATCTCGCCCAGTCTCAGCGAGCAGTTCAGCGTCCTCGTCAACCTCGCGGTCGTGACCAACGTCGTTCCCTACATCGTCGCGTTGTCCGCCCTGTTCGTGATGATGAAAGAGGCGAAGGTGGTCGGGACGACCTACTGGGTCAACACGATCGTGGCCCTCGTCGCGATGGCCTACAGCATCTACGCCCTCTACGCCTCCGGCAAGGACGCGGTGATGGGCGGCGTGCTGGTGATGGGCATTGCCTACGTGGTCTGGGGCTTCATCGCCCCCCGCTTCGCACCCGGGGCGACGGCCGCGGGTGGACAGCAGGCACGAGTCTGATGGCCACGACCGCAAGCGTCGAAAGGAGCATGATCATGCAAGATATGGAATCGAAAGCCCCTCGTGGGCGTCGGGCCTGGATCGCGATGTGCGCGAGCGCACTCCTCGGGGTGGCGTCGCTGGCGCTTGCTGCCGGTGCCCCACCCAAGCCGGCAGCCATGACGTTGGACCGGATTCGCGCGGCGGGGAAGATCAAGATCGGCTATCGCACCGACGCGCGGCCGTTCTCGTTCAAGGACGAGTCCGGCAACCCGGCGGGATTCACCGTCGCGCTCTGCACCGCGGTGGCCGACGCGATCAAGGCCGATCTCGCATTGCCGCAGCTCGCGGTGGAGTGGGTGCCCGTGACGGCGCAGGATCGCTTCCAGATCCTGAAGGACGGCGGCATCGACCTCCTGTGTGGTGCGGACACCGAGACGCTGGGGCGGCGGAAGGACGTCGCCTTCTCGACCCCGATCTTCCCGGGCGGGATCGGCGCGCTGGTGCGTGCGGACGCTCCGCCCCGACTGACCGAAGTCCTGACGGGACAGAAGCTGGTGCAGCAACCGCAATGGCGTGCCAACGCGGGCCAGTTCCTCCAGACGCAGACGTTTGCGGTGGTCGCGGGCACGACCACCCAGGACTGGCTGGCGAAGAAGCTCAACGATTTCCAGGTGAACGCCAAGGTCAATGCCGTGGACGGCTACGCGGCGGGTGTCCAGAGCGTGCTGGATCGCAAGTCCAACGTCCTGTTCGGCGACCGCGCCATCCTCCTCGACGCCGCGGCGCGCAGCGCCACTCCGGGCGCCCTGGTCGTGCTCCAGCACAACTACACGTTCGAGCCCCTGGCCATCGGCGTCGCCCGTGGTGACGACGACATGCGGCTCGCCGTGGACAAGACGCTCAGCCGGCTCTATTCGTCCGGCGAGATCAGCACGCTGTACGCAAAGTGGTTCGGGAAACCCGACGAGAATGCGCTCACGTTCTTCCGGATGAACACCCGGCCGGACTGAGGCGCCGTTCATCGTGTGGTTCGGCCGGCGGCGGGGCAGGTTGCGCTCCCTCCGCCACCGGCGGAGACGCGAAAGAGACATTGCCGGCGTCGGTTCGCACCCGCGTCCGCCGCCGCTGAGCCGTCCCTTCAGGAACGCTGGCTGGGATCGGCCTGATCACGTTGGCGCGAGGCCTGGGGAGGCATCCGATGATCGAGCGGAGCATCAAGCGACTGAGCCTGCGGGCGCTGGTGGTGGACGACGAGCTCGACGAGTCGAGCGCCAGGGGCCGGGCGGTTCGCACGCTCGTGCAGGAGCTGCAGGACCGGGCCGTCGAGGTGGTGAAGGCGACGTCCGCGGAGGACGGCGTCTCGGTGATCGTTTCGGACTCGGCGATCCACGTCATCCTCATGGATTGGAGCCTGGGGGCGGACAAGAAGCACGAGCAGGCGGTGAATCTCCTCGCCCTGGTGCGCTCGCGCAACGACAAGATCCCGATCTTCCTCATGGCCGAGCGCGGCTCGGTGTCCTCGATCCCGACCGAGGTCATGCAGATGGCGGACGAGTTCATCTGGACGCTCGAGGACACGGCGGCGTTCGTCGGCGGGCGCGTGGTGGCCGCCATCCGCCGTTACCTCGAGGTCATGTTGCCGCCGCTCGCCGCCGCCGTCATGAAGTTCACCCAGGAGAACGAGCACTCCTGGCACACCCCCGGCCACGCCGGCGGCACCGCGTTCCTGAAGTCGCCCGTCGGCCGCGTCTTCTTCGACTACTTCGGCGAGAACCTGCTGCGCTCCGACATCTCGATCAGCGTCGGTGCCCTGGGATCGTTGCTCGACCACACCGGGCCCATGGGCGAACACGAGCGGTATGCGGCCCGCGTGTTCGGGGCCCACCGCACCTATTGCGTCACCAACGGTACGTCCATGTCGAACCGGGTGATCTTCATGGCGGCGGTCGGCCGCGGCCAGATCGCGCTGTGCGACCGGAACTGCCACAAGTCCATCGAACACAGCCTGGTGATGACCGGGGGCATCCCGACGTATTTCGTGCCCCTGCGCAACCGCTACGGGATCATCGGGCCGATCCCGCCCGAGCGCCTGAGCGAAGCGGGGATCAAGGCCGCGATCAAGGCCAATCCGCTGGTCACGAAGGACGTCGAGCTGCGACCGGTCTACTCGGTGGTGACCAACTCCACCTACGACGGGCTCTGCTACAACGCCCGCCGGGTCGAGGAGCTGCTCGACCCGAGCGTGGACCGGATCCACTTCGACGAGGCCTGGTACGCCTACGCGCGCTTCAACCCCATCTACCGCGACCGGCACGCCATGCATGGCGACCCCAAGGATCACAAGGGGCCGACGACGTTCGCCACGCATTCGACGCACAAGCTGCTGGCCGCGCTCTCGCAGGCCTCGTTCCTGCACATCCGCGACGGCCGGAGCCCCATCCCGCACGAGCGCTTCAACGAGTCGTACATGATGCACGCCTCGACGTCGCCGTTCTACCCGATCATCGTCTCCAACGACATCACGACGGCCATGATGGACGGCCCCGGCGGGCGGGCGCTCACCGACGAGTCGCTCCAGGAGGCGGTGGCGTTCCGCCAGACGATGGGCCGCGTGCACCGCGAGTTCGCCGCGAAGAAGGACTGGTTCTTCAGCACCTGGAATGCGGACAAGGTGCGCGAGGGCGGAGGCGGCAAGAAGGTCGCGTTCGAGGACGCGTCCCCCGAGTGGCTGGCCACGGACCCCGACGCCTGGGTGCTGCACCCCGGCGACAACTGGCATGGGTTCGGCGACCTCGAGGACGGCTACTGCATGCTGGACCCGATCAAGGTGTCCATCGTCACGCCGGGAGTCGCCGACGCAGGGGGCCCGGACAAGTGGGGGATCCCCGCCAGCCTGGTGACGGCGTATCTCCATCGCCGGGGAGTGGAGGTCGAGAAGACCACGGACTTCACCATCCTGTTCCTGTTCTCGCTCGGCATCACCAAGGGCCGCTGGGGGACGCTGTTGAACGTCCTGCTCGACTTCAAGACCGACTACGACCGCAACGCGCCGCTCACCGAGGTGCTGCCGGACCTTCCCAACGACTATCCCGGAACCTACGCCGGCATGGGCCTCAAGGACCTCGCCAACGGCATGTTCGCGACGCTCCAGGAGACCCGGCGGACGCACTGGCTTGCGGAAGCGTTCTCGACGCTGCCCACGCCGGCGATGACACCGGACGCCGCCTACCAGCAGCTCGTGCGGGCGCAGATCGAGCACGTGCCCCTGGACAAGCTCGCCCATCGTATCCTCGCCACGAGCGTGGTCCCGTATCCACCGGGGATCCCGATGCTCATGCCCGGAGAGGAGACCGGCGCCGCGGACGGCCCGTACCTGAGCTATCTGCGTGCGCTCTGGGCCTGGGACGGCAAGTTCCCGGGCTTCGGGCTCGACACGCACGGCGTCGAGAAGCGGGAAGGCAATTACTACGTGCAGTGCCTGAAGAAAGGCAGGGCCTGAGGACGCGGTGAGCGCGCGAGCGGCCACGACGAAGCATCGATGAGCGATCGGGCCCGGAAGATGTCGCTCACGCAGGCCACGATGCTCGTGGCCGGCAACATGATCGGCACGGGTCTCTTCCTGCTCCCGGTCAGCCTCGCCTCGGTCGGGAGCATCTCCATCTTCGGCTGGGTCGTCGCCGCCGCGGGCGCAGCCGCCCTCGGCCTCGTCTTCGCCAAGCTGGGGGAGTTGGATCCGCAGGAGGGAGGTCCCTATGCGTACGCACGGGACTTCCTCGGGCCCTACGTCGGCTTCCAGACCAACTACATCTACTGGTTCTGCAACTGGATCGGGAACGTCGCCGTCGCGCTGGCGGCGGTGGGCTACCTCGCGCAGTTCTTCCCCGCGATCAGCCACCCCCCGGCGAGCGTGTTCGCCACTGCCGCCGTGATCTGGGCGCTCACGTTCACCAACATCCTCGGACCGCGCGTGGTGGGCGCGCTGGAGACCTGGACCATGGGCCTGGCCCTGGTCCCCATCCTGGCGATCTCGTTCCTGGGCTGGTTCTGGTTCGAGCCGGCGAAGTTCCTCGCCGGCTGGAACACGAGCGGCGGGTCCGGCATGCACGCCGTCTCACGGGCCGCATCGATGGCGCTCTGGGCCTTCATGGGCATCGAAAGCGCGGCGGTCTCCGCGGGCGTGATCGAGAACCCCAGGCGCAACATCCCGCTGGCCACCTTGTTGGGCCTCGGCATCGCCACCGTCGTCTACGTGCTCAGCTCCTCCGTCATCATGGGCATCATCCCGAACGCGGAGCTGCAGAAGTCCCACGCACCGTTCGCCGAAGCGGCGCGGCTCGCGGTCGGGGACTGGGGCATGGTCGTCATCAGCCTGTGCGCGATCCTCAAGTCGTTGGGCTCGCTCGGCGGGTGGATGCTGCTCGTGGGCCAGTCCGCCAAGGCCGCGGCGGACGATGGGATGTTCCCGGCCGTGTTCTCGCGGCTGAACCGGTTCGGCGTTCCGGGACACGGGCTCATCATCGTCGGTGTGCTGATGACGATCGTCCTGTTTGCCACCATGTCGCCGACGCTCGGTGAGCAGTTCGGCCACATCATCGACCTGTCGGTGATCCTGATCGTGGTGCCGTACATCTATGCCTCCGTGGCGCTCGTCAAGTTGATGTTCGACCGCCGGCTTCCGGCGCGCAGCTTCCAGACGTTCAAGTGGGTCGCGATCGCGGCGGTCGGCTACTGCCTGTGGGCCGTCGCGGGCGGCGATCCGCAGACGGTGGTGCACGCCATGGTGGCACTCCTCGTGAGCGTACCGCTCTATCCCTTCTTCATCCGCTCGATGGAGGCGGCCGCGGCCCGCAAGGCAGCCACTCACGAACGGGCGTAACATCCTGCCCCGCGCACCGGCGCACCCGATGCAACGAACCTGAGGAGGACCGCTTGGCGATCTGCCACGTCTCGATCACCGGCCGTGACCGGCGTCACCTGACGGCGCTCGGAGCGAAGCTCCGCGTCGTCGTCGTCGGCTACCGCGAGGACAAGCACGGCATCGTCGTCGACGCCTACCTCGACAGCGCCAAGGTGGACTGGGTCCGGCGCCAGGGCTACGGCGTCGTCATCCGCGAGAAGGTCGAGGCCCACGATCGCCAGCGCCAGGCCGAGACGCAGCAGGCCGCCCGGAGCCGGCTCCGCCATGGACGCTACGGAGACGTCATCTGGGGCGGGGGGTATCTCACCGCCGACGAGGTGGAAGGGGCGCTCGCCCTGGGGGAGAAGAATCACGCGGGGTACTTCGAGCGGATCGAGCTTCCGAACCTCACCTGGGAGAAGCGCCGCTGCCATGCGGCGAGGATCGGGCGGGGGGGTGGCAGGAATCGACCGGCCGTCTGCTTCACCGCGTGCCTCCACGGGCGGGAGTGGGGCGGCTCCGACATCCTGGTGTACTTCGCCATGCGCCTGCTGCGGGCCTACCGCGACCGGAAGGGCGTTCGCCTGGGGAAGAAGGCGTTCACGGCCGCCCAGATCCGGGACATCGTGGAGAAGATCGACATCATCCTCTTTCCGCAGGTGAACCCGGACGGGCGCCGGTTCAGCATGGACAACCACCCGATGTGGCGGAAGAACCGTCGCCCGGCTCCGCGCGGCAAGGGCTCGCGCTCGATCGGTGTGGATCTCAACCGGAACTTCCCGTTCCTGTGGCGCTACGACCGCCACTTCGCCCCGCAGACGGTGCAGAGCTCGCACAACCCGGGCGACTACGAAACGTACGTCGGACCCGGGCCGGCCTCCGAGCCGGAGACGCGCAACGTGATCTGGCTGCTCGACAGCAGCCCCCGGATCCGCTACCTGGTCGACCTGCACAGCTACGGGGAGACGATCCTGCACAGCTGGGGGAGCGACGAGAACCAGTCACGCAATCCGCGCATGAGCTTCCGGAACCCCGCCTACGATGGCAAGCGGGGCCTCATCCACGACGATGCCTACCGCGAGTACATCCCCGCCGCGGACGAGAAGCGGGCGGCGGAACTCGGCCGGAAGATGGCCGGCGCGATCCGGCTCGTCCGCGGGCGCGACTACCGCGTCCAGCAGTCCGTCGGCCTCTACCCGACCGCCGGCGCGTGCGACGACTACACGTACAGCCGTCACCTGATGGACCCTCGCAAGCCGAAGATCCTCGCGTACACGGTGGAGTGGGGGCGGTCACGCGCCTCGACCCCGTTCCATCCGCCCTACGACGAGATGCGGAAGGTCATGCGCGAGATGGCCGCGGGCCTGATGCAGATGTGTCTCGAGGTCGCACGCGGGTAGCGGCCGCCGACCCCGGCGCGGGGGAATCAGCGGCTACTTCTTCCGTCCCCGCGGCTTGACGTCCTTCTCGACCTGGAACGAGGACGACGAGGCCTGGTCGAGCCAGCTGCCCGCCAGCGCCTGGTGGATGGTGACGACGCTCTTGTAGAGATCCGAGCGCGTCTGCGCGTAGTCGAGCTGGGTGGAGAACAGCGCGCGCTCCGCGTCCAGGACCTCGAGATAGCTGGTCGCCCCCTCCGTGTAGCGCATCCTCGCCAGCCGGGTGTACGTCAGCAGCGCCTCGACCCGCTTGCCCTCCGCCTCCACCTGTTCGCCGGTCCGCGTGCGGTCGGTCAGCGCGTTCTCGGCCTCGCGGAACGCGTTGTGCACGGCCTGGACATACGCATAGAGCGTCTGCTTCTGCTGGCCCTCCGCGCCCTTCACCTCGCCCCGGATCTCGCCCCAGTGGAAGATCGGCTGGAGCACGTCGCCGCCGACATCCCACGTGGCGGCGTCCGCCTTGAAGAGCGACGACAACTCGTTGCTCGCCGAGCCGAACAGCCCCGACAGCGAGATGGAGGGGAAGTAGCGCGCGCGTGCCACGCCGACCCGGGCGTCGGCCGCCCGCAGGTTCTCCTCGGCGAAGCGCACGTCGGGCCGCCGCTGGAGCAGGCTGGACGGCACGCCGACGGGGACGGTCGGCGCGGCCAGGCTGTCGAGTGGGACTCCGCGCGGAACGGGGCCCGGGTTGCGCCCGAGCAGGAAGTTGATGGCGTTCTCGATGAACACGACCTTCTTCTCGAAGAACGGAACCTGCGACACGGCCAGCCAGTACTCGGCCTCCGCCTGGCTGAACTCCAGCTGCGACATGTCGCCCTTCGCGCGCCGCTGCCGGAACAGGTCGAGGGATGCACGCCGCGTGTCCACGGTCTGTTGCGCGATCCGGAGCTGCTCGTCCGCCGCGAGCAGATCGATGTAAGAATCGGCGATGAGCGAGATCGTGGTGAGAACCGCCCCGCGCCGGGCCTCCTCGGACGCCAGCACGTCGGCGCGCGCCGCCTCCGTGGCGCGCCGCACCTTGCCCCACAGGTCCAGCTCCCAGACCGTGGACAGCGCCACCTGGAAATAGTTCTGCGTGGGCCGCTCACCGGTCGGGTTCGCGCCGATGATCCCGAACTGCCCACGAGCCCCGCTGCCGCTGGCGTCGATCTTGGGGAAGAAATCGGACTTGGTCACGCCGTAGCGACCCATCAGCTCCTCGACGCGGGCGGCGGCGATCTGGACGTCCCCGTTCGCCTGCAGCCCCGTCGAGATGAGGCTGGTCAGCACCGTGTCGCCGAACAGGTGCCACCAGGTCACCTCGTCCTCGGCCGTGCCCGTGTACACGAAGTTCGTGCTGTCGCGATTCAGCCACTCGGGCGGGCTCTCGATCGCCGGGGCGTGGTACCCGCCGCCCACGGCGCATCCCTCCACGAGCGCCGCGAGGAGCACGAGTGCGAGGAGCCGCCGCATCAGTGTTCTCCCTCGCGGACCGGCGCCGGGGAGAGGGCGTCCGGGACCTTGTCGGTCACCGCCGGCTTGGCGCCCATGAGGTACTTGTCCACGAGGACGAACAGCGACGGAATCAGGAAGATCCCGAGAATCGTGGCGACCAGGAGACCGGCGAACACGGCCATGCCCATGACCTTCCGCGATTCGGCGCCGGCACCTGCGGCCCGCACCAGCGGCACGACCCCGAGGATGAAGGCGAACGACGTCATGAGGATCGGCCGCAGCCGGAGCTTGGCAGACGTCAGCGCCGCCTCGACCCCGGACATGCCCTTCTCTTTCTGCTGCATCCTCGCGAACTCCACGATCAGGATCGAGTTCTTCGCCGCCAGGCCGATCAGCGTGACCAGCCCGATCTGGGCGAAGACGTTGTTCTCGAAGCTGGGACTCATGAACCGGGCCAGCCAGAGCCCCAGCATCGCGCCGAACACCGCGAACGGCGTGCCGAGCAGGACGCTCACGGGCAGCGCCCAACTCTCGTATTGCGCCGACAAGAGCAGGAACACGAACACCAGCGCCATGACGAAGATCGCACCCGAGCTCCCGGCCGCCTTCTTCTCCTGGTACGACATGTTGGACCAGTCGTAGCCCCAGCCCACGGGCAGGACCTGGGCCGACACTTCCTGGAGCGCGGTGAGGGCCTGGGCCGAGCTGTACCCGGGTGCGGGGACGCCGCTCAGCTCGGTCGATCGGAACATGTTGAATCGGTTCGTGAACTCGGGGCCGGAGGTGGGCTTCATGCTCACCAGCGTGTTGAGCGGGACCATGGCACCCGTGCTGTTGCGCACGTAGAACTGGCTCAGGTCCCAGGTCTCGTTGCGGTACTCACCATCCGCGGAGAGATAGACCTTGTAGACCCGGCCGAACCGGTTGAAGTCGTTGATGTAGCTCGCCCCCAGCAGCGTGCCCAGCGTCTGGTTCACGTCGGAGATGCTGATGCCCTGCTTGAGCACCTTGTCGCGATCGACCTCGGCGTAGACCTGCGGCACGTTGGAGCGGTAGAAGGTCGCGATCCGCCCGATCTCCGGCCGCTTGCGGGCCGCCGCGAGGAACCGGTCGGTCATCGCGGCCAGCTCCTGCGGCGAGTTGCCGGAGCGATCCTGCAACAGGAACGTGAATCCCGCGCCGGTGCCGAGCCCCTGGATCGCCGGCGGACCGAAGGTGTAGACGATGGCCTCGGGAATGTCGCGCGCGAACCGTTCGTTCAGGTCGGAGACCAGCTTGAACGCGTGTTCCTTGGGGTCTTTCCGCTCCCCCCAGGGTTTCAGCGAGACGAAGAAGCCGCCGATGTTGGGGCCCGCCACCTGGGTGATGATGCTGTAACCGGTGATGGTCGTGTAGTTGTCGATCCCCGCGGTCTGGCTGAGGATCTTCTCGACCTTCCGGCACACGACGTCGGTCCGCTGCAGGGAGCTGGCGTCGGGCAGCTGGACATTGATCATGAAGTAGCCGTTGTCCTCCTCGGGCACGAACCCACCCGGGACGGCCTTCATGAGCACGACCGTGCCGACGATGACGACCCCGACGAACACCAGGCTGCGCATGACCTTGCGCACGAGGATGCTGACGAACGAGAGGTAGCCGCCCGTGAACTTGTCGAACAGCTTGTTGAACCAGTCGTAGAAGCCCTGGAGCGGCGAGCGCTTCCCGACACCCTTCGGCAGCAGGAGCTTGGCGGCGAGCGCGGGGCTGAGGGTGAGCGCGTTGAAGGCGGAGAACGCCACCGAGATCGCGATGGTGATGGCGAATTGCTGGTACAGGCGGCCGGTGATCCCACTCACGAATGCCACCGGCACGAACACCGCGGCCAGGATCAGCGCGATGGCCACGACCGCGCCGGACACCTCCTCCATCGCCTTGAGCGTCGCGTCCCGGGGGGACATTCCGCCCTCGATGTGATGCATCACCGCTTCCACCACGACGATGGCGTCGTCCACGACGATACCGATGGCCAGCACCATCCCCAGCAGCGACAGCGTGTTGATGGAGAATCCCATCAACGGGAACACGATGAAGGTCGCGATCAGCGAAACGGGAACGGTGAGCAGGGGAATGAGCGTGGCGCGCCAGTTCTGCAGGAACACGAACACGACCAGGATCACGAGCAGGACGGCCTCGAACAGCGTCTTCACAATCTCGTGGATGCTCTCTTCGACCGCCAGCGTGGTGTCCAGGGAGACGGTCTGCTCGATGTCGGGCGGAAAATCCCTGGCCAGCTCGTGCATGGTCGTCTTGACCTGGGCGGCGACCGCGAGCGCGTTTGAACCCGGAAGCTGATAGACCGCGATGACTGCCGCCGGCTTGCCGTTGTTCCGGCCGACCTGGTTGTAGAGCAGTGTCCCGAGCTCGATCCGGGCGACGTCGCGAAGCAGAACCTGCGAGCCGTCGGGGTTGGTGCGGAGCACGATCTTCCCGAATTCGGTTTCGTTGAGCAGCCGGCCCTGCGTGCGCACGGTGTAGGTGAAATCGGTCCCCGCGGGGGCGGGGGGCGCGCCGATCTGACCCGCGGGGCTGATCACGTTCTGTTCCTGCGTCGCCCGCACGATGTCCGGCACCGTGAGCCCCAGCTTGGCGATGACGTCCGGCCGGAGCCAGATGCGCATGGCGTAGTCACTGCCGCCGAACAGCTTGACGTCGCCGACTCCCGAGATCCGGCTCAGGCGATCATTGATGTTGATCGCGGCGTAGTTGCTCAGGAAGTTGTTGTCGTACGTCGATTTCGGTGACTTGAGCGTCACCAGCATGAGCGGAAACACCAGCGACTTCTTGGTGGTCAGGCCGTAGTTCTTCACCGCGGACGGCAGCGATGCCGAGGCCTGCGACACGCGGTTCTGCGTCAGCATGTTCGAGATGTCGAGGTCCGACCCGATGTCGAACGAAACTTGAAGCGTGAGCGTCCCGTCGTTGGCGTTGATGGACTTCATGTAGATCATCTTCTCCACGCCGTTGACCTGGAGTTCCAGCGGCGTGGCCACCGATTGCTCGACGTCGACCGCCGAGGCGCCGATGTAAGTGGTCGTCACGTTGATCATCGGCGGCACGATGTCCGGGAACTGGGAGATCGGCAGCCGCTTCATGACCACCAGGCCCACGATGATCATGACGATGGAAATGACCATCGCCACGATCGGGCGGGCGACGAAGAATTTCGACATGGATCAGCGCCCGCTGTCGCTGGCGGTGGAGTCGGGAGCGAACGGGACCGTGGTGACCGCCATGTCCGGCCGGACCTTCTGCAGCCCATCCACGATGACCTGGTCGCCGGCTGCGATGCCGCTCGCGATCACGGTGAGGCTGCCGGCCTGCGGACCGAGATCGACGCGGTGCATGGCCACCTTGCCGTCCTTGCCGACGGTGTAGATGAGCGACTGGCCCTGCAGCTCGGTGATCGCCCGGCTGGGAACGACCAGCGCGTTCTTCTGTTCGTCCACGACGGCACGGATCTTCGCGAATTGGCCCGGACGCAGGATGCGATTCGGGTTCGGGAACGACGCCTCGAACTGCAGCGTCCCGGTCGCCGGATCGACCTGGCGCTGCGTCAGCGTGATGTGCCCCGGAAGCGGGTATTGAGTCCCGTCCGCGAGGATGAGCTGCAATTCACGTTGCGTCCGTTCCTCCGCCGTCTTCGCGTCGGCCTGCCTGCGGCGCGCGAGTTCGAGGTACTGCTGCTCGGTGATGGAGAAGCGGACGTGGATCGAGTCGATCCGCGAGATCGTATTGAGGATCACCGGATTGGGCGGACGCCCGACGAAGTCGCCGACGCGGGCCGCCGAGATGCCGATCAGGCCGTCGACCGGCGCGGCGATCGTGGCGTAACCCATGTTGATCTCGGCGAGATTCAAGCTCGCCTGCGCCGCTTCGACTTCGCCCTTCCTCGAACCGGCTTCGGCAAGGGCTCGTTCGAGATCGCGCTGGCTCACCGCCCCGGCGGCGGCGAGCGGCGTGTAGCGATTGACGTCGGACTCGGCCCTCGACAACAGCGTCTGGGCCTGCGCGAGCCGCCCCTTCGCCTCCGCGACGCTCTGCTCCAGCTCGCTGGTGTCGATGGTGTAGAGCAGCGTCCCGGCCTTGACCTCCGTGCCTTCCTTGAAGTTGAGGCTCTTGAGCCAGCCCGCGACGCGCGCGCGGATCTCGATGTCGACCGCACCGATCGTCTGCCCGACCCACTCCCGGGTGATGGGCACGTCCTGCTGCACCGCCGCGACCACCTTGACCTCGGGCGGCGCAGCCGGGGCCGCCTCCTGCTTCTTGCCGCAGCCGGCCGAGCCGATCGCGAGCACCTGGGCGAGGATCACGAGCCGGACCCATGTGGCCCCATTGGAATTGGTCTTCACGGACTCACCTCCTCGGCACGACCGTCAATGTTCAGCCGGTCGCGGATCGCTTCATTCGGATGCCGCCGGTCAGGCTACTGCCAACCGAGGACCCATACAAACACTGCCCGGGTGCGCGGGCGGAGTCGGATTGTGTCTCGAACGAACAGCGCGGTAGTCTGGCCGACAGCGTTCGCAGCAGCGCGATTCACACGACACGGCAGTGCGAAGGGCGGGGAGGAACCGGGTGAGGATCGTGGGTGGACTCTTGGTCGCATGCGCCGCGGCAGGCATTGTCTCGAGTTCCTCGGCCGCGCCATCCGGTACGGAGACCGCGGTGCCGGCGCGCGTCTCGGACCCGGACTCCGCGCGCTGGTCGTCGTTCCTCCCGCTGCTCCGCGAGGAGGCCACGAAGCGCGGCATCGAGCTGCCGCTCCCGTTCGGCGCCGGCCTCGTCTACTACCACCTGAGCCGGGACATCGCGATCAGCGACGTGCGCGTGGGCCGGAACGGCGCTCCTCCGCAGTCGGCCAGCGACTTCGCACAGCTCTCCGCCCGTGCCGTCGTGGAGAACGTGAACCTCAAGCTCGATGTGTGGCTCATGCCGTTCGTCAATCTCTACCTGATCACGGGCTACATCTGGAACAGTTCCGACACCCGGATCGAAGTCTCGCTCCCGCCGCTCCTGCCCAACGGACCGGTGCGGCGGCGCGAGGTCTCGGTCAAGACCAGCATGGAAGGGACGGTCGGAGGCGTGGGCATGACGGTGGCGGGCGGCTATGGTCCGTTCTTCCTGACCTACGATACCAACCTCGCCCAGGCCGATCTCGGCTTCGACGATCGCTTCAAGGCGGTCGTGACCTCTGTCCGCGGCGGGTGGAACGGCAAGCTCGGGACGCGGCCGCTCCGGACGTGGCTGAGCGTCACCGACTGGAACACGTTCGCCACCGCGACCGGAAGCGTCGCGGATCCGGATGGCGGCACGTTGGCGTTCCAGGTGGACCAGGGGCCGGCGTACCGGTACACCTACGGTCTCGGCGCACACTATGGTGCGAAGCGCTGGCTCGAACTCGCCGCGGATGGAGGGGTCGACTTCCACGGTGGCTGGTACCTGGCACTCATCCCGGTGTTCCGATTCTGAAGCTCGAGCCCGCCCGGAACGTGCGGGCGGGAGAACATTCCGCAGACCCGTCGGCAGGACGCGGTGGGCGGGGGCAGCAGGGCAGTGAGTTCGAGAGGAGGGAGCCATGGCGATCGAGACGCTGGTAGGCCACCTGGCGCGCAATTGGGGCTGGATCGTGCTTCGGGGATGTACGGCCATTCTGTTCGGCATCATGGCATTCGCGTGGCCCGGGCTCACCCTCGCGATTCTCGTGATGGTGTGGGGCGCCTATGCGCTCGCGGACGGGGTCTTCGCCCTGGTCGCCGCATTCCAGATCAGGGACCAGGGCAAGCCGATGGCGCCGCTCCTCCTGGTCGGCCTGATCGGCATTGGCGCGGGCGTGGCGACGTTCGCGTGGCCCGGCATGACCGCACGGCTGCTCCTCATGTTCATCGCGGTGTGGGCGATCGCGATCGGCATTTTCCAGATCGTGGCGGCAGTCCGCTTCCGCGAGGTGATCGCGAACGAGCTCATGCTCGGGCTCTCGGGCGCACTCTCGATCCTGTTCGGCGCGTTCCTGCTGATGCGACCCGGCGCCGGTGCCCTGTCCGTCATCTGGATCATCGCGTGCTTTGCGGTCGTCTTCGGTCTCGCGCTCGTCATGTTCGGATTCCGACTCAAGGGGCTCGCCCGGGCGGCGTCCGCACGCGCCTGAACATCCCGGCCGGAGCCGCCCGGCGCTCCGAATGCCAACCCACTCGCGCGGCCCTCACGGGTGGACGCCGTTCAGCGTCTGAACCACGCGCATCAGGTCGCCCGTGCCGTAGAAGTCCACGGCGACGAGGTTCGGCACGTGGCCGCGCGTCTGCTGGCAGCGACGCGCGCGCCCCAGCAGGAAGTCATACGAGTTCACCACCTCCGCATTGCTCGGCTTCGGCATGGGAACGGTTTCGATCCAGTGATTCATGAGCAACAGGGAGCCGCTCGTGCCCCCGCGGTTCGGAACCTCCGAGAACTGCGTGGTGTCGCGGAACTCGTACGGTGTCTCCTGCATCACCTCGAACGCCGGGTGGTACCAGGGGACGCCGGCGCTGTTGTGCTCGGCCATGACCAGGACGCGCTGGTCGGATTCCGCCATCTCGCGCAGCGTCGGCCATGGCGGCTGAACCGAGCCGCGGTAGACGAAGTCGATGAGCCCGCTCTTCTCGAAGCACCGGGCGATGTCCTGCGGCGTGACGCCTTCGTCCTGGATGCAGATGATGAGGATCTCGCCCGGGTTCGCGACCAGGAAGTCGCGGATCTGCCCCAGAGTCTCGATGAGCGGCGTCGCCCCCAGCTCGCAGAAGCCGTGCGCCATGTAGACCGCGCGCTGCTTCTCGTCTCCACCCACCAGGCGGTCACGGATGCGCAGCGCGGCCGCCATGCCTTCCTTGCCGAGCGCCTTCTCGTACGTGGCCATGGCCGATTTCTCGTTGTCCATGATCGTCTTGACGTGCTCGCCCACCGGAACACCGTAATGGGCGTCGATCAGGAACCCGCGGACGCCGTCTTCGAGCTGCTTCGGAATGCCCTTGTTCTGGTTGGGGAACATCCAGCCGGCGATGTCCGCGCCGCCCATCGAATTGTGGGACGTGGGAAAGACCACCTGGTCGAGCCTGCGGTCGCACAGCTCCGGATAGCCATTGCACGCGGTGATGGGTGGTGCGCCAGCGGGACCCGGCGGGGATCGCAGGACCCACGTTCCGACGGCCGCGAGGATGGCGAGGGCCAGCGTCCCCGCAAGCGTGATCCGCGCCGGATTCCATCCGCCGCGATGGCCCGAGGCGACGGCGGGCACCGTCTCCGGGATCGCCTGGAGCGCGGCGCCCAGCGCCTCGCGCAAGCCGATGAAGACCACGAGCGCGCCCCCGAGGAGCGCCAGCACGCTCAAGGCCGGGAGCGGCCACACGATGGCGAAAAGCCCGAGCGCGAGGAGCACCAGTCCGCGCAGGAACTGCAGTCCCCGCGATTCCGGCGGCGTGACGAGCCAGGCCCATACGCGCTGCGCCCGCGCCTCGATGTGGTCGCGCTGCAGCAACGCCGCGGAGGCCGAGGCGAACAGGATTCCGACCAGCCCGAGGCCGAGGGCCCAGATCTGGAGCGCGCCGAGAAACGCCTGCCAGAGTCCTCGCGCGAGCAGCCCCATGTCGGGGTCGCGCGGCAGGCTGCCCACGACGATCCCCCCGAAACGGGCCACGAGCCACAGCAAGCACGCCGCGGAAACGATGAGCACGCCGACGCGGAACATGGCCCGGCGGTGGTCGCGCGTCATCGCGACACCGCCCACGATCAGGATGAGCCCGCCGATCATCAGCGCGAGAAAGCCGAGCCGCGCACGGTGTGCGATCCGGACGATCCGGGCGGTGAACTCACCGCCCGGGAGGTCCTCGAGCCCGGCGAGCCGGGCGGTGAGCCGTCGCGGCAGCTTCGCGGCCACGTCCGGATGCATGGCGAGCGTCGCCTGGAGGATCTCGCCCACGTCCCGCACCGACAGCATGATCTTCGCACCCGTCCCGGACATGAGCGCCCGATGCGCCTCGAGCGCGGCACGGCGTGCCGCGGCGCGGAACGGGGCCGAGCCGACCACGCTCCGGCCACCGGCCACGATGAGCGGGCGCAGTCCGGTGAGGTCCGGCTTCGCGGCGATCACCCCGTCCGCGATCTTGCCGGCGACGAAGTTCGACACGCCCGGCTCGGACAGGCTCGCTGCGACCCGCGACGAGAATGCCTCCGAGTTGAACACGGAGCGCGTGGTGTAACCGAGGAGCACACCCAGCAAGAGCGCGACGATGCCCAGCACTTCGCAGGCGGCCGCCAGGACGCCGCGCCAGGAGCCGGACCCCGTGCGCCCGTCCGCCCCCGTGTTCACCTGCCGGCGCGCTTCAACTGCGCAGCTTCCCACGCTCGGGCGTTGCGCCTGCCCTCGTCGAAGATCCGCTCGTAGTTGCCCTTGCGGACCTTGAGGCTGGCCTCCTTCGTCAGCAGCTTCCACAGCGGCTGGTACATCTCGAAGACCTTGTAATACGAGGCGGAGTCCGCAGGCGCCACGGTATCCGATCCGAACAGGAACCGGTCCGGATACCGGTTGATCAGGTCCGCGGTCTTCTGCGTCGCTTCAGGACTCGCGACGATGTACTTGGCGACTTCGTCCCAGGAGATGTCGAAGCAGACGTGCGCGCAGACCGGGTCGTCGAGGATGTCCTCCACCATCGCGATATGCTGTTGAACCGGCTGGATGACCCGACCGAGTCCCACGTGGGCCCAGATGATCGAGTTGTTCGGGTGCCGGCGGAGCAGGTCCTTGAACTGGGCGAGGAACAACGGCGGATCTTCCTTGCGGGGGAACGGCCGGTCCACGTCGTTGTGAATGAGCACCACGAGGCCGACCTCGGCGGCGAAGTCGAGCAGCCGGTCGAGCGCGGGATCCGTCAGGCTCGCCACGTCCCCCGCGATCTTGGAGGACACGAACTCCTTGTGGATGGTGAACTCGCCGATCCCCGAGAACACGCCGGGGAACGTGAGCAGCACCCGGCGGATGTGGTCCGCGGCGTACATGTCGGTCGGGTTGAAGCCCGTGATCATCGGATCGAACCGCGCCTGCTCCGCCTTCGTCAGCGACTTGTACGCCATGGCGATGGTCGCATCGGTGAACGAGTAGTAGTAGAGCCGCGCGTCGGTATCCAGGTAGTAGGTCGGGGCGTTGTCCCCGGAGATGCGGTAGGACCACTGCTGCTGGAGCGGGATGCCGAACAGTGTCGAGCGCCCGGTGCGCGTTCCCATGATCTTCAGGAACTGCCGCGCGGTGATCCCTTCCTGGATATAGTTTGTGAGGTGGAAGTGCGAGTCGTTGAAGTCGTATCCGTCCTTCGCCGTGCCGGCCGGCGCGGTCGCGGCATGGCCGGCTGTGGTGATGACGAGCCCTGCGACCACGATCGCCAGGATGCAGGTGCGACAGCCTGCGCGAATGCTCATGCGTTCCTCCAAGTCGAGGCACAGAGATCGACCGACGTCCCGGCGGAGTCGCGGCCGCGCGATCACGCGCCGACGGAATTCCGGCTTGTTTCCAAGCGACCGGGCGATGATAGGAGGAAGCTGCCCGCGCCGCGAATCGACCTTCGTCTACCACCGCACGTGCCCCGCAACAGGCGGTTTCGCTGAGCGTTGACGCACGTGGAGTCGACTTGTACGATGCCGCGCGCGCCGCAATCCCCACACCGGCCGAGATCTTCGGCCGATTCGCGTCACTATCGCGAGGACGATTCGCAGGACCCGAGGTTTCCATGAAATCCAATCGGATACTTTTCGCTGGGCTGGTTCTCTCCTTCGCGGCTGCCGCGAGCCCCTCCATTGCCGTGGCCCAGGCGCAGCAGCTGGCCGGCGGGTACTTCGTCGGCTCCTTCCCCATGGGCGACTGGGGGAAGATTGCCGGATTCGGCTTCGGGCTGGATGCCACGGATGTCGTGAGGCCCAAGCCGGACAAGGCGTTCGCGATCCGCTCGAATCTCGGCCTCCTCTATAATTTCTCCCGTACGGCCGATGTGCCGTCAAGCAACCTCGGACCCAACGACAAGCTGACGATCGAGACCAAGAACTGGAGCGCCTTCTTCGGTGTGGGGCCCGAACTGTCGGTACCGAACAAGACCGCGGCGCCCTTCATCTTCGGTACCGTGGGCTTCGACACCTACTGGACGAAGAGCGAGCTGGCGGGCACGGCAACCGGCGCCCCCTACTCGGCGCAGCACGGCGATTCGCGAATCGCGTTCGCATGGGCGGCCGGGCTCGGCGTCCGGAAGCACGTGTCGGCGGGCGATCAGGTGGAGCTCAGCGCCGAGTACCGCTCCGGGATCCGGCACGACTTCCTGCTCCCGGACGACGTGAGGATCAGCGGCGGCGCCGTGCAGGCGAATCGGTCGAGCCATGCCTCCGACCAGATCCTGGTTCGCATCGGGACCGTGCTGGGCCATTGACCGAGGGGTCGCCTCGACGGTTCAGGCCGGTTGCATGATTTGCGCGCGCGCCTGGCGGCGGGCCGCGCGTACCGGGCGCGTGACGGTCGTCCTCGCCACGCTCCTCGCGACGGGGTGCTCCTCGAGCCCCGACCTGGATGCCCAGGCGCGGAAGCCATTCGACGCATTGCGGAAGAGCGTGCAGAAGGAGACGAGCGACCCGGCGCGAGCCGACTCGATGCTGGCCCGGATCGACACGCTCGAGCAGCGCTCGCTGGCGCTGATCCGGGCGGCGCGGGCGGAGAACGACTCGCTGATCCGGATGTACGCCGATCGCTCCGTGGACGACGCCGCGCTCCTCGAGCGGTTCCGAAGCGATGAGAGGATTCGCGCGGATCTGAGGCGTTCGTTGCTGGAGGCGCGTGCGCAGCTCAAGTCGGTGGCGTCTTCCGCGGAATGGGCCACCCTTTCCGGTGCAGAGACAAAGGCGATGACCCGGGTCGCGGCGCTGACACGGGGACGATAGGAGCATCCAATGCTGATCGCGCTGTTCTGCATCCTGGTGCTCGGCGGGGGTGGGGGAGGACTCACTGCCGCGCAGAATTTCGTCAAGCAGCTCGACAAGATGGTCGGCAAGCAGCTCAAGGACCCTTCCACCCGGGCCGAGGCCAAGGCCGCGGTCAGCGAGATGAGAGCGACGTTCAAGGACTACGATGCCAGGCTCAAGGGGACCGCTGCGGAGATCGCCAGGCTGAACGAGGGATATGCCGTGAACACCAGCGAGTTCGAAAACACGATCCGCGAGCTGGATGGCGCACGTTCCGACGCGTTCGGACGGCTGGTGACCGCGCGGGCGAAGCTGCGGGCGGCCATTC
The DNA here is from genome assembly GCA_964434945.1 of uncultured bacterium. Lineage (GTDB taxonomy): Bacteria > Eisenbacteria > RBG-16-71-46 > RBG-16-71-46 > RBG-16-71-46 > JAIOPA01. The sequence continues at coordinate 4,844 of CAYSWZ010000218.1, read as the reverse complement.
CCGCGGAACAGTGGGACAGCGTCGTCGGAGCGGCGGCGAGGGTGAAACGGTAATTGATGCGAGCCCGAATCGGTTCCTGCCGATCGCTCGTTGCCGCGGCCTCAGCTCTCACCTTCGCGCTTGGGGCCATCGCCGGCCTGGGAATCCCCGCGCGTGCGCAGGGTGCCCCCAGCGGCACCCCCGTGGTGGACCCGACCGCCGGAGCACCCCCGAGCATCGATCCGATGGACGTGTCCGCCGACGGCGCGAACACCCGCAGCGGGCAGGGCGTGACGCCACTCGTCGCGCCGATCCCGTTCAAGAATACGCAGCTCGGCTGGGGGCTCGGGTTGATGCTGGGCGTGATCCACCGGTTCGACCCGGATACGACGCTCAAGCCGTCCACCGGCGCCATCGCGGGCTTCTACACCGAGAATCATAGCTGGGGACTCATGGCGATGGAGATGGCGCGGCTCCACCACGACGACTGGCGACTGCGCGGCATCTATGGCCACATGAGTTTGCGCTACGACTTCTACGGCATTGGCGAGGCGGCCGGCGAGGCGGGACTTTCGATCCCCCTGCAGCAGGTACTCGACATGGGCTACGCCTCGGTCGTCCGGAGAATAGCGCCCGGGCTCTATGCCGGACCGACGCTGCTGTGGATTCGAACCCACGTCGATCTCCGCGAACCACCGACCGGCGTCCAGCCCCCGCCCGGGGACGACCAGGTTTCCGACCTCGTGGCTCCGGGAATCGAGGGTGAGCTCGATACGCGAAACGATGACTACTGGCCCACGTCGGGCTCCTTCGGCAAGCTCAAGGCGAGCTTCTTCACCGAGGCCCTCGGCAGTTCGCGCACGTTTCAGCGCTACATGGGCGCATGGTCATGGTACGGGAACATGCCGGCGCCGCGGCTCGTGCTGGCGACCAACATCAACGTGATGGCCGCGGCGGGGGACGCGCCGTTCTACGCGCTCCCATCGATCGGCTCCGGACGCTTCCCACTGCGGGGCTACACGATGGGCCGCTATCGCGACCACCTGATGGCCGCGAGCCAGGCCGAGTTGCGCTACCACCTCGAGGGCCGCTTCGGCGTGGCGGCCTTCGGCGGATTCGGACTGGTCGCCCCGGACGCCGCGGGTATCTTCGACGCGCGTGTCCTGCCCGCGGGCGGGCTGGGCATCCGCTACCGGCTCGTCCGGAAGTTCCCGCTGCACATGCGCCTCGACGACGCGTGGGGACGGGACGGGAACCTGATCTACTTCGGGGTGGGCGAGGCGTTCTGAGCTGCAGGCGCCGCGGTCACCAGCGGTAACCTGCGCCCGCCGTGATCTGGTGCCGCGGATTGCCCGCGACCTCGATGAGGAACTCCCAGTTCTTCTGGATGACGGTCCGCATCCCTGCGTTCGGGGCCCAGGTGTCCGTCGTGATCTTCACGTCGAACCCGAGGGGGTTCCCGTTGGGGAGGGTGACGGTGCCCTTGTAGTGCTCGTTCTTCGACACGTAGCGTGCCCCGATGTACAGCTGGGAGAGTCCGGCGTTGTACCCGATCTTCGGCGCCCCGGTGAAGGTCCAGAACCCGTCCTCGGACAGGCTCGCGTCGCCATTCAAGCTGGTCTTGACCCAGGAGGCGTCCATGGCGCCGTAGAAGTGCTTGTACGCGTACGCCCCCACGAACCCCAGCGAATAATAGCTGCCGCTGAACTTCATCGGGATGATCGCGTCGCCGTTCACGAAGCCCACGCCGGGGTCGAAGTGGAGCGGGATGTCCCGCAGACCGAGCGACGCCTCCACGTCCACGTCGCCGCCGCCGGCGAACAGATCGAGGAAGGGAAGTAGCCAGAGATCGGCCTTGAAGCCCCTCGTCCCGATGCTCAGGTTCATGGTGGCGTTGGCGGCAGCGTCGAGGGAGATGGGATTCGAGCCACCGAGGCTCACGGCCGCGCTCTTGAAGCGCCAGTCCGAGAGCATCCAGTTGTTCAACAGCATGACGCCGTAGGGAGGCGGCAGCGCGCGCGCCCCGATCCGACCCTGCAGCTTCTCCTGCCAGAGCGGGAAGAAGTGCTTCTTGACGTACGCGGTGTCCGGCTCGTCGGAGAAGGGCATGGTGCCCTTGACGACGGCCGTCGAATCGGCCGCGAGCGCGACCGCCGGGAGCGCGAAGAGGAAGGCGATTGCCAGCAAGTGCCTGTGAACTGAAGAGATGCCAGGAATCATCATGGCGCCTCGTGAGTTGGTTTTCGAGAGTGGTGGAGAGCGGGAACATTAGTCCGCTCGAGGGCGTGGAGCACGCGGGGCACCTGCGTCAAACCCCTGAGACTCCAACGATCGTTACGTTTGCGTGAAGCGCGTGGGAAACCCAAGTAGCATCCCCATTCTGCGGAAGCAAGCCGGGTGATCACTCGCTGGGCTTCGAGTACGCCGGGACCGCCGCCCGCAACCTGATGAAATTCAAGGAGATGCGCACCGGGGGTCAGGCGCCATGCCTGAGACCCGGGACTCATGTGCCCAGCAGCCCGGTGCCAGGCTCGCTCCCGCGCCACGCACCGGCTAGGACGCCGGGTGTGCGCCTTCCCCTCGATCCGATGCGATTGGAGTAGCATTCGCCGCAGGCCCACTTCGACGGTGCTCCTGTCGTCGCCGCAAGTTGGTGGAGCATCGCGTGGCGCCAGGTCGCAAAACCAATGGAGGTATTGCATGAATCGACACGGATCTCGGTTCTCACGAAGCATCATCCTCACCGGCGCCGCAGTCTCGATGCTGAGCTTCCCGCTCATCGCCCGGGCGCAGGGCTCCACCCCGCCGGCCACGCCGCCGTCGATGCCCTCCACCTCGGCCATGACGGAGCCGATGCACAAGGCGACCGGCATGTCGGATTCCGCCAAAGCCGCGTGGAAGTCCGACGTCCAGCACCAGCTCAAGCAGATGGGCGAACAGCTGAAGCTGACGCCGCAGCAGCAGGCCAGCGTGAAGCCGATCCTCACGGAGCACGCGACCCAGGTGAAGCAGCTCCGCGACAAGTACGCCCCGATGGCGCGCACGGCTGCCAACAAGGAGGCGATGACGAAGGAGATGCAGTCACTTCGTGACGCCACCGACGCCAAGCTCGCGGGAGTGCTGTCAGCGGATCAGATGACTCAGTACAAGAAGATGCGCGACGAGCAAATGGCCAAGATGAAGTCGAAGATGGCCACCGGAGAAGCCAAGCCGGAAGAGAAGAAGTAGCAGAAGCGGCATCACGTCGAAGGCGCCGCACGAGATCGTGGCTCGTGCGGCGCCTCGCGCGTTTCAGGGGCGGTCGATCCCGGGGGCCATGCGCGACTCCCCCCGGGGAGCGGCGGGGGAGCGGCGTCAGAACCAGAGCAGCTGATACGCCAGGCCTGCCGTCCTGAAGTTCTGGCCGAGCCGCACGGACGCCCCGAAGCTGTAGCTCAACTTGATCGACTGGCGCGGCGTGAGACCGAGCGCCAGCACGGCGCCGAGCCGTTTGCTGTCCTGCCGGCTCGTCGCGGGCCCGCCGTTCGTGCGGGTGTCCCCGCCCCAGAACCAGGTGCCGTCCAGCGCCGCCCACGACCGCCTCGCCAGCGTGTAGCTCAGGTGCGCCTGGAGGCTGGTAAGCGGGTCCTGGGCGCGCTGGGAAGCGCCGGGGTAGAACGAGTTGTTCGCGGTGAAGAACCACGCTCCCCCGTAGAGTTCCGTGTACCACTTCCGGCGCCAGTTCCACGAGATGCCGGCCTCGGGTTTGAACGCCCACCGGTTCGTGCCGATGTTGACCAGCTTCTCTGGAGAGTATTTTCCGGTCGGAGCCGACACCGTGAGGCTCGCGCCCGCGATGAGGGGGCTCGTCCTCGCACCCGCGAATGCCTTGGGTCCGCGTGCGGGGCTGCCGACCAGGTTGACCGAGAGCTTCGCCCGCGTGTCGCCGATGCCGGAAGGCGTCACGCTCCTGTCTGTCGCTACGACCTGGCCGCTGAACGTGCCCCATGCGTAGGGCAGGCCGACGAGCGCCAGGGCCTGCACACCGGCCAAGTTGAACGTACGCCCGTAGCCAACGGAGAGTCCGTTCACTTCTCCCTTGCTATCGGTGATGGGGAGCGAGGGATCGAAGAGAACCGCACCCCACGAGTTGAGGTACGCGAGGCTCGCGAAGTTCGCGCCCACCGGCGAAGCGGAATAGGCGCGAGGCTCGAGTTCCTGCGCCGCGGCAGGGGCGGTGCACAGCACCATCCAGGCGAGGCACACGCCCGCCACGCCGCCCCGGCGAAAACCGCGCACGAGTCCGGATCGGCCGGCGGGCATGTGGTGCAACTGCCACATCCGCCCTGCCATCGCGCGGCCTCCCGCTCGCTTCACAGCCCGAACCTAGCACAGGCCGGGCGTCGAACCCATAAGTGCGGCATGCCGTCGGCGTCCGCCCCAGCCCGGTGGCCAGCCCTGTCGCCTCATTAGTATGTAGCAGCATGCAGCGGAGCCTCTTCAGCAGGAGGTGCAAAGTCTCGCAGGAGTCGAATGTCCGGCCGAGTCCTGCGCAGGCCCGTGCCGGCGGCAGCCAGGCGGGCCCGTCGCACCACGAGTGGACGCCCCCACGTGGTGTAGCCTCGGCGCCCGGCATGTTCCCGGCGCGAGAGAGACGGCCCGACGAGGTATCGGCATGGCTCCCAGATCCGTGCTCAGGTCGATGGTTCGTTCGCCCCGGAGGGAGGACCGCGCCCGCGGTGGGGTGAGCCTGGAGAGGAGCGCGGAGTCCCTGGCACGCACTCGCCTGGAGAAGAGTGCGTTCAGGCGCGCGGGTGATCGGCGGTCGCCGCCCGCCCCGCGCCGAACGCGCCTCATCCCTGCCGCCGCCGTCTCCACTCTCGACG
>CAYSWZ010000217.1:0-5017 GCA_964434945.1 uncultured bacterium | reverse complement strand
GATGCGCAGCGGGGCGGCGGCGTGCTGGGAGCGCTGGGCTCGCATCACACCGATTGCTTCCGTCAGTTCTTCGGCGAGCCGGTCACGGCGTGGGCGTCGGTGCGCGTGGACCAGCCGCACCGCGGTCCGGTGCCGGGACAGCCCGAAGCGCGCACCGCCACGGCGGACGATGCCTGCACCGTCCAGTACACATTCGCCTCGGGCGCCACCGCGCTGATCGATCTGAACGCCACGACCCCATACCGCTGGGAGCGGTTCGAGATCCACGGAGAGGAGGCTTCGTTCCGCTGGGATGAGACGGGCTACCGACTGTGGCGCCTGGTCGCGGGGAAGGACCCGGTGGAAGTGGAGATCCCGGAGCGCCTCGCGCTCGCTCCCCGGGAGGGCGACCCGGCCCTCGTGGCGCCGTTCGGCGTGCTCCTCGGCCGGCTCCACCGCGCCATCACGCTCGGCGAACCGCTCTCGCCCGGTTTCGCGGCCGATGCCGTGCCCGTCCAGTGCGCGCTCGACGCCTGCCGCGCATCGAGCGTGGCGGGCGCGCGCGTCGCCGTCGAGGCCGCGCCGGTCCCGGCCGTCACCCCGGCCTGACATCCCGGGCCGGGGCCGCTGCGAACCTTTCGTCACGGGTCACGCGGCCGGGTGGACCCTCGTATCCGGTGATGGCTATACTCCGCGGCACGAGCTTTCGAGGGGTCGCGAGTCGATTCGTCCGGATGCAGCACGGGACATGAGGGAACCTCACGCATGGCGGATTGGGACGTCATCGCCAAGCAGCGCCTGACCGAGGACTGGGGCACTCTCCGCGCGGCGTACCTGCCGCTCAACCAGGGGATGCGCCGCAGCATCGAGTTCCTCGACAAGGGCGGCGGCACGTTCGACGAGCTGCTCGCCGTGGTGCGGGAGCGCGTCGAGGGCTCGCTGCACAACCTGTCGGCGCTCACGAACCGCCGCTCGCCGTGGGTGCGCCTCGAGGCCATCCGCAACCTGCGCGTGCTGGCCACCGGCATGCGCGGCGCCGCCTCGGACGATCCGCGCGCGCTCCTGCGCTACCTGTTCTCGCTGAGCGAGCTTCTCGGCAACGTTTGGCGCGACGCACCGACCGAGGCGCGCGTCTCGCAGAACCTCGTGGTCCAGGGCGAGCTGGACTTCTGGTTCGGGTGCGATTGCTGCGCCGTGGGAAAGCTCGCGCCCGCCGCTCCGGACGATCCACCCGACCTTCTCAAGGGCCGCGAGGTCCAGCTCGTGTGGGACGTGGATGCGCTGTTCGCGTGGACGCTCGACGAATTCGAGGACTACCTCGCGAGCGAGCGCTACGCGCTGCCGACCACCTCGAGGGTGGCGGCGGTGGAAGACCTCGGGCTGCCGGTCGTGGACGTGCCGAGCGACGCCTTGCGCCGCGGGCGCGACTGGTTCGGCGGCCAGGGCGGCGGTCTGTACGGACCGCTCGATCTCAAGTATCTCGAGCTCACCTGAACCGGCTTCGCCGCGGCGCCCGGGAGGCGGCGCGAGCGTGGTGCATGGCCGAGAGGCCGCAGTCGAGGACCGCAGCAACCGCCGCCGTTCGCGGCCGTCCCGGATGGACCGGGATGAACCCCCCAGGAGGAATCCCATTATGAAGCGTCTCCTCTCGTTGTTCGCGATGCTGTCACTGGTCGTGGCTGCGATCGCGTTCGCCAAGGGCGGCGATGAGAAGTCGGAGCAGAAGTCGTCCGGGCACGCGGCGGCCGGGAAGGCCGGGTCGTGGACCGGTGAGATCCTCGACGCCGGCTGCTACCTGGGGCACGGCGCCATGGGCGCGAAGCACGCCGAATGTGCGCTCAAGTGCGCGGCGAACGGCATGCCGCTCATGCTCCTCACCAAGGACGGCAAGGCCATCCTGCTGACGCCGCCGCACGACAACGTGGACGCGTACAACCAGATGAAGGGGATGGCGGGCTCGATGGCCGTGATCACCGGCACGCTCTCGGAGCGGAGCGGCGTGAAGGGCATCGAGGTCACCGGCGTGGCCGCTGCGCCGGCGGCGGCGAGCAAGTAACCAGCGAATCGCGTGCGCGGGGCGGTGACCCCGCGCACGTCGCGTTTTCGCGGCCGATGCGGCTCTTTCGCCTGCTGGTGCTGGTCCTGTTCGCCGGGGCGCTCGGCGTTCTGTTCGTCCGGCGCCCGCACCTGCCGCCGGCCGAACGCGGGCGACGGATCGCCGAGTCGATGGGCTGCTTCGCGTGTCACGGCCCGGCCGGCACGAAGGGCACGCCGAACCCGGGGCGGACCGACAAGTCCGTGCCCACGTTCGCCGGCGACCTCATGATGTACGCGGACGACGCGAGCGACGTGCGCGCGTGGATCCTCGACGGCGGCACGCCGAAAAAGCGCGCGAGCCGCGCGTGGCAGGAGCAGCGCGAGGCGGGCGTCCTGCGCATGCCGGCATTCCGCCGCTCGCTGTCCGCCGCGCAGGTCTCGGATCTGGTCGCGTACGTGATGGCGGTGAGCGACAGCCCCGAGCCGCGGGACTCGCTGGCGCTCGCGGGCCGGGACCGGGCGAAGGCGCTCGGCTGCACCGGCTGCCACGGCTTCGGTGGGCGTCTCGGGCAGCGCAATCCCGGCTCGTTCAAGGGCTACATCCCGTCGTGGGACGGGAGCGATTTCGCCGAGCTGGTGCGGGACGAGTCCGAGTTCGGGCAGTGGGTCCGGCACGGCGTCTCGGAGCGCTTCCGGGGCAATCCCGCGGCGTCGTTCTTCCTCAAGCGCGCGCGGCTGCACATGCCGGCGTTCGACAAGCACCTCGCCGAGGGCGACCTTCCCGCGCTGTGGGCCTACGTGCGCTGGCTTCGCTCGCCCGCTTCGCGGCCGGACTCCGCCGCGGTCACTTCCTTCTAGTCCGGCCGGCGTGCTTGTGCGCATCGCGGACTGCCGCTACTGTCGCGCACCACGCGCCACGGTGGCGCGTCGTGATTCCTCGGGAGTTCCATGACCGCGTACAAGCATCGGCTCCGGCGCAAGAAGGCGAAGCAGGCGGCGCGCAAGAAGGCGGAAAAGGCCCGCGCCGCGAAGAAGCGCCGCCGCTAGTCCCGGACGCCTGCGGCTGAGACGGGTGCCCGCCTCAGCCACGAAAACCACGGAGCCCCCGCCGGCGTGTCCCGGCGGGGGCTCCGTGCTCTCGATGCCGCCGGGAGAGGTCAGTCGCTGCCGGTGCGGCGGTCGGGCGGGCCGCCGCGCGGCGGACGGGGCAGGAATCCGCTCGGCCGCTTGCCGCCCACCTGGGGCGAGGGATTGCCGGTGGGGCGCCACGGACCGGGCTTCGGGAGCTTCAAGTCCGGGCGGGAGGGCGGCGGAGCGTCGCCGCGCGACGGAGCCTGGGCGAGCACGCGCTGCGCGAGCACCTCGGCCGCCGGTCCCGCCTTGATCTCGAGCGTCGAGGAGCTGATCACGAAGATGCGCTGGTTGTTGCTGTCGGTATCCGCCGGGAACAGGAAGAAGCCCTCGCGATCCGGCGACCACGACAGCGTGTAGCCGCAGATGAACTCGCCGTCGCGGAAGCGCACCGCGATCTTCTTCCCCTGCTGGGTCTCGGCGGGTCCGTGCAGGAAGCCGCGCACGTCCTGGCGGTCGGGGTCGCCCTCGAACCCCCGGACGAAGAACAACGCCTTGAGCTGCCGGTAGCGCAGCTCGATCGCGGGCGAGCCGTCCTGGAGGTCGACGTGGAAGATCGGCCGATTGGGCGAGAAATCGCGCGTCACTCCCTTGAGCACCCGGCCGTCGAGATACCGGGCAACGACGAGATTGGTGATCTCCAACGCAGTCTCCCTCGCAGCCAGGGTGAGATCGCGACTCACGGAGCGTGCGGCCCTCCCGCCGGTTTTCGGCGGTTGGCGCGGTCGACTTGAGGGCGTGAATGGGCGCCGGCGCCTTGCGGCGGCCGGGATGATATGCGAGCTTGCCCGGTTGCAACCGCCTCGACCCCTCACCTGAAGGAGACCCGCATGTTCAAGCGTGCCAGTGCGCTGGCGCTCGCCGCCGCCGTGCTCACGGTGGGCTGCGCCGCGTCCACGAAGCAGTCGAGCTCGAGCTCGTCCTCCTCGACCAGCACCACCGCCAAGGCCAGCGCCGCCCCGACCGGAGAGGCCCCTGCGGGCTCCGCCGCCGGCGCCCCCGGCGCCGCCGCCGGAGGGCAGCTCCACAAGCTCGCGAGCGGCCTCCAGTACCAGGACATCGTCGTCGGCAGCGGCAAGATGGCCGAGGCGGGAATGAACGTGTCCATCCAGTACACGGGCTATCTCACCGACGGCACCAAGTTCGACAGCAGCCTCGACCGCGGGCAGCCGCTCAAGTTCCAGGTCGGCGGCGGACAGATGATCGCCGGGTTCGACGAGGGCGTGAAGGGAATGCGGATCGGCGGCAAGCGGAAACTCACGATCCCGCCGGACATGGCCTATGGCGCGGCGGGCAGGCCGGGGATTCCGCCCAATTCCACGCTCCTGTTCGACATCGAACTCCTCGACGTGCAGTGAGTCCGCGACACGGTCGCTGAACGTGCGGCGGCGCGGGGCGGGTGCCTCGCGCCGCCGCCTCATTCCAGGAGAGCCATGCCCAACGAGGACGCGGGCCTCGTCACGCTCGCGACCGTGCGCGACGTGCTCGAGCCCGAGCCGGCCCGGACCGCCGAGGCGCCGCGCGGGTTCGCGTGGTGGCCGCACGAGCACGCGATGCGCGTGTGGGCTGGGCCGGTGCGCGCCGACGGCGCCGTGGTGGTCGTGGCGGAGACCGCGCTTCTCGGCGGCGTGCCGGGCCGCGGCCCCGAGTTCGCGAAGCTGGCCGAGCGCAACGCGAGGGAACCGGGACTGTCCGCGCTCCGCTGGGACTCGCAATCGGGCGAGGTCTCGCTGCGCGCGGCGGTGATCGCCCGCCCCGGCGACTCGGGCGCGGCAGCCCGGCTGCTGTCGCACGCGGCGCTGCTGCAGGTCGGTGAGGGGCTGCTCGCCGCCGACGCGCTGCTGGCGGCGCTCCCGGGGGCCACCCCGCT
>CAYSWZ010000216.1:0-12776 GCA_964434945.1 uncultured bacterium | reverse complement strand
GACCAGTCCCATCTTGACGAGCCGGTCCAGCATGCGGGTCAGGTCGGGTGCGCGACGGATCATGCGCCGGGCGATCTCACCGCGGGAGTGGGAATTCGGATAGATCCCATTGAGGATTCGCAGCACGTTGTATTGCGGCTGCGTGAGCCCGGTACCGGCGAATGCTTCATCGAGCATCGACTCGAGCGCGGCATTCGCCAGCATCAGCGCGAGCAGGGCTTCGTGGTGCGGCCCCTCGAATCGCGTCTGCATCAAGCGGCGGCCGAGGACTTCGCTCATGCGCGGAATGATGGAGCAAGCCGCAGTCGCGTGCAATCGGAACCGACACGGCCGCGGGGGCGCGACGCCGTCGGCCGCGCGCGGCCCCGGGGCCGTCCAGCTCGTTCCGACCGCGCGGACGCCCGGATCCGCGGTCGCCGCCGGCGCTCCTCGTGCCCGGCCGCCCGGCCGAGCACGGACCGGGCCGGGAATGCTACGAAGTACGGGTGACGAAGGCGGACCCGGGCCGGGTTCCGGTCGCGCATCGCCCACGGGGTAAGACGACCGTGCGAATCACGGCGTCACGCCGTGTGGGCGGCCGCCGCCGTGACGTCGGGCTTGGTGCCGAGGAACATGACCTCTTCCTCCAGCTCGACCCCGAACTTCGCGCGCACGCGCGCCTTCATGACCTCCGCCAGTTGCAGCACGTCCCTCGCGGTGGCGTGGCCCGCGTTGACGAGGATGTTCGCATGCTTCGCGAACACCATCGCGTCGCCGATCCGCAGCCCGCGGCACTCGCACGCGTCGAGCAGCACGCCGGCGGGGACGCGCTGCGTCCCGGGCGAGTGCGGCAGCCCCGGCGCCTGGAAGCCCGGCGGCAGGTTCTTGAAGTAGGAGCCGGCGGTGGGTTCGATGCGCCACTGCGGGTGTTTGACCCGCCGGATCTCGAGCTTCTCCTCGATCTCGGCGGCGATCGCAGCTTGATCGCCGTGCTCCAGGCTCAATACGCACGACAACAGTGCACGCGGTTCGCGCTTCAGGCGCGAATCGCGGTAGGCGAACTGGAACCACGACGCCGGCAGCGTCTCGACCCGGGCCCCGTCCAGCGTGACCACGGTGCACTCCACCATGCGCGAGCCGATGTCCTTCCCATAGCAGCCCGCGTTGCCGTAGATCGCGCCGCCCACCGAGCCGGGGATGCCGGCGGCGTAGGCGAGCCCGGCCAGCGACTCCGCACGACAACGCTCGATGAACGTCAGGTAGTCGGCGCCGCAGCCCACCTGGGCGTGCGTACCGTCGAACGCGATGTCGTCGATCGCGTTCTTCACCACCAGCCCGCGGAAACCCTCGTCGGAAACCAGCAGATTGCTGCCGCCGCCGAGCAGGAAGCACGGCAGCTCGAGGTCCTGCGCCGCCTGGAGGGACGCCACGAGCTGCGCGTGCGTCCGCGCGGCCACGAACCAGTCCGCCGGCCCGCCGACGCGAAACGTCGTGTGGTGGCGGAGCATCTCGTGCTCGCGCAGGCCCTCGCCGATGGCTGCGCGCAGGTGGTCACCGATCCCTGGAGTCCGAAATCCCATGGCGCGCAGAGTGCCCGCCCCGCGCCGAACGGTCAAACGAGCGCCGTCGGGAGTATGCTCCGGTTCACCCCGCGTCTCGGACGCCAATCCAGGAGACACGAACCATGACCATCGAGATCCGCTACTGCGTCCAGTGAAACTATCTTCCCCGGGCCTCCAGTCTGGCGGCCGAGATCAAGAAGCAGCGCGGCGTGGACAGCACGCTCGTGCGAGGAAGCGGCGGTGAGTTCGAAGTCACGATGGACGGCCGGCTGATCTTCTCGAAGAAACAGGCGGGCCGATTCCCCGACGCCGAGGAGGTGCTGGCGCAGATCCCGGCGTGACGCAGCGGGCGGTGGGCGGCGGCGGCGGGCCCCCACCGGGCGTCCCTCAGCCGCCCGCCTTCTCCAGTCGCAATGCGAAGCGGCGCTCGGCGAGTCGCTCGAACACGATGCTGTCGCCCGGCGCGAGTCCGCGCGCCTGGCACCACATCATCATGCCGGGCTGCTTCGGCGATCGCGGGCGAAAGACCCACGAGCCGAACTGGATGTCCGTGTCGAACGACCAGCCGAGGTCGGTCTCGAGCGTGATGGGCCGGACCGTGTAGGGCCGAGGCGCGTCGCTCGGCCCGCGCGGCCCGACCGCGTCGCGCGGGAAGAACTCGAGCACGTCCCAGAGCGGCACGTTCCGCTGGGTGAACGTCCAGACGTCCTCCGCCGTTCGCACCGGGATGCGGACCGTCCCGTTCACGGCGCCGGCGAGGCCCACCCGGGGCCGCGAGCCGCGCGGCCGCCACGAGATTTCACGGCTGCGCCGGGGCGGCGTCGGACACGCCGCCCAGCTCGCGATGGAAGAACTCGAGCGCGCGGCCGTAGACCTGCCGCACCTGCTCGGGCGCCGACACCACGTGCGTCTGCCCGGGCAGCGGCAGGAAATCCCAGGCGCGATTCGCGCGATTCAAGGCGTCGGCGAGCTTCAGGCTGTGGACGAAGTAGACGTTGTCGTCCGCGGTGCCGTGGATCACCAGCAACGGGCGTGACAGCGTCGCCGCCCTGGCGAGCACCGAGCTCCGGTCGTACGCGGCCGAGTCGAGCGGTGGCACGCCCAGGTAGCGCTCGGTGTAGAACGTGTCGTAGTCGTGCCAGTCCACCACCGGCGCGCCGGCGACGCTGGCGCGGTAGGTCTCGGGCGCGTGCAGCACCGCCTGTGCGGCGTAGTAGCCGCCGAACGACCAGCCGAATGCGCCGATGCGCGACTTGTCCATCTCGACGTAGCGCCCGCACAGCTCGCGCAGCGCGAGCTGGTGATCCGCGAGCGCGGGACCGATGAAGTCCCCGCGGATGGCGCGCTCGAACGACCTCCCGCGCCCCGGCGTGCCGCGACCGTCCACCGTGACCACGATGAAGCCCTGGTCCGCGAGCCACTGTTCGAGCAGGTAGCGCCGGCTGCTGCGCACGACCCGCTGGCTGTGCGGCCCGGCGTACGCCCAGTCGATGACCGGGTAGCGCCGGCCGCGCTGGAAGTCGCGCGGCCGCACCACGAACGCGCGCAGCGAGTCCGGCCCGACGCGCGTCCACTCCACGACCGGTTCGATGCCCGGAGCCTCCGCCACCGAGCGCAGTTCTCCGACCGGCTTGCCTTCCGCCGTCTCCACCTTCCAGCTCGCGGCGCCTTGCTCGGGCGACAGGTTGCGCACGCGCAGCCCGCATGTCGGCGAGAACACCGCGCTCTCGAGCCCGCGCTCGCTGCCCGCGCGCTTCACCTTCCACGGCTTCTTGAGGTCCACGGTCCACAGGTGGGTCTCGCTCGGCTCGTCGCTGGCCAGCACCCAGGCCGTGGCACGGGCCGGGTCGACGGCGAGCAACTCGCGAACGCGGAGGCCCGCGGGTGTCAGGCGGCGGCTGGTGGCGTCCGGGTACTGGAGATCGAGTTCGGGACCGGTGTTGTCGTGTTCCGAGATCCACAACAAGCTGCGGCCGTCGGCGAGCCACCATGGCGCGCCGAGGGGCAGGTTGAGCCATGCGTCGTCGTGCTCGCCGAGGAGCGGCGCGGTGCGGCCGGTGGCCGGATCCACGCTCATGAGCGAGGCGCGCTGCTGCCGGCGGTCCATCACGTAGATGGTCAGCGGGCCGGCGTCGGGCCACAGCACGCGGCAGAGGTAGGGCCACGCGTCGTGATCCCACTGCACCCACACCGGGGCGCCGCCCGCAGCGGGGTAGATCGCAAGTCGCACCTCGTCGTTCTTCCTGCCCGGACGCGGGTACGGGTTCTCCTCCGGCGCCCGGGTCGGGCTCGCGGGATCCATGATGCGCAACCGCTCGACGCCGGCGTGGTTCGTCCGCTGCACCGCGAGCCATTTCGAATCGGGCGACCACCAGTGGCCCTCGAAGCGATCCATCTCCTCCTGCGCCACGAACTCGGGGAGCCCGTACGTGACCTCCGCGCTCTCGGGGCTCGCAATGACGCGCTCGGCGCCGGCGCCGGGGGCGCCGGGCGGCCCGAGATCGAGCATACGCAGCTCGCCTGCGCGCACGAGCGACAGGTGATTGCCGTCGGGCGAGAGCCGTGCGTCGTCGGCGGGGGCGAGGGCGCCGGCCCCCGTGGCCATGCCCAGCTCGCGCACGGCGCCGCCCGGACGCTCCATGAGGAAGAGCCGCCCCGAGAACGGGATCAGCACGCGATGGCCGTCCTTCGAGAGCTGGAACGACGACAGGCCGCGTGCCGTCATGCGCAGCCGCTCGCGGCGTGCACGCTCCTCCGGCGACAGCGTTTCCTCCGCGCCGCCCAGCAGCTTCGCGCCGGTGAGGATCTCGCGCTCGGTTCCGGTCCGTACGTCGAATGCCCACAGGCTCTGCACGCGGTCGCGCGGCCCGGACCGCAGGAACAGCACCTCGCCCGCATCGCGCGGGATGGCGATGGACACCGGCGTGCCGGAGCGGAAGCCGCGCGTCGCCGAGTACCGATCGAGGAAGTCGTTCGACTCCGCGGCGGCGAGGGGCCCGCCGTGATACGCGAGCGCTGCTGCGGCAAGGCCGCACGCCAGCACGAGGGCGCGACGTCGGGGGGTTCGCATGGTGCGGCAGTCTAGCCGCGCCCGCGTCCCGCGTCAGCCCGGCGCTCCGGGCACGGCCGCCGGGTGCGGCGAACCGCGGCACCGCCGCGGGTCAGCCGTCGAGTTCGCCCGTCGCGCGCGACACCCGGGGCCTCGCCCGCTTGAGCACGGGTCCGAGCGGCGCGTACAACTCGCCCCCCAGGCGCCCGATCGGCGCGAGCTTGGCCGGGTCCACGCGGCCGTCGGTGAGGACCTCGTCGCGAACGCGCGCGAGCACCACCTCGCCCACCACGAGGATGCTGTTCCCGAGCGGAATCTCGCGATGCAGCCGGCATTCGAGCTGCAGCGGAGATTCGGCAACGTACGGCGGCCGCACCCGCTCGCTCGGGGCCGGCGTCAGGCCGGCGAGCCCGAACTCGCTCATGCTGCGCGGCCACTCTCCCGCGGTCCGCACCATGGCGTCGAGCAGCGGCTCGCTCACCACGTTCACCACGAACTCCTGCGTCTCGCGGATGTTGCGCAGCGTGTCCTTGGGATCGCCGGCACGATCGCTGATCGCGATCGCGACGAGCGGCGGCTCGCTCGCCACGGCATTGAAATACGAGAACGGCGCGAGATTCATGCCGCCGGCCGCGCTGAGCGTCGAGACGAACGCGATCGGGCGCGGAACCACGGCGGAGATGAGGAAGCGATAGACCAGGTTCGCGGGCAATGCGCGCGGGTCGAGGATCATGGCCGGGCACGCTACGGAACCTCGGGGACCGCGGCAACTCGCGCGCTGCCCCCGGCGACCGGCCCCGCGCGTGGACGAAGCCTGCTCGCCGACGGTACTTTAGGCGTATTGTCAGGAAGTCGCGTGAAGTCGATGCTCGTCCCGTTCGTCTCCCGCTGCCGAACAATCGATTCGGTGCCGCTCGGCACCTGCCGGCCGCCCGGCTTTGGAAAGGATCCCATGCGCCTCCTCCGGTATTCCCTCGCCGCTCTCGCGCTCCTGGCCGTCGTCGCGTGCGGCTGCCAGCCGAAGACCAGCGGCACCAGTGCCGCCCAGGCGGCGGCCGATTCGGCCCACGTCGCGGACTCGCTGCACACGCTGGCCCAGCTCGCGGTGGGACAGCGCGGGTTCCTCGCCTATTGCGCCATGTGCCACGGCAACTCGGGCAACGGCGACGGCGAGGTGGCGATTGTCCTGAAGCAGAAGGGCATCGTCGTGGCGCGCCTCAACGACGGCCAGCGCATGAGCGGGCTCACCAAGGCCGACGTCACCAAGATCATCTCCCAGGGCGGCGCACACACCGGTCGCTCGAACATCATGCCGGCGTGGGGGGATCTGCTCGGGCCCGAAACGGTGGACGCCGTCGCGAGCTACGTGATGACGCTGTCGGCGGCGCACCCCGCGATCCCCAGCGAGACACTCCAGGAGTACCTGGCCGCGCCGGCCGGGACGCCGGCCGACGGCCGCGAATTGTTCGTGCACCACTGCGTCGCGTGCCACGGGGACCAGGCGAAGGGGGACGGACCGATCGGCGAGCAGTTGTGGGCGCTCCACAAGGTGCGTCCCCGCAACCTGACCGACTCGACCTACATCGCGACCCGGAGCGACCGTGAGCTGTACGCGGTCGTCTCGCGCGGTGGCGGGCACTTCAAGAAGTCGACGTTCATGCCGTCGTGGACCGTGACGCTCTCGCCGGCGCAGATCCGCGATCTGGTGGCCTACATCCGATACGTCTCGCATACGGCAGCGAAGCCGTAGGCGCTCCTGACGCTGGCGACGCACGGGCCCGGCGGAGTCTCCCGCCGGGCCCGAACGATTCCAGCCGCCGCGGTCGCCCTAGAATTCGACGTAGTGGTCGAACCGGCGCGAGTCCTCCGCGAGCTTGCGCAGCACGACGCACGGACCCCCGAGCCCGAGCCGGGCATCGATGCCGCGCCACTCCGGGCCGACCGCCGCGCTCACCAGCCGGCGGGCGCCGGGCAGGCGCTCGGCCGCGCCGAACAGCGCGCCCGCGACCCCGCGCGCCGCCTCGTACGAGCGACGCGCCGCGCTCCAGCGCTCGTGCCGTGGCGGCAGCGCGGCGTGCACGGCGTAGGCGAGGTTCGTGGCGACGAAGCGCACCACGCGCCGCACGCTCGGCCAGTCCGCGTCGTCGAACGCCACGACGCCTCCGGGCTCGAGCAGCCGGTCGATGAGAAAGAAGTCCACGAGCGCATAGTCGAACGTGTGGAACCCGTCGATGAACGCGAACTGGATGCGCCGGCCCTCGGCTTCGAGCCGCGCCAGGACCCGGTACGAGGGCTGCTCGTGGAACTCGACCCGCGACGCGAAGCCTGCCCGCGACAGGTTGTGGAGCCCGATGCCGCCCCAGAGCGGGCGCGCGTTCTGGCGCGGGTCCATGACGATGTGGCGCGTGTTCGGCGTGGCGGCGGTCGCGTCGCAGATCGCGAGCGCCGAGCACCCCATCGCGAGCCCCACTTCGAGCGTGGTGACAGGCCGCAGGTCATGCACGACGCGGGAGAGGAACTCGGCCTCGTCGGCGAGAACGTGCGACTGGAGCGGCAGCGAGCCGCCCTCCGGGGTCGGCGTGACGCCGGTGCGGAGAAGCTGCTCGAGGATGGCGTTCATGCGCGCACGGTAGCGGCGCGGCACGCCGGCGTCACGCGCGCGCCGGGCGTCGGCGCGCGCGCGGTGGAACGGCGCGCGCGCCCCCCCGGCCGCCGGCCCGCGGCTAGCTAGCGGCGTCCGCCGGGCGGTCCGCCCATTCCCATCGGCCCGAAGCCCGGACGTGCGACGCCGTGGTGGCAGGTGCCGCAGTTGATGCCGGGCTTCTCGCTCTTCAGATTCTTGATCGCGGGCAGCAGTTCGTCGTTGATGCGTGCGTTCATCGCCATCATGTCACGCGCGATCTGCTTCGTGTTCTTGTCCTCATCGGCCCAGTGTCCGAGCACGTGGCAGTGCTGACAGCGCACGCCGAGCGAGCGGCCGAAGCCCATGTTCATCATGCGCAGCACCTGTTCCACGGTGCGCCCCTTGATGACCTTGAGGTTCTTGAACACGCTCTCCGCTGGCATGTTCTCCTTGCCGGCATATGAGGCGAGCACGTCCTTCATCAGGCTGTCGCGCTCGCTCGCGAATGAATCCACCGGCATCCCCATCATGCCCATGGGCGGGCGACCGCCCATGCCCGGTCCACCCGGGGGACCTCCGGGGGGCTGTGCGCCGACGTGCTGCGTGAACGTGAGACCGGCGGCCACCACGAACAGGATCACGGCGAGGCTGAGGATCGATCGGCGCATGCTTCCCTCCCGGCGCGGCCCCATGCCGCGAAGCGGCCACAGTGGGAGCGTCCGCGAGAACGGCGCAAGCACGCGAACGACCAAGCGCGGTGAAGCGCCGACGAACGCGCGCCCCGTGGCCTGTCGGCGACGGCGCCAGCGAGGGTGTCTTCTCGCCCGGCGGTCGCGGAAGCCGTCGTCCCGGACGGCGACGCGACGCCGTTCGGGCTCGCGGTGGGGCTACGCCTGCTTCTCCCAGAGCTGCGCCAGGTTCACGATCACCTTCACCGCGACTTCCATGTCCTGCACGCTCACCCACTCCAGCCGCGAGTGGAAGCGGTGCTGGCCGGAGAACAGGTTCGGCGTCGGCAGGCCCATCTCCGAGAGTATGGAGCCATCGGTGCCCCCGCGGATTCGTCCGTCGATCGGCGTGGCGCCGGCCTGGCGGATGGCCTCACGCGCCAGATCCACGATCTCCGGGTGCCTGGCGATGACGTCGCGCATGTTGCGGTAGGACTCCTTCACCTCGAAGCTCGCGCTCGAGCCGGGCCAGTCCCGCACCGTGTCGTTCGCGAGCTTCTTCAGGTAGTCCTCCTTCACCGCCAGCTTCGCGGTGTCGAAATCGCGGATGATGAAGTGGACGCTCGTCCGGTCCACGCTCGCGGTGATGTCGTTCGGGTGGACGAAGCCCTCCGTGTCCTTCGTCGTCTCGGGTGACAGCGTGTCCTTGGGCAGCCGGCTCACGAAGTCGGCCGCCACCTTGACGGCGTTGACCATCACGCCGTGCGCGAACCCGGGGTGCGTGTTCCGGCCCTGGAACGTGACCACCATCGAATCGGCGCTGAACGTCTCGGCCTCGATCGTGCCGAGCCCGGCGCCATCGAGCGTGTAGGCGCAGCGTGCGCCGAACCGCTTGATGTCGAAGTGGCGCACCCCGCGGCCGATCTCCTCGTCGGGCGTGAACGAGATGCGGACGGGCCCGTGCGGAATGGACGGGTTCTTCGCCAGGTGCTCGACGGCGGCCATCACGACGGCCACGCCGGCCTTGTCGTCGGCGCCGAGCAGCGTGCTGCCGGAGGCGGTCACGATGTCCTCTCCGCGCTTGCCCGCGAGATCCGCGTCCTCGCGGGGAGACAGCACCGCGGCCGGGTCGTCGGGCAGTGCCAGGTCGCGTCCGTCGTAGTCGCGGTGGACGATCGGCCGGACCCCCGTCCCGCTCATTTCGGGTGACGTGTCGACGTGCGCGAGGAACCCGATCACGGGCAGGTTCTTCTTCGCGGAGGTGGCGGGCAGCGTCGCCATGACGATGCCGAACTTGTCGCGTTCCGCGTCCTTCAGACCCAGGGTCTTCAGCTCGTCCACGAGCAGGTCGAGCAACTGGAGCTGCTTCGCCGTGCTGGGCACGCTGGAGGACGCGTGATCGGACGTGGTGTCGATCTGCACGTAGCGCAGGAAGCGCTCGAGCACGGAGGTCTGCTGGCTGGTGACGGTCATGTGGGCCTCTCGGGGTGCCTCTGGGGAAGGGTCGGGGGATACGAGGTCGCGCAGACTCTAGACCGGTGCCGGCCCGCCACGCCACGGCAGAACACGAACGCGCAGTCGCGGGCCCCGCGGCGGGGGATGCCACCGCCGCGCCGGGCGCGCGCCCGCATTCTGCGATGGCTTCCGGCCCCGACGGACGGCTATGCTCCCGCGCGCTCGACCCCGCGTCCCATCCGCCACCGGAGGCCACCTGATGTCGACCGTCGCCGTGCCCGCCGCCGCGCCCGCCCAAGCAGGACCGATGGAAGGCACGTTCCTCGGGCACCCCAAGGGGCTGTTCGTCCTCTTCCTCACCGAGATGTGGGAGCGGTTCTCGTACTACGGGATGCGCTCGCTGCTCGTGCTGTACATGGTGAACTACCTCTTCAGGCAGCCCGACGTGGGCGCGCGCGTGCTCGGGTTCAACGCCGTGCGCGGGGCGTACGAGGCGCTGTTCCACGTCAGTTTCGCGGCGCAGCCGCTCTCGTCGTGGATCTACGGGCTCTACACGGGGTTCGTGTACTTCACGCCGTTCTTCGGCGGGCTCCTCGCCGACCGGATCCTCGGCCAGCGCCGCACCGTGGTCGTGGGCGGAACGCTCATGGCAATCGGGCACTTCATGATGGCGAGCGAGGGGTTGTTCTTCCCCGCCCTGTTCTGCCTCATCCTCGGCAACGGCTGCTTCAAGCCGAACATCTCCACGCAGGTCGGCCTGCTCTACCCGCCGGGCGACAAGCGCCGCGACAGCGCGTTCTCGATCTTCTACGTCGGCATCAACGTCGGCGCGTTCCTCGCTCCGCTCGTGTGCGGCACGCTCGGCCAGAAGGTCGGCTGGCACTACGGCTTCGGCGCGGCCGGCGTGGGCATGGTGCTGGGCCTGGTCTTCTACCTCATGAACCAGAAGTACCTGGCTCAGGACGTGCTGGCGCAGCGTCGCGCCGAGGTGGCGCCCGTGAAGCAGAGGATGACCCGCGAGGAGTGGCTGCGCGTGGGCGTCATCATCGTCGCCTGCGCGATCGTGGCGTCGTTCTGGGCGGTGTACGAGCAGCAGGGCAACACGCTGCAGCTGTGGGCCGACCAGAACACGCGCTGGATGTTCTTCGGCGTCACCATCCCCTCCACGTGGTACCAGGCGTTCAACCCGTTCATGATCTTCCTGTTCACGCCGCTTCTCACCTCGCTGTGGGGCTGGCAGCGGGCGCGCAACCAGGAGCCGACCAGCCTGACCAAGATGGCCATGGGCTGCGTGATGCTCGGGCTCGGCTTCATCATCATGATCGCGGCCGCCAACGGCCTGAGCGCGCCGGACGCCAAGCGCAGCATCCTGTGGCTCGTGGGCAGCACGGTGGTCTACACGTTCGGCGAACTGTACCTGTCGCCCATCGGCCTGTCGTTCGTGACCAAGGTCGCGCCGGTTCGCATCGTGTCGATGATGATGGGCGTGTGGTTCCTCGCCAACTTCATCGGCAACTACATGACCGGCTACCTGGGCACGTTCTACGAGAAGATCTCGCACGCCCAGTTCTTCACGCTCATGACCGCGATCGCGGTCATCGCGGGATTGGTGCTGTTCGTGATCGGGCGGCCGCTCGACAAGATCGTGTCGAAGCACGACTCGCACCAGGCGCACTGAGCCGCGCCTGCGGTCGCGCATGATGTGCGGCGGGCCGTCCCGAGGACCGGGCCGGCCCGCTCTCGATCCGCCTGTCCCACGAGACGGCTTCTCTACTGGTGGCGTGGAAGCGCTATCATTTCCACCGCCGTTGTCGCGACGGCTGACGACAAGCAGGCCAACCGAGACAATGCCGGTGGGCTCACGGCGGTGGAGCTCAGGTTGACCGCGCGCATGGACAAACTGGAGACGATGCGGACCGGCCTCGAGGCCGGGGGGATCGCCTCGAAGGCGCGGTGGCCTTCGTCTCGATGAACGCCGACGGTTCGATCAACCATTCGAAGGGCGTGGACATGTCGAACCCCGGGGCCAACGGCAGGCAGAACAACTGACCGGGCCTCTGTCAGGTCAACTTCACGCGCGACGTGAGCAGGTGTGTCGCCGTCGTATATGTGAATCCCGCTCCGGGTGTTGCGATCACCCCGATGTTCGCCATGGTGGGCCGCTCGAGTCACACACAGGTTGAGGTTCTCGTCTTCAATCAAGCGGGCCGGACCGCGAATGCCGGGTTCGAGCTCGCGGTGTTCGGTCCGTAGATCCATCGAACGGACGAGGTGCGTCACTTCATCGAGTGCGGGCCATCCTGCCCATGCGGTGCCCCGCCGTCACCGACGCCTGCTCGGCGGGCAGCTCCCCTGACCGGGGTGGCCCGCTCGCGTCTCAAATCGGCTCGATGTCCCTCCGTGGTGTGTGGGCGCGCACGGTGAGCGCGATCGGGAGCCCGACACAGCACACGTGGATCAGGAGCTGGGTGATGTAGTCCTGCGGCGTGCGCGGGATGCGGCGATGGATCGCCGACAGCGGCATCACGATCTCGTACATGACCGCGTAGACGACCAGGGCATAGCACGCACCCCACCGCCACGCGTGCCGCACGAGCTGGGGATAGCGACGGCTCGTCGCCCAGTAGACGGCCGCCACGGTGAACGCGATGAAGTAGTGCGTTACGAGGCCCAGCGCGGCCGTGGCCATGCCGCCGCTGTAGCTCCGCCGGCCGAGCCAGCCGGACGCGATCCCCTGCAGCATCCGGAGCGGCGAGCGGCCGTTCAGGAAGCTCTGGATGCCGGCCGCCGTGATGTCGAGCGTGCCCGCCAGTGCGCCGGCCCACAGCAGCGCACGCGGCGGCGCGCCGTGCTGCTCGGGGGCCGTCCCCGGATCGGGCATGAAACTCAGGCCCGCAGGAAGTCGGCGCGCCAGCTCCGGATCGCCCGCTTGATGTCGTCCGGCTTCGACAGCTTGCCCGCCAGCACGTCGCGCGCGAGCGCCGGCAGCTCGGCATCGCTCGCGAACCGCAGCGCGCTCCACTGCCGCGGCGAGAACGAATCGAATCCGACCGCCAGCTCGGGTGCGAGCTTGTCGAGCCGGAGCTTCTCCTCCAGCCGGATGACGCGATCCTGCACCGTGACCGGGAACGCGCGCAGGAAGACGGCGATCAGGATCAGGGCGACCGCGACCACGAACCGGAACAGCGAGTCCTGGCTGAGCGGCAGCAGCGTGCGTGCGGCGTGCAGCAGGTTCATCGCCACGAGCGCCACCAGCACGAAGTGATAGAGCGGCACGTAGCGGACGTGGTTCTTGAGGTTCTGTGGCGCAGGCGACATCGGGTCGTCCCTCGGGCGGAGCGGTTCGGGTCGGTGGCGCGGATGGGGCGCGCCGGTTCAGGCGGCCTTGCGTCCGCCGAGCAGCTTCTCGCGGCCGACCAGGAACAGCAGCACGGTCAGCA
>CAYSWZ010000215.1:0-44635 GCA_964434945.1 uncultured bacterium | reverse complement strand
CGCCGGGTTCGTCGCCGGCCGGCTCGCCGACGGGACGCCGATCGAGCTCGACGACGAGCTGCGCGAGGCGGAGGCGATCGTCACGGTCGGGGGCTGGTTCCCGGATCCGGGTGGGCCGCGCGGCGGTGCCGCGCTCCTCTGCCCGGGCGCTGCCTCGGCAGCGACGCGCGCCGCCTACGCCGCGGCGCGCGCGCGCGGCGGCGACGCGGCCTGGGCGTTCGCGCTCGCGGCGGAGCGCGAGGCGCCGGTGGACTTGAGCCTCGCCTGGGACGACTCGGGCCGAGTGGTCGCCGCGGGCGGAGCGAGCGCGTTCACCGCGCACGCGCGCGCTGCCGGCCGACCTTGACCCTGCGTCGGGCCGACGCCAAGATTGCGCCCCATGCCCTCCCGCATCCTCGTCCTCGGCGCCGGCGGACGCGAACATGCGCTCGCGTGGCGCCTCGCGCGTGATCCCGAGCGCCCCGAGGTCGTCGTCGCACCCGGGAACGACGGCATCGGCAGGGATTTCCGGCGGATCGAGGTCTCCGAGCTGGACGGGCCGGCGGTGGTGGCGCTCGCACACCGCGAGGCGCCCGCGCTGGTGGTGATCGGTCCCGAGGCGCCGCTCGCCGCAGGAGTCTCCGATGCGCTCGGCGCCGCGGGGTTCGCGGTCTCGGGCGCGTCGCGGGCTGCGGCGCGGCTCGAGTCGAGCAAGTGGTTCGCGAAGCAGGTCATGCGGGAGGCCGGTGTGCCCACCGCGCCGGCCGAGACGTTCGCCGAGCTGGAGCCGGCGCTCGCTGCGCTCGAGCGGTTCGGTCCGCCGTGGGTCGTCAAGGCGGACGGGCTCGCGGCCGGGAAGGGAGTGTGCGTGACCGAGGATCGTGCGGCGGCGACGGCGTTCGTACGCGCCTGCCTCGAGGGGGGAAGGTTCGGGGAGGGCGGGCGCCGGATCGTGCTGGAGCAGCACCTCCGGGGCGAGGAAGCGTCGGTGATCGCGGTGTGCGACGGCGACCACCACCTGCTCCTGCCCGCCGCCCGCGACTACAAGCGGGCGTTCGATGGGGACCGCGGGCCCAACACCGGGGGCATGGGCGCGTTCGCGCCGACGCCCGCCGTGACGCCCGCGATCGAGCGGACGCTGTCCGAGCGCGTGTTCACGCCGGTGTTGCGCGCGCTCGCCGCGCGCGGGACGCCGTATCGCGGCGCGCTGTATGCTGGGCTCATGCTCACCGACTCGGGCCCGCGGGTGATCGAGTTCAATGCGCGCTTCGGCGATCCCGAGACGCAGAGCGTGCTGCCGCTCCTCGGCGGCTCGCTCGGCACGCTGCTCGCGAGCGCCGCGCGCGGCGCGCTCGACCCGGGGGCGGTGACTCGCACCGGCGCGGCCGCCGTCACGCTCGCGCTCGTGGACGAGGGCTACCCGGGTGCGCTCCGGGCCGATGGCGTCATCCGCGGGCTCGACGCGCTGACGACGGCATCCGACGAATCCTCGGCGGAGCCCGGCTCGCTGCACGTCTTTCATGCCGGCACGCGCCTCGAGAAGGGGGAATGGCGGGTGCGGGGCGGGCGCGCGGCGTACCTGACGGCCGTCGGCACCACGCTCGAGCTGGCGCGTGCGCGGGTGCTCGCCGCGCGGGCGCAACTCTCCGGACCGGGGTGGAGGAGCCGCGGCGACGTGGCGGCCGCTCCGGGAGCGCGACTGGCCGCGCCGGCGGGCCCGGCATGAGCGCGGCGAAGACGGCAGTGCGCGTCGGGATCGTGATGGGGAGCGAATCGGACCGGCCGGTGATGGAGGAGGCCGCGAAGGTGCTCGGCGATTTCGGGGTGGGCTGCGAGCTGGTCGTCCGCTCCGCGCACCGCACCCCGGAGGCCGCGGCCGCCTGGGCGCGCACGGCGCGCGCGCGCGGGCTTCGTGTGCTCATCGCCGCGGCCGGAGGGGCCGCGCACCTCGCCGGCGCCATGGCGGCGCACAGCCGGCTTCCCGTGCTCGGCGTGCCGCTCGCATCCTCGCCGCTCGCGGGCTTCGACGCGCTCCTCTCCACCGTCCAGATGCCGCCCGGGGTGCCGGTCGGCACGCTCGGGGTGGGCGCCTGGGGCGCGCGCAACGCCGCCTTTCTCGCCGTGCGCATCCTCGCCGTGTCCGACGCCGCGCTGGCGCGCCGGCTGGAGGCACACGCGACCGCAATGGCGCGCGCCGTGCTCGAGAAGTGAGGCCGGCTTGGAGTTGCTGACCGTCGATCCCGAACATCCGGACCGCCGCGCCATCGAGGCCGTCGCCCAGGCCTTCATGCGCGGTGGCGTGGTGGCGTTTCCCACCGACACGCTCTACGGCCTCGGTTGTTCGCTGTTCGATGTCGCCGCGGTGGAGCTCATCGGCAAGCTCAAGCGACGCCCGCCCCGGCAGGCCTACATCTCGCTCATCCCCGAGCCGTCGCAAGCGTACGGGCTCGCGCTCTCGGTGAGCCCGGTCGCGCGCCGGCTGATCCGCCGGTTCTGGCCGGGACCGCTGTCGCTCATCTTCGTCGCCGCCGAGATCGTGCCCATGAGCGTGCGCGGCGAGGGCGGCACCATCGCGCTCCGTTGTCCGAAGGACGTGCTGTCGAACGCGCTGCTCACGCGGTTCGGCGGGCCGGTCGTCTCGAGCAGCGCCAACCTCTCGGGCCAGCGGCCGGCCGAGACCGCCGCGGAGGTGGTGGCCTACTTCGGGAACCAACTCGACGTGGTGCTCGACGGGGGGCCCCGCCGGGGCGCCGTTCCTTCGACTTTGGTCGACCTCTCCGGCCCACAGCCGAAGCTCCTTCGCCGGGGCGTGCTGGACGTGAGCTCCGAGCTGGGCGAGTTCGAGGACCGCAGTTCGCGAAGTGGTTGACGGACGCGAAAGCCGACACCTATCCTTGAGGGACATGTCGGCATCCAATCCCGAGTTGCGCGTGCTCTTCCTCTGCACCGGCAATACCTGTCGCAGCCCGCTGGCGGCAGTCGCACTGCGCGCGGAACTGGGTGACGATGCCGGGTCCGTCGAGGTGTCCTCGGCGGGCACGGCGGCGACGCCGGGTCAGCCGGCGAGCGAGGGATCGCGCCGCGTGGCCGCGGCGGACGGCTTCGATCTGTCGGCGCATCGCGCGCGCGCGGTCACGCCGGAGATGGTGCGCGCCGCGGACTTCGTGTTCGTCATGAGCGGGGCTCATCGGGCGGCGGTCCAGCCGCTCGCGGGCCCCGGGCAGCAAGTGCACGTCATCAGCGAATGGCCGGAGCCCGGAGAGCCCGAGTTGCCGGTCTTCGATCCGTTTGGAGCTTCGTTCGAGGCGTACGAGGAGTGCTGGCAGAGGTTGCGCCGGCACGTGCGACGCATCGCGTCGCCCGTGCGCCGGGCGCTCCGCGAACGCCGGATCTCCTGACTTCTTCGAATCCTCGCGAGGGACCCAGCCATGGCGATGGTCAAGAGCGACAAGATCTGGATGAACGGCCAATTCGTGGCCTGGGACGAGGCCAAGGTGCACGTGCTGTCGCATGCGCTCCACTACGGCTCGTCCGTGTTCGAGGGCATCCGCTGCTACCCCACGAAGCAGGGCCCCGCGATCTTCCGGCTCGGAGAGCACATCGAGCGCCTCACGAACTCGGCGAAGATCTACCGCATGAAGCTGCCGTACACGGCGGAGCAGATCGAGCGCGCCTGCATCGAGACCGTGGCGGTGAACCGGCTGTCGGAGTGCTACATTCGCCCGCTCGTCTACCGCGGCTATTCCCACGTCGGCGTGAACCCGGTCGGCACGCCGATCGAGGTCATGGTGGCGGCATACCCGTGGGGCAAGTACCTGGGGGACGACGCGCTCACGAAGGGCGTTTCGGTGAAGATCGGGACCTGGGCGCGCATGGCGCCCAACACGCTGCCCGCCATGGCCAAGGCCGGCGGCAACTACCTGAACTCGCAGCTCCTGAAGCTCGAGGCCGTGGAGGACGGCTACGCCGAGGCGATCGCGCTCGACGTCAACGGCTACGTGAGCGAGGGTTCCGGCGAGAACCTGTTCGTGGTGCTGAAGGGCGAGCTGGTGACGCCGCCGATGCACAACAGCATCCTCGCGGGCATCACGCGCGCCAGCGTGCTGCAGCTCGCGCGCGAGCTGGGCTACTCGGTGCGCGAGATGGTCATGCCGCGCGAGCTGCTCTACATCGCCGACGAGGTGTTCTTCACCGGCACCGCGGTCGAGGTGACGCCGATCACGTCGGTGGACCACGTCACCGTGGGCACGGGCGAGGTCGGGCCGGTCACGAAGGCGATTCAGCAGGCGTTCTTCGGCATCGTCCGCGGCGATCTGCCGGACCGGTACGGCTGGCTCACCCAGGTGGCGCGTTCCGCCTCCGCGCAACCGGCGAGACATTGAGGATCGCCATCGGCAGCGACCACGCCGGCTATCCGCTCAAGGAGCGCGTGAAGGCGGAGCTCGCGCGCCTCGGCCACGCGTTCGAGGACATGGGCACGTCGAACGGGGAGACCTCGGTCGACTATCCGGACTTCGCGCTCCCGGTCGGCGAGGCGGTCGCGAGCGGCCGTGCCGAGCGGGGCGTGGTCGTGTGCGCGACCGGCATCGGCGCGAGCATCGCCGCGAACAAGGTCGAGGGGGTGCGCGCCTCCGTCGTGACGAGCGACGAGACCGCGCGGCTGACGCGCGCCGACAACGACTCGAACGTCCTCGCCCTGGGCGGGAGAACCGCACCCAGCGCCGACGACGCCCTGCGCTGGCTCCGCGTCTGGCTGGAGACCCCGTTCGCCGGCGGCCGGCATGCCCGGCGGCTCGAAAAGATCCGCGACTACGAGACGCACCACCGCACCACGACCTGACCGCAGCGGGTTTCCGCGGCCGGGGCGCGCCCCGGCCCGCGCCGCGCCCACGCGCGGGACCGTTGTTCATCGAACCGAGGAGGCCGGCTTGTCGGCGATCCAGAAGCAGGACCCGCAGCTTTACGACGCGATCGTCGCGGAATACGAGCGCCAGGCCACGCAGATCGAGCTCATCGCCTCCGAGAACTACGTGAGCGATGCGGTCCTCGAAGCCACCGGTTCGGTGCTCACGAACAAGTACGCCGAGGGCCTGCCCGGGAAGCGCTACTACGGCGGCTGCGAATGGGTGGACGTGGCGGAATCGCTCGCGCGCGAGCGTCTGAAGCAGCTGTTCAAGGCCGAGCACGGGAACGTGCAGCCCCACTCGGGGGCCTCGGCGAACCTCGCCGCCTACCTCGCCGTCTCGAAGCCGGGCGAAACGCTGCTCGGCATGAGCCTCGCGCACGGCGGGCACCTGACGCACGGCCACAGCGTTTCGGTGAGCGGCCAGCTCTGGCACGCCGTGCAATACGGCGTGCGGCCGGAGGACGGGCGCATCGACTACGACGAGGTCGAGCGCCTGGCGAAGGAGCACCGGCCGAGCCTGCTCGTGGCCGGCGCGAGCGCCTATCCTCGCGCCATCGACTTCGCCCGCTTCGGCCGCATCGCGGACGAGGTCGGTGCGACGCTGGTCGTGGACATGGCGCACATCGCGGGACTGGTCGCGGCCGGATTGCATCCCGACCCGGTGCCGCACGCCGCCGTGGTCACCAGCACCACGCACAAGACGCTGCGCGGCCCGCGCGGCGGCATCATCCTGTGCCGTGCCGCGCTGGCGGAGAAGGTGGACAAGAGCGTGTTCCCGGGACTCCAGGGCGGTCCGCTCATGCACGTCATCGCCGCCAAGGCGGTGTGCTTCGGCGAGGCGCTGGCGGAGGATTTCCGGGACTACGCGCGGCGCATCGTCGAAAACGCACGCGCGCTGGCCGACGCGCTGCTCGGGCACGGCTTCGATCTCGTCTCGGGCGGCACCGACAATCACCTCCTGCTTCTCGACCTGCGCCGTGCCTCCGCCGCGGGCGGGGGGGCGCTCACCGGCAAGCTGGCCGAGGAGGCTCTCCACCGGGTCGGGATCACGGTCAACAAGAACTCCGTGCCCGGGGATCCCCAGAAACCGTGGATCACGAGCGGCATCCGCATCGGCACGCCGGCCCTGACCACGCGCGGGATGGGGGTTCCCGAAATGAGGCTCATCGCGGGCTGGATCGCACGCGTGCTCGAGAAGCCGACCGACGAGGTGCTCGCCCGCGAGACCGCGCGCGAGGTGCTCGAGCTGGCGCGGGCGTACCCGCTCTACTCGCGCGTGGCGCTGCCGCGTCCGCGCGTCAGTGCAGGCTGAGCGGCGCCCGAGCGCGTTCTGCAATCCTTTCCGGGGCGCGGGCCGGGCGGCCCGCCGGGTTCCGGGGCAAACCGGCACCCGCGGTCGCGAGGGGGGCTGGCACCAACCGTGCAGTGAGTGCCGCGGCCCCTGCCCACCGCGCGCGTCCTCCTGCACCCGGCCCCGAGATCCCGCATGCTCCCGCTCTCCCTCCTCCGGGTGTTCGCCCGCTTCCTCCCGCATGTCGCCCCGGGCCGCGCGCTCCACCGCCGCGCGCTGGCCGCGCACGCGGCGGGCGCGGACGCCGTGGCGGAGTGCTTCTTCGAGTCCGCGGCGGTCCGCTATCGCGAGGAGCTCGCGGTCGAGCCCCTGGCCAGGCTGCGCGTCCACCAGCTCATGGTGCGCGCCCAGGCCGCGGGCCCGGCGGGGGTGGAGGGCGCGGCGATGATCGAGATCGTGCGCCGGTTGAACCGGCTCGACCGGCTGGAAACGCTGGACGCCCCGTTCGAGCTGGCCGACGCACGCACCGTCCTCGCCAACTGGATCGAGCGCGCCGACGCGGTCCCGGGCCCCGGGACTCGACTGCTCCGCGGGGGCGCCTCGCCCGGTTGAGGCCGGCTCCCCACCCATCGGGCGTGCGGCTGGCGCCCGGCGGGCACGACACTTGACGCTCTTCAGGCTCGCGGCCAGACTCGCCGATACCCGTGAGCAGGACAGGGCCGTCCCACCTCCTTCCAGGAAGGAAGGCATGACCGTCGATCAGGCATCCGCTCGCCGCATCGAACGCGCAGGCGAAACCCTCTCTCGTGTCCGCGACGAAGTCGGGCGCGCGGTCGTCGGCCAGAAGGCGATGGTCGACCGGCTGCTCATCGGGCTCCTCACCGGGGGCCACGTGCTGCTGGAGGGCGTGCCGGGCCTCGCCAAGACACTCGCGGTCTCGAGCCTGGCGAAGACGCTGTCGCTGCGGTTCCGGCGCATCCAGTTCACCCCCGACCTGCTGCCGGCCGACCTGACGGGGACGCTCATCTACAATCCCAAGGACGGCACGTTCTCGGCCAAGAAAGGGCCGTTGTTCTCGAACATCGTGCTCGCCGACGAGGTGAACCGCGCCCCGGCCAAGGTGCAGTCCGCGCTGCTCGAAGCGATGCAGGAGAAACAGGTCACGCTCGGCGACGACACCCATGCGCTCGAGGAGCCGTTCCTCGTGCTGGCGACGCAGAACCCGATCGAGCAGGAGGGCACCTACCCGCTGCCCGAGGCGCAGAGCGACCGGTTCATGCTCAAGGTGAAGGTGGGCTACCCGGAGCGCGCCGAGGAGAAGGAGATCCTGCGCCGCGCCGGGCTGGCCTCGCTCCCGGAACTCAAGTCGCAGGCGAGCCGCGACCAGGTGCTCGAGGCGCGCGAGGCGCTCTCGGCCGTCTACGTCGACGACAAGATCCAGGAATACGTGCTCGACCTCGTCACCGCCTCGAGGCGCCCGAAGGACTTCGGCCTGACGCTCGAGCACCTGGTGTCGTACGGTGCCTCGCCGCGCGCGACGCTGTTCCTGGTGCGCGGCGCCCAGGGGTTCGCGCTCATCCGCGGCCGGCCCTACGTGCTGCCGGACGACGTCAAGGCCGTGGCGCTCGACGTCCTGCGCCACCGCATCCAGGTCTCGTACGAGGCCGAGGCGGAGGGCGTCGACGGCGAGGAGGTCGCGCGCCGCATCCTGGAGCAGGTGCGCGTGCCCTGATGGCGACGCAGGATCTGCTGAAGAAGGTCCGCCGGCTCGAGATCCGCAGCCGGCGCCTCGTCGAGGACCTGTTCGCCGGCGGCACCGAGAGCGTGTTCAAGGGTCGCGGCGTCGAGTTCGAGGAGGTGCGCCCGTACGTCCCCGGCGACGAGGTGCGCGACATCGACTGGAACGTCACCGCGCGCCTCGGGGCGCCGTACGTCAAGCGCTTCGTGGAGGAGCGCGAGCTGACGATCATGCTGGTCGTGGACGTGTCGCGCTCCATGCTTTTCGGCACGCGCGGACAGGAAAAGCGCGAGCTCGCCGCCGAGCTGTGCGCGGTGCTCGGCTTCGCCGCGGTGCGGCAGAACGACCGCGTCGGGATGGCGCTCGTGAGCGACCAGGTCGAGCACTTCGTGCCGCCCGCGCGCGGCCGCGTCCACCTGCTGCGCATCCTTCGGGACGTGCTCGACCACGAGTCGGCGCGCGGCACGCAGCTCGGCGCCGCGGCACGCTTCCTCACCCGCACGCTGCGGAGGCGCTCGCTCGTGTTCTGGGTGAGCGACTTCGAGGACAAGCTCGACGCGAGCGACTGGCGGGTGATGGCGGCCCGCCACGAGCTGACCGCGCTCGTGGTGCGCGACCCCGCGGACGAGCACCTGCCGCGCGCGGGCTGGGCGCTGCTCGAGGACCTGGAGACCGGCAAGCGCCGGCTCGTGGACACCGGCAGCGAGGCGCTGCGCCGCCGCTATGCCGCGGGCTCGCGCGACCGCCGCCGCTCCGCGGAGGCGGCGCTCTCGCTCGCGCAGTGCCCGCTGGTCGAGATCCGCACCGACCGGCCCTACGTGCCCGCGCTCGTGCGCCACTTCCAGGTCCGGAAGCGCCGGGGGGTGGCATGAGGCGGGGGGGTGGCATGAGGCGGGGGGTGGCATGAGGCGCGCGCGCGCGACCGCAGTCGGCTGGGCGTGCGTGGCGCTGCTGGCGCTCGCCCGGCCGGGTGCAGGACGATGCGACACGCAACCCTGGTCCGGACTCGACTTGAACCGGGTCGCGCCGATGCGCGTCCGCGTCGGGCCTTCGCCCGCGCACATCGGGCAGGCGCTCACCTATCGCGGGGCGATCTGGGTCTATCCCCAGGTCCGCGTTCACTTCGAGCCGCCGGAGAGTGGCGGATCGTTCACCTGGTCGCAGGTGCGCGCCGGCCGCTCGAACCCGGGCTGGCCGTCGGGACAGGGTCCCGACAGCGTGTGGATCGAAGCGCGGCTCCAGATCTTCGACGCCGGCCCGGTCGCGGTGCCGGGGCCTGTCGTGCGGGTGAGCCCGCAACCCGGCACGGTGCGGACGGGCAGCACGCGCCTGCCGACCGTCCGCCTCATCGTGCTCCCCAGCATCACCGCGGCCGACAGCAACGCCGAGCTGCGGGCGCTCCACGGCCCGGTCGGCGCGCCGTGGTGGGAGAAGATCCCGTGGCTCAAGATTCTGGCCCTGCTCGCGATGCTCACCTCGGTCGCGCTGCTGATGCGCCTGCTGCGGCCGAAGCCCCGGCCCGCGCCGCGCGTGGCGCCGGCGCCGGTCCTGCCGCCCCGGCCGCGGATCGATCCCGCCACCGAGGCGCTGCGCGCGCTCGCGGCACTCCGCGCGCGCGAGCTGCCGGCCGCGGGGAGCTTCGGCGAGCACGCGCTCGAGCTGACCGCCATCCTGCGACGCTTCCTCGAGGCGACGCTCACCTCGCCCCGGCCGGGCGACACGAGCGGTGAGCTCCTGGCGCGGCTGCGGGCCTCGCGCATGCCCGAGGACGACGTGGAGCGCATGGAGGGCCTGCTCGCGCTCTGGGACCGCGTCAAGTTCGCGCGCGCGCCGCTCACGGAGGCCGAGGCGAAGCGCTGCGAGGATGCGGTCGAGGCGCACGTGCGCCGCGTGGCCCAGGCGCGCCTCGAGGCGGCGGCCGCGGCGGCGCGCGCGGCGGCCGCACGCGCCGCCGGCGCCGCCGGTTCGGCGGGTCCGGGCGGCCCGCCCCCTTCCGCACCGGAGGCCGCATGATCCGGTTCGAGTACCCGTGGCTGCTCGTTCTCCTGGCCCTCGTGCCCGCGCTCCTCTTCTGGCGCGCGCGCCGGCCGGAGACGCGGCCCGCCGCGCTCCTCTGGGGCAGCGCCACCAGCCTGCCCAATCCCGGCGCCATGCGCTGGCTCTGGCTCGTCGTTCGCGGAATGCCGTGGATCGCGGTCCTCCTCGCGCTCTTCGCCGCGTCGCGGCCCCAGCAGGGCATCCAGCAGAGCGAGTTGGACACGCACGGGGTGGACATCGTGCTCGCGATCGACATCTCGCCGAGCATGCGGGCCGGTGACATGGGCGGCGGCGACCGGCTGGCCGTGGCGCGCGGCACGGCGCGCGAGTTCATCAAGGGCCGGCCGCACGATCGCATCGGGCTCGTGGGCTTCGCCGCGACCGCGTTCACGATGTGCCCGCTGACGCTCGACCACGACACGCTCGAGGAACTGCTCGACCAGCTCGACTTCGGGCTCGCCGAGGACGGGACCGCGATCGGCATGGGGCTCGCGACCGCGGTCCAGCGGCTGCACGAGAGCAAGACGCCGAGCAAGGTGGTGGTGCTCCTCACCGACGGTGAGAACAACCGCGGCGCCATCGATCCGCTCACCGCCGGCGATCTCGCGCGCGCGATGGGCGTGCGGGTCTACACCGTGCTCGTGGGCCGGCCCTCGGTGGCGCCGGTCGAGGTCGTGGATCCGGTGCTGGGTCGCACCACCGTCATGCAGGAGGTGGGCGTGGACGACCGGCCGCTCATCGAGATCGCCCGCCGCACCGGCGGGCGGTTCTTCCGCGCCGGCGATTCGGCCTCGCTCGCCGGCATCTACGCGGAGATCGATCGCATGGAGCGGGCGCCGATCCGTGCGCTCGTCTACCGGGAGTACCGCGACCTCGGCCCGCTGCTGCTCGCGCTGGCCGCGATCCTCATGACGCTCCACGGCTGGTCGAACGCCACCTGGGCGTTCCGGGTCCCATGACGTTCGAGCACCCGGGCTGGCTGCTGTGGCTGATGCTGCTCGCGCCGCTCGCGCTCCTCGAGTGGCGGGCGCTGCTGCGCACCGAGCGCTCGCTTCGCACCCTGCTCGGGCCGCGGCCGTTGCCCGGGCTCCTCGTCCAGCGCTTCCCCGGTCGGCGGATGGGCGCGGTGGCGCTGCGGCTCGCGGCGGTGGCGTCGCTGGCGGTGGGCGCGGCCGGCCCGCAGTGGGGGCGCGAGGCGGTGCGCCGCGAGTCGCAAGGTTCGGACATCGCGTTCGTGCTCGACGTCTCGGCGAGCATGCAGACGCGCGACGTGCCGCCCTCGCGCATGGAGGAGGCGCAGCGCGAGGCGGAGGCGCTGCTCGAGCGGTTGCAGGGGAGCCGCATCGGGGTGGTCGCGTTCGCGGGGGACGCGGTGCGGCTCTGTCCGCTCACGCTCGACGAGACCGCGGTCCGGCTGACGCTCGAGACCATCGGCCCGGGGGCGGTGAGCGAGCCCGGCACGGATCTCGGCCGGGCGCTACGCACCGCGCTCAAGCTCCTGCCCGCGGGCCGGCGCGACGAGCAGGCGATGGTGGTGTGGACCGACGGTGAGGATCTCGAGGGCCATGCGCACGAAGCGATCGACGACCTCCGCCGTGCCGGCCTGCGCGTGTTCGCGGTCGGCGTGGGCACGCCCGCCGGGGACGTGATCCCGATGCTCGACGTCTCGGGCGTCACCGTGGACGTGAAGCACGACGAGCAGGGGCGGATCGTCCGCTCGCGTCTCGATGAAGACGGACTGCGCGAGCTCGCGCGCGCGACCCACGGCAGCTACTTCTCCGCGTCGCGCTCGGGTGGCGAGCTGGTGCGGCTGGCGGGCGCGCTCGGCTCGCTCGCGCGCTCGCGACGCGGAACGCGGCTCGTGGAGCGCCCGGTCGCCCGCTTCCCGCTCTGCGCGCTCCTCGGCGCGGCCGCCATGCTCGTGTTCCTCGCCGCGCCGCGGCGCCGCATCGTCCGGCGCACGGAGGCGCTCGCGAGCGCAGGCCCCGCGGCGGCCGCTGCGCTCATGCTGCTCGCGCTCGCGACGCCCGCGCGAGCGCAGAGCGATTGGGCCCGCGGCGACGCGGCTTATCGCCGGCACGACTGGGCGCGCGCGGAGTCGCTCTATGCGCGGCGCGCCCGCGCGCCACGCCCCCAGGCCGGGCTGCTCGCCAACCTCGCGACCGCGCATGCGCGGCGCGAGCCGGGCGACACGCTCGTGGAGCAGCAGCTCTCGCACCTCTCGGCGCGCGAGGACGCGGCCGGCCGGATCGCGGGCTACAACCTCGGCACGCTCCTCGGCCAGCGCCACGAGATCGACCGGGCGCTCGGCGAGCTGCGCCGGGCGATCGAACGCGATCCCGACGACGCCGACGCGCGCTGGAACTACGAGCTGCTGGCGCAGCAGAAGCGGCAGTCCGGATCGCCGCCGAAACACGACCCGAACGCGCCCCGGCAGGGCTCTCCCGACCAGCCGCCCCAGAAGCCGAATCCGCAGCCGGGGCAGGGGGGACCGCAATCGAAGCCCCCGCCAGAGCCCAACGGCTCGCAATCGCCCGAAGTCCAGCCCCCTCCAGCTCCGGGCGCGCAGCAGCCGATGACCAAGGAGCAGGCCGAGCGGCTGCTGGGCTCGCTCGGCGACCTCGAGCGGCTGGAGCAGCAGAATCGGCGGCGCACGCGCGTGCAGCAGGAGAGGAAGGGAAAGGACTGGTGAGCACGAAGTCCACGAACGCTCAGCACCGACACCCTCGCGCGGAGGCCGCGCGGGCGCTTGCCTTCGCGTTCGTCCTGACGCTGGCGCTGGCGCGTCCGGCGGCCGCCATGCTGGACGTGGATGCGCGGTTGAGTGCGGGCAGCATCGAGGCCGGCGGGACGGTGGCGCTCATCGTCACCGTGACCGATCCGCGGGGCTCGGTGGCGGACCCGCAGTTCGCGCTGCCCGGCGGACTGGAGCAGCTCGGGAGTGCGCGCTCGCAGCAGTTCTCGTGGGTGAACGGCCGCTCGACGAACCAGGTGACGTTCCGCTACGAGATCGGCGCCACGCTCCCCGGCCGCTACACCATCGGGCCGATCCGCGTCGCGGTCGGAGGGCAGACCTACCGCTCGGGCGAGTTGTCGCTCGTCGTCTCGACTTCCGCGCCTTCGCCGGCGGCCGCTGGACGGGGCGCACGCAACGGCCGCGCCGACGCGGTGGCTTCGCTCGTGGTCACGCTGGAGCCGCCGCAGCCGGTGGTGGGGCAGGCGTGCCGGCTCCGCGTGCAGCTCGTGCAGCGCGTCGACATGGCGGAGGACAGCGACTACGAGCCGCCCGCGACCCCCGGGTTCTGGACCGAGTCCTGGGGCGACGCGGCCCGCTACGAGTCCCACGAAGGCCGGCGGCAGGTGATCATCACCGAGCGTTCGCTGCGGCTCTACCCGCTTGCGCCCGGACGCGCGGTGATCACGCCCGCCTTCGCCGTCGTGACGCCCGAGAACAGCGCGTCGTTCGATCCGCTCGGAGGGCCGACGAACTCGCGCCTGCAGATCTCGAGCGACAGCCTGCGCGTGTCGGTCCACCCGCTGCCGGGCGGCGCGCCGCAGGGTTTCGACGGCGGGGTGGGGCGCTTCGAGCTGAGCTGGAGCGCGGACCGTTCGCACACCGCCCAGGACGAGGCGATCGTCGCGCGGCTCGATGTGCGCGGCGTCGGCAACCTGCCGCTGCTGCGTGCCCCCGCGTATGCTCCGGCCGATTTCGAGGTGTTCGCCGCCACCGTCGACGACAGCCTGCCGCCCGCGGGCGCGGTGGGCGCCGGCAGGCGAGCGTTCGTGTGGACGCTGCTGCCGCGGCGGGCGGGCAAGTTGCACGTCAGCGCGCCGACGCTGGCCTGGTTCGATCCGGAGGCCTCGCGCTACGTCACCTCGACCCCCGGCGCGCTCGAACTCGACGTGCTCTCGGCGCGCGGCCCCGCGGCCGGCGAGGACGCTGACGGCCTGCCCCGCGTGTTCCGCGATCGCCCGGCGCGGCCGGGAGGCCGCGCGGCCTGGCCGCCGCTTGCGCTCGCGGGAGGACTCCTCGTCGCGCTCGGAGTCGCGACGTGGCGGAGATCGCTGCAGCCTGATCCCGATGTCCCGGAGCGGGCGAGGCTCCGGGAGTGGCTCCGATCCATCGGCCTCGCGCACGGCCCCGACTTCTGGCGCGCCGCAGACGAGGTCGCCGGCTGGCTCCAGACCCGCGGCGACCCGGTGCTCCGGATCCGCGAGGCCATCCAGGCGGCGCGCTTCGGCGGGCGCATGGACGAGGAGAACGAGGTCCGCGCGCGGCTCGTCGAGCGGATCGGGGCCGCCATCCCGGCGCCGCCCGTGCGCTGGCCGCACCAGGTCTCGGGTGTGCTCTTGATGGCGGTCGGGCTGGCGCTCGCGCTGGCCTCGCTGCCGCGGGGCGGCAGGGCCGAGCTCGCCGAACGTGCCGCGACCGCAGACGCGCGCGCGCGCGAGGGTCACGTCGATCAGGCCGAGGCCGAGTGGGCGCGTCTCTGGGACGAGAGCCCCGGCGATCCCGGTCTCGCCGCCCGACTGGCGTGGGGTGCGCTCCAGCGCGACGATCCCGGCGCGGCCACCGTGTGGGTGCTGCGGGGTGACCGGCACGAGGCGCGCGATCCGGCTCTCCGGGTCATCGCGCAGCGCGTGCGGGACGCGGGCGGTCTCGTAGGCGCGCCCGGCCGGTCCCTGCCGCTCCGCTCGGGCGAGTGGGCGCTTCTCGCCGGCGCGCTCGCGATCGCGGCCGGCGTGCTGTGGCCGCGCCGTCGCATCGCACAGGTCCTGCTCGGGATGGCGATCGTGGCTGGCGCGTGGTGGCCGGCCGAGTCGGCGTGGCGCGGGCAGCAGTGGCTGGCGGTGGTGCGAAGCGCGGTCGCGCTCCCCCCCGGCGACGTGATGCTCGACGCCGGCCAGGTGGTGCGCGTGCTGCGGCTCGAGGCCGGCCAGGCCGACGTACGGGCGACCGCGGACCTCTCCGGCACGCTGCCCGAGCGTGCGCTCTGGTTCCCCTCGCCCCGATGAACCCGATCGGCGTGAGCCCGCGCGGCTCCGGCCCGCGCGCGATGGCGCTCGCGCTCCTCCTCGCCTGGCCGCTCCAGCCGCTCGACGACGCCGCGCGCACCTGGGTCCAGGCGCTGCGGCGGCCCGCACTCGAGGTCCCGATGCACGTGGTGAGCGACCAGAGCCGCGTGGTGCTCATCGCCGGCGCCGCGGCGGCACTCGTCTCGGGGGCGGCGGGGCGGGCGTTCGTGCTCGAGAGCCTGGTGGCGTTGCTCCCGTTGAACGGCGCCGTGGAGGGGCTCAAGTGGGGCGTCGACCGCACGCGGCCCGACGGTGGTCGCGATCGTCGCAATTCGTCGTTCCCGTCCAGTCACGCCGCGAACGCCTTCGCGGTGGCCACCGTGCTGACCCGGCGCTGGCGGCGCGCCGCGATCCCGGCGTGGCTCGCCGCGAGCGTGGTGGCGTTCTCGCGGCTCTACCTCGACCGCCACTGGCTCAGCGACGTGCTGGGCTCGCTCGCGCTGGCGCTCGCCGCGGCCGGGTTCGCGGCCTGGGTGATGCACCGTTGGCAGGAGCGAATGAGCGCGGCGCGAACGAGTTAGCTTCCGAAGCTCGACTCGAGTCTCAAGGTCGGGCCAGGCGCAGGAGTGCGTCGCCCTTCCGCGGCTGCTCGCCCGGTGGGCGCTGTGTCGTCGCGGGGCTCGTGCCTGGCGCGAGCGGGACGAATTGGTGCGCGTCGCGCGCGATCGGTTCTGCTACTCTGCGCCTGTCGCGAGGAAGGACAGGTAACCATGGCGATCGCTGAGATCCTACCGCTCACCGACACCTCGCTCGACCTCATCGAACTGCGGCACCGGCGCCGCGAATCGGCGCTCCACCAACTCGTGCAGTCCGCGAACGAGCACCAGGCCGTGCGGCATGCGGAGCTGCTCGAGAGCTTGCTGTGTCGGCGCGAGCGACTGGGATCCACCGCCCTCGGTCGCGGGTTCGCGGTCACGGGACTCTGGTCCATGTGCGTGCGTGCGCCGCTCGTGCTCGTGGGCGTGTCGGAGCGCGGGCTCGAATGGGAGGCTCCCGACGAACGGCCGGTGCAGCTGGCTGCACTCGTGCTCACGCCGGGCGAGCACCCGGAGGAGATGCACTTCCGCCGGGTCGCCGCGGTCGTGACGGGATTGCGGTTGCAGCGCCAGCGCCAGCGGCTCATCGACCGGCGCGAACTGGTGGTGCTGGGAACGCTCCTGCGCGAGGTGCCGCGGTGAGCGTGGTGAACGCGTTCCTCGAGCTGCACGAGTTCGATCAATTGCTCGCGCAGGCCGGCGACCCCGTGCGCTCCGAGCGGTGGCGGAAGCTGGGCTACACGCTCGGGCCGGCGGCGCCGCTCCTGCGCGAGCGCGAGCGGCTGGCAGAGAAGCTCGACCGCCGCTGGCTCAGCCTCTACGAGCGCTCGCTGGGGCGTTACGGGCGGGGGCTCTCGTCCGTGCGCCAGCGCGTCTGCCTCGGCTGCCGACTCACGCTGCCCACCTCCGCGGCGCCCCCGCCGGGGCTCGCACAGCTTCACCTCTGCGAGGGCTGCGGCCGCCTCCTGCTCTGGGACTGAGCCCCGGCGGGGAGCTTGCCGGGGCCCCGTCGAACGGGTAACCTGAACGGGTACCCGTCCGCGACCGGGCCGTACACTGGGAGTACACCGGGAGCAGAGGTATCCATGATGAGACGTTCCCGCGCCGTGTCCGGGGCAGTCCTCGGACTGTGGCTTGCGGCCAGCAGTTGCACGTCCCTGCGCGAGATCCCGCGCGCCGATTACAACTCCGTGCCGGAGCGTAAGGGCGTGCGCGTCGAGACGCGCGAAGGCCTGGTCTACGAGTTCGACTACGCCGCGTTCACCGGCGACTCGCTCACGGGCTACCGCCACCGCTCCGATATCGAGGGGCCGGTGGACCAGGAGGCCACGTTCCGCATCGCGCTCGACGACGTCAACCACCTCACCACGCGGAAGCTCGACTGGTACCGGACCGGGCTCGTCGGCGGCACCGTGCTGGCAGGAGTGCTTGCGGCGGGCCTGTCCGGGAAGACGCAGCCGCCCTCGGACACGGGCGGCGGCACGAGCGGTGGCGGGGGCGGTCGCCTCAACTGATCCGCGCGTGCCGCGCGCGCGCCCGGTCTGCGCGCTGCAAGCGCGCTCAGTTCCCGCCGGCGCGGACGAGCACCACGGCGAGGCCGGTGCCCGCGGCATCGGCCGCGAGATCGACGGGGTCGAAGCCGCTGCTTCCCCTGCCGTCCCACACCTCCTTCGCGAGTCCGAGCGTCAGCGACGTGCCCGCCGCGACGGCGGGCTTCCGGGTGAGGATGATGAGCGCCGAGGTGATCGCGAACGACACGCTCATGTGCTGCAGGCGATCGGCGCGCAGGAAGCCGACCTGCCACGCGCGCTCGCGCGCCGGCGGGAACGCGGCGAGCGGCGCCTGTGCGCTGCCGGAGACCGCCGCGGCGAGCGAGTCGGGCACGGCGGTCGCGGCCAGCGCCGGCCGCGTCCACGCGAGGAGCGCGAGCGCCAGCGCTAGCCAGGGGTGGGCCGCGTGACGTCGTGGGCGGTGCCCGGAAGCGCCGAGCACGCGCGCCGCGCCGCCGAGGCGGTGCTGCGTGCGCATCGCTGGCCGCCGGAGTTGCTCGCCGCGCTGGCGCGGCTCTCCGGCGAGGGCCACCGGGCGCTGCTCGTCGGCGGCTCGGTGCGCGACGTGATCCTCGGGCGTGCGGCCGACGCGCGCTGGGACGTCGCCACCGACCGGTTGCCGGAGGACGTGCGGGCGCTGTTCGAGCACACGCTGGGAATCGGCGAGCGGCATGGAACGGTCCTCGTCCTGTGGGAGGGGCTGGCGCTCGAGTGTACGACGTTCCGGCGCGAAGGCGAGTATGCCGACGCGCGCCACCCGGACCAGGTGTGGTTCACGCGTGATCCGCTCGAGGACCTGGCGCGCCGCGACTTCACCGTGAACGCGCTGGCGTACGATCCCGCGCACGGCACGCTGCTGGATCCGTTCGACGGAGCGCGCGACCTCAAGCATCGGCGCCTGCGGGCGGTGGGCGAGCCGATCGAGCGTTTCAGGGAGGACGCGCTCCGCACGCTCCGCGCCGCGCGCCTCGCCGCCGTGCTCGCGCTGGAGCTCGACGACGAGACGCGCGCAGCGCTCGCCGGCGTGCGCGATCGCGTGGGAGGGCTGGCGGTCGAACGCGTGCGCGAGGAGCTGGAGAAGCTGATGACGGCGCCCCGGCCGTCGATCGGCTACGAGATCCTGCGCGAGGCCGGGCTGCTGGCCCTGTGGCTGCCCGAGCTCGCGGCCTGCCGCGGCGTCCCGCAGAACCGGTTCCACGCCTACGACGTCTACTTCCACTCGCTCTATTCCTGCGACGCAGCGCGGAGCGACCAGCCGATCGTCCGCTGGGCGGCGCTGCTGCACGACATCGGGAAGCCCGGCACGCGCGTGGAGCGGGCCGGTGAGGGCACGTTCCACGGCCACGCCGAGCTCGGCGCACGGCTCGCGGACGCGTGGCTCGCGCGCCTGCGGTTCCCGAACGCGGCGCGCGAGCGCATCGTGCACCTGATCCGCGAGCACATGTTCGACTACCAGCCGGCCTGGAGCGATGCGGCGGTGCGGCGGTTCGTGCGTCGCGTCGGCCGCGAGCACGTCGCGGAGCTCTTCGACCTGCGGATCGCCGACGCGCTCGGGAACGGCACACGCGATCCCGACACGCGGCGCCTCGAGACGATGGCGCGTCGCATCGACCGCGTGCTCGCCGAGGGCACGGCACTGTCGGTGCGCGACCTCGCGGTGGACGGCGACACCGTCATGCGCACGCTTGGCCTGCCGAGCGGGCCGGAGGTGGGCCGCGTGCTCGAACGCCTGCTGGAGGAAGTGCTCGAGGACCCCGCGCTCAACACGCGCGAGCGACTGGGCGCACGCCTGGAAGCGCTCAAGCATTTCCCGCGGCGGCCTTGACCCCGCCCTGACCCGTCCGTATCTTGCATCGCGCCTTTTCCTTCCGTCTCCCGTCCCCGAACCCACGGAACCGCCGGCATCCCATGACCGCCGACCGCAGCATCCTGGCTCTCCAGCGCCCCGTTCGGCGGCAGCTGGAGCAGGTCCAGGATCGCCTCAAGGGGCTCTTCAAGACGCCCATCGCGATCCTCAACGAGGTCGGGGGACACGTGCTGGCCACGCGCGGCAAGAAGTTCCGGCCCACGCTGCTGCTGCTGACGGCGAAGCTCCGCGGGCATCTCGGCGAGGACGCGGTCGTGTGCGCCACCGTGGTCGAACTGGTGCACGCGGCGGCACTCATCCACGACGACTCGGTGGACCGGAGCCACCTGCGCCGCGGCATGCCCACGGTGAACGGCCTGTGGACCGACGAGATGGCGATCATCATGGGCGATTACATGTACGCGCAATCCATGTCGCTGCTGGTGGAGAACGGCCACAACCAGGCCATGTCCATCCTCGCCCGCGTCGTGAGCGAGATGTCGTGCGGTGAGGCACTCGAGTTCCAGCACGCCTACGATCTCGACGTCAGCGAGGCGCAGTACGAGGACCTGATCCGCGCCAAGACCGGCTCGCTCATCGGGGCTTCCACCGAGATCGGCGCCGGATTGAACGGCGGCGCGAAGGACGTCCGCCGCCGGGAGCGCTATCGCCAGTTCGGCGAGAAGGTGGGCGTCGCGTTCCAGATCGTGGACGACCTGTTCGACTACCTGAGCGAATCCTCGGTCACCGGCAAGCCGGTCGGCTACGACCTCGCCGAGGGCAAGGTGACGCTGCCGCTCATCGCGGCGCTCCGCCAGGCCTCCGAGACCGACCGCCGGCGGCTGCGCGTGCTCGCCGGCCGCCGGCGCTGGACCACGAAGCAATGGGCGAGCCTCACCGCGCTGATCGAGAAGGCCGGCGGGTTCCGTTACGCGCGCGAACGCGCGGCGGCGCTCGCCGACGAATCCCGCGGCATCCTCGCCGGCGAGCGTGCGAGCGCGGCCCGGCGCGCGCTGGACGCCGCCGTGGACTACGCCATTCAGCGTGACCATTGAGCCGGAAGGGGTCCCCGTCATGACGCCGCGTGCCGGCCGGCCCCTGCCCGCCCCCGAGCTGCTGCGGGCCGCCGCGGACGCCGCCGCCTCCAAGAAGGCGCTCGACATGGTCGGGCTCGACCTGTCGGGGCTGGACGGCGTCGCGGACTACTTCCTGATCTGTTCGGGTGCCAGCGAGCCGCAGGTGAAGGCGATCGCCGAGGCGGTCGAGGACCAGTTGCGCGAGCTCGGGGCCCGGCCGTGGCACGTCGAGGGGCGGGAATTCCGCCGCTGGGTGCTGCTGGATTTCGTGGACGTGGTCGTGCACGTGTTCCACGAGAAGACGCGCGAGTACTACCTGCTCGAACGCCTGTGGGGCGATGCGAGGAGGGTGGACCTTGGTGTGGAATGAGCTGCGCTCCGGACTTGCCGCGGCGCTGACGAGCGCGGGTTTCGACGCCGGCCCGGCGCTCAAGCGTCTCGAACTGGTGATCCCGCGCGAGCGCGCGCACGGCGACTGGTCCACGAACCTCGCCATGGGACTGGCGAAGTCGGCGAAGCGGCCGCCCCGCCCGATCGCCGAGCAGCTCGCCGGGAACTTCCCGCTCGCCGGTTCGCCGTTCGGAGC
Source organism: uncultured bacterium (assembly GCA_964434945.1). GTDB lineage: Bacteria > Eisenbacteria > RBG-16-71-46 > RBG-16-71-46 > RBG-16-71-46 > JAIOPA01. The sequence continues at coordinate 24,014 of CAYSWZ010000215.1, read as the reverse complement.
GGTCGAGGTGGCGGGGCCCGGCTTCCTCAACTTCCGTTATCGCGAGGACTGGCTCGCCGCGCTGCCCGCGCGCATCGTGGCCGCCTCGGGCGGGTTCGGCCGCTCCGCGGCCGGCGCGGGGGAGCGGGTGCTCGTGGAGTACGTGAGCGCCAACCCGACCGGGCCCATGAACATCGTGAGCGCGCGAGCGGCCGCGGTGGGCTCGGCACTCGTTCGCCTGCTCGATGCCGCGGGCTACGCCGCCGCGAGCGAGTTCTACGTGAACGATGCCGGCAACCAGGTGGAGCTGCTCGGCGAGTCACTGGCGGCGCGCTTCGCCGAGCGGATCGGCCGCCCGCGCCCGTTCCCCGACGAGGGCTATCGCGGCGAGTACGTGAAGGATCTCGCCGGGCGGCTGCCCGAGGCCGAGGCACGCGCCGCGCTCGAGCGTCGGGAGGGTGCGGGCTGGTTCCGCGACCAGGCGCTCGCGCGCGTCGTGGACTGGCAGCGGAGCGATCTCGCGGACTATGGCGTGACGTTCGACGGCTGGTTCTTCGAGTCCTCGCTCCATCCGGAAGCGGTCGACCGCACTCGAGCGGCGCTCGAGGCCCGCGGCGTGACCTATCGCGGCGAGCGGCCGGAGGGCGTCACCGAGGCCGCCGAGGCGCGGGTGCGGTCCGAGGCCGGCGCCGCGGGCGGCGGGGGCGTGGCCACGTGGCTCCGCACGTCGCAGTTCGGCGACGCGATGGACCGCGTCATCATTCGCTCCGACGGCCGGCCCACCTACCTGCTGCCGGACCTGGCGTATCATTTTGACAAGCATGCCCGCGGGTATCGAACAGCCATCAACCTGTGGGGCCCCGACCACCACGCCTACGTCAGCACGCTGACCGCCGGACTGCGGGCGCTCGGACTGGAGGCGGACTTCCTGCACGTGCTGATCGTGCAACAGGTCAATCTGCTGCGTGACGGTGTCGCGGTCAAGATGAGCAAGCGTGCAGGCGAGTTCGACACGCTGCGCGACCTCGTGGACGAGGTCGGTGCCGACTGTGCCAAGTTCTTCTTCCTCATGCGTTCGTCCAGCTCGCACCTCGACTTCGACCTCGAGCTCGCGAAGCGCCAGAACGACGAGAATCCCGCCTGGTACGTCCAGTACGCGCACGCGCGCATCGCCTCGGTGCTGCGGAAGGGCGCGGAGGCCGGGCTCGCCCCCGCCGACGGCGCGGCCGGCGCGCTCGGCGATCCGGCCGAGACGGCGCTCGTCCGCCAGCTCGCGACCTGGCCCGAGGTGGTTCGCGGCGCGGCGCAGGCGCGCGAGCCGCACCGCATCCCGGCGTTCCTGGTCGAGACGGCGGCCGAGTTCCACCGCTTCTACCAGGCCTGCCGCGTCGTGTCGGAGGACGCGACGCTCAGCCGGCACCGGCTGCGACTCTGTGCCGCCGCCGCCCAGGTGCTGCGCAACGGTCTCACGCTGATGGGCGTCTCGGCTCCCGAGCGCCTCGAGCGCCCGGCCGAGACCAGCGCGTGAACCCGCAGCGGATTCTCGTCGTGGGCTCGGTGGCGCTCGACACCATCCGCACGCCGTACGGATCGGTGACCGAGGCGCTCGGCGGCTCGGCGTCCTACTTCTCGTGCTCCGCCAGCCACTTCGCGCCCGTCTCGGTGGTCGCGGTCGTGGGGGAGGACTTTCCCGCGCTCCACCGCGAAACGTTCGCGCGACGCGGCATCGACCTGTCCGGGCTCGAGGCCGCGCCCGGCCGCACGTTCCGCTGGCGCGGCGAGTACATGGCGGAGCTGGGCCACGCGCACACGCTCGAGACCCAGCTCAACGTGTTCGCCGAGTTCCATCCCAAGCTCACCGACGCGCACCGCCGGATCCCCTACGTCTTCCTCGCGAACATCGACCCGGACCTGCAGCTCGAGGTGCTGTCGCAGATGCGAAAGCCGAGGCTCGTGCTCAGCGACACGATGAACTACTGGATCGCGCGGAAGCCCGACAAGGTGCTCGAGGTGCTGCGCCGGGTGGACGTGGCGCTGCTGAACGAGGAGGAGGCGCGCGCGCTGGCGGGCGAGACCCACCTGACGCGGGCGGCGGAGCGCCTGCTCGAGGCCGGCGCGCACGCGGTGATCATCAAGAAGGGGGAGCACGGCGCGCTCTACCATTCGCGCGAGGAGCGCTTCATCACCCCCGCGTATCCGGTGCTCGCGCTCACCGACCCGACCGGCGCGGGGGACTCGTTCGCGGGCGGGTTCGTCGGCCTGCTCGCCCGGCTCGACCGCGCGGACGGGGAGATCCTCCGCCAGGCGATGGCGTGCGGGACCGCGATGGCGTCGCTCGCGATCGAGGCGTTCTCGCCCGATCGCCTGGTGGAGACCGGGCCGGCCGAGGTCGAATCCCGCGTGAGCGAACTCCACGGCCTCGTCCACTACGACCTGTTCAAGATGTTCTGAAATATGGCCGGCGCATAATTCGTGCCGCTCAACTCACGGCTTCCCATCGGGTTGCGCGCGTGTGCTAAGATGCCACCTGCGTTCTCACCCCCCGTGGGAACGTTTCGTTGAAAGGCAGGGCCGAAAGGGCATGTCCATGATGGGATCCCCTCTTGCCGATCGGGCCGAAGCCGCCATCCGCCGCCTGCGCGACGTGGATGGGGTCAGCGTGCGTGCCGAGGCCGACGAACTCACCGAGATCCACGTGGTGAGCAGTTCGCGGCGCTCGCCGAAGCAGATCGTCCGCGACGTGCAGGCCGTGCTGCGCACCGATCTCGGGATGCCGATCGACCACCGGATCGTCTCGGTCGCGATCGCGCGCCCGACCGGCGTCGTCGCCCCCGAGCCCGAGGCCGCGGGCCCGGGCACCGGAACGGCCGCACCCGCGAACGCCGCGAAGTCCTCCCCGACCACGCAGTCCGCGTTCGAAGACGGGCCGGAGGCGGAGCCCCCGGCGGCGTCGGACGACCGCATCCGTTACGAGAACGTCAACTTGATCGTCAACGGCCAGCGCGCCCAGGCGCAGGTGGAGCTCCGCTGGAAGGGCCTGCCGCGCGTGGGCAACGCCTCGGGGTACTGCACCCGGGACGACGCGAACCGGCTCGTGGCGCAGGCCACGACGCTCGCGGTCCAGGAGTTCCTCGCCGATCCGGTCGCGCTCAACGTCCGCGACGTGTCGTTCCTGGACGTGAGCGGGCGCCGCGTGGTGATCGTGGTCCTGTCGCTGCTGGCGCACCGGCACGAGAAGGTGCTGACGGGAAGCTGTACCGTGGAGCAGGACACGCCGCAGGCCGTCGTGCTCGCGACGCTCGCCGCGCTCAACCGCATCGTCGCGGGCATGCGCGCCAAGGAGCCGACCGAGTACGTGCTGCGCGCGGAGAGCTACGCCAGCGAGAAGTGAACGGCGCACCCGCGCCGACATCGAAACTCGACTTGAGCGGGACCGGCAACGTCCAAAGGAGACGAGCGAAGCGAGCATCGCCAGCGAAGCGCCCACCCGCACGGCCGGACGGCCGGGGCGGAGAATCCCTTAAAGGAGGTGGGCATTCATGGACCTGCTCCTCGAGATCGTCGAGCTGTTGGGCAAGGCCGGTTGGTAACCGGTGCATTGAGGCAGAGTTGATGTAGTCTCTCCTGATGCCGGTGTCGGTCCCGTCTCTTCTCCTTCGTCGCCCCGCAGTACCACTCCTTCGTCGCCGCCCATCCGCCACGAAGCCCCCCACTCAAAGGACCGCGTGAATTCCTCGTCCGCACCGAGGCGCCCGGTGCTGTTCCGCGCCTACTTCGTCGCCGTGCTCGTGACCGCGCTGGTGCTCGCCGCGACCGCGTGGCGGCTGCACCCGGCGCCGGTGTGGCCCGTACTGCTCGGGGGCCTCGGCCTGCTGGTGCTCGCGGAACTGTCCCCCGTGCACCTGCCCGGCGGCGGCGTGATGACGGCCGGCACGATGGTGGACCTGCCGCTGCTGCTCATGATCGGTCCGTTCTGGACGGCGTCGCTGGACGTGGCGGCACTGCTCCTCGTGCAGGGCGTGCTGCAGCGCCGGCCCGCGGTGCGCGTGGCGCACAATGGGGCGATCTACGTGCTCGGGGCATTCACCGCGGCGCGCGCCTACGAAGTGTTCGGCGGCCGCGTGGGGCACGTCGCGTTCCCCGGCGGAGCGCTCGCGCTCACGGCCTGCGGACTCTCGTTCTTCCTCGTCAACTCCGCGTGCGTCTCGGTCGCGATCGGGCTCACCGAGGGCCCGAGCGCATGGCGCATCTGGCAGCGGAACTTCCAGAGCGGCATCCTCCACCACCTGTCGTTCGTCGCGCTCGGGACGCTGTCGGCGGTGGTGTGGCGGACGACCGGCCCGTGGGGCCTGCTGCTGGTGGCGCTGCCCGTGCTCGTGTCGCGCTACGCGTTCCAGCTCTCGGTGGAGCTGCGCAGCGACTTGAAGGACTTCGTGCGCACGCTCACGGAGGTGCTGGAGGAGGTGGACCCGTACACGCGGCACCACTCGGTCCGCGTCTCCACCTACTCGGTGAGGCTGGCGCGCGGGCTCCGGCGCCCCGAGCGCGAGGTGGACGAGATCGAGTACGCGGCGCTCGTGCACGACCTCGGCAAGATCGGCCCGCAACACCAGTACATCCTGCAGAAGCCCGGCTCGCTGTCGCACGAGGAACAGCGCACCCTGCGCGCGCACCCCGCGGCGGGCGCGGAGATTGTGGCCAAGGTGCGCACGCTGCGGCGCGTCGCCGAGATCGTGCGCGCGCACCACGAGCGCCCGGACGGCCAGGGCTACCCGTTCGGACTGCGCTCCGCGGACGTGCCCGTCGGCTCGCGCATCCTGAACGTGGCGGACGCTTTCGACGCCATGACCAGCGACCGCCCGTACCGGCGCGCCCTGCCCGTGGAGGCCGCACTGCTGGAATTGGAGCGTGGCGCCGGGACGCAGTTCGACTCGGACGTGGTCGGCTGCCTGCTGCGCATGCACGGCGAGGGCCGTTTCCCGCTCGTGCCGAGTCCGAGCAGCGAGGACCTCCAATTGCTCCGGCTGCGCACACGGGTGGGCGGCTGATGCGCTATCGCGACGCGGGCGTGGACGTGGCGCGGTCCGATGCGCTGAAGGACGAGGTGGTGCGCGAGATCCGTTCCACCTGGGGCGCCTCCGTGGCGCCGCTCGCGGGCGGCTTCGCGGGCGTGATGCGCTTCCCGGGCGCGGCGGGGCTGCTCGCCGCCACGATGGACGGCGTGGGCACCAAGCTGCACATCGCGAAGCTCGCCCGGCGGCTGGACGACGCGGCCGCCGACCTCGTCTACCACGGCGCGAACGATCTGCTCGTGCACGGGGGGCGGCCGCTCGCGTTCCTCGACTACCTGGCGCAGGCATCGCTGGACCCGGACGACGTGCTGGCGGCGGTGCGCGGCCTCGCACGCGCGTGCCGGGAGGTGGGCGCAGCGCTGATCGGGGGCGAGACCGCCGAGATGCCGGACACCTACCTGCCGGGGGTCCTCGACGTGGCCGGGTGCATGATCGGCGCGATCACGCCGTCCGACGGCGCGCGCGTGCTCTCGGACGGCTCGGGCGTGACGGCGGGCGACCTGGTGCTGGGACTCGGCGCGAGCGGGCTCCATACGAACGGCTTCTCGCTCGCACGCCGCGTCCTCGCCACATCGGGGCTCGCGCTCGACGCTGCGCTGCCCGGCGGCGCAGGGGAGAGCGTGGGCGCGTCCCTGCTCGCGCCTCACCGCTGGTACGGACGCGCGCTCCTGCCGCTCGTCGAGACCGGCCGCGTGCGGGCGCTCGCGCACGTGACGGGCGGCGGCATCGCGGGCAATCTCGTGCGCGTCCTGCCCGCGGGCTGCCGTGCGCACCTCGCCGCGGACGCGTGGCCGCGGCCCGCACTCTTCCGCTGGCTCGTCGCGGCGGGCCAGGTGCCGGAGGGCGACGCGCGAAGCGCGCTCAACCTGGGCATCGGCATGCTCGTCGTGGTCGCACCCGCGGAGGCCGCCCCGGTTGCCGCCGATCTCACCGCCGCGGGCGAGACGGTGTGGACGCTGGGCCGGATCGTCGCCGGCTCGCGCGGTGTGGAGTGGTCCGGCCGCGCGGCGCCGTAGCGGCGCGCCGGGCACTCGAGACGTCGCCCCCGCTCGTGGCCCCCGTGGAACGCCCCCGCTCCCGGTGATGCGGAGGAGCAGCATGGAGCGGATGTCGCGGGTGGAGTCGGTGGAGGTGGAGGTCCCCGAGCTGGTGGGAGAGTCGCCGGCCTGGCGCGGACTGCTGGAGCAGCTGCCCCGGGTCGCGGCGAGCGGATTGCCCGTGCTCCTGCTCGGGGAGACGGGTTCGGGCAAGGAGCTCGTGGCACGCGCACTGCACGCGCTGTCGCCGAGACGGCGCCAGCCGTTCGTGGCCCAGAACTGCGGCGCGACCCCGGACACGCTCATCGAGAGCGAACTCTTCGGGCACGCGCGGGGCGCCTTCACGGGGGCGATCGGGGACCGCACCGGGCTCTTCGAGGCGGCCGAGGGCGGTACGCTCCTCCTCGACGAGATCGGGGACGCGAGCCCGATGCTGCAGATGAAGCTCCTGCGCGTGCTCCAGGAGCGCGAGGCGCGCCGGGTCGGGGACTCGCGCGCGCGCCGCGTGGACGTGCGCGTGGTCGCCGCGACGCATCGCGCGCTCGAGCGCGGCGTGGCCCAGGGGACGTTTCGCGCCGATCTCTACTTTCGGCTCGCCGCGGTGCGCCTGCGGCTGCCGTCGTTGCGCGAGCGCGGTCGCGACGTGCTGCTCCTCGCGCGACACTTCCTCGCGGCCGCGGCGTCGCGCACGGGCGGGCCCGCGCCGGAGCTCTCGCCGGATCTCGCGGAACGGTTGATGCGACACGCGTGGCCGGGAAATGTCCGCGAGCTGGCGAATGCGTGCGCGTTCGCGGTGGGGGTCGCCGGCGCGCGGACCCGTGTCGGCCCGGAGCACTGGCCGGACGCGCCGCTCGCCGAGGCGGTGGCGGAGGGAGCGGGCCTGCACGCCGAAACGCGTGCGCTCGAGGAGCGGCGACTCCGCGAGACGCTGCGCCGGACGCAGGGCAACAAGACACAGGCGGCGCGCGCGCTCGGCCTGTCGCGGCAGGGACTGCTCAAGAAACTGCGCCGCTACGGGTTGGACGTGAGTGCCACGCTTGACGATGGCGGGGGTGCTGACTAGCGTGCCCCGATCGGTGCCGCCACGCCTCCGGCGCGGCGACGGCATGGCGAACCGGCGCCCTGGATCGACGTCGCGCGGTGAGGGCGCGTGGTGACGGTGTGCGGTGACGGTGTGCGGTGACATCATCTGGAGGCCGCGTGGCGAAGAAGACGCTGAGGATCGCACTCGTGGGCGTGGGCGCCGCCGCCCAGATCAACCACCTGCCCGCGCTCAAGAAGCTCGAGGACGTCGAGCTGGCCGCGCTGTGCGACCGCGACCCCGAGAAGGCCGGGCGGGTGGCGCAGCGGTTCGGCGTGCCGACCTCGTACACGCGTTTCGAGGAGCTGCTCGCGGACGACTCGATCGACGCGGTGGACCTGACCACGCCCAATTACCTGCACGCTCCGATGGCGATCGCGGCGCTGGAGGCCGGCAAGCACGTGCTGTGCGAGCGTCCGCTCGCGCGGAGCGGCGCGGAGGCCGTGGCGATGGCCAAGGCGGCGAAGCAGGAGGACCGCCTGCTCATGTGCGCGCTCCAGCACCGCTTCCGCCCCGACGCCCAGCTGTTGCGCAAGTTCGTGGACAAGGGCGACCTGGGCGAGATCTTCCTCGCCAAGGGCGGGTGGCTGCGGCAGAAGACCGAGTGGGACTCGGACGAGTGGCGCGCGCAGAAGCGCGAGTCGGGGGGCGGGGTCGTGCTCGACCTCGGCTTCCAGATGATCGACCTGTCGCTCTGGGTGCTGGGGGACCCCAAGGTCGCCTCGGTCACCGCGAGCGTGCATCGGAGCCGCAAGGGCGAGGTGGAGGATTCCGCGACCGCGTTCCTGCGCCTGGAGTCGGGCGCCACGCTGACGCTCGAGCTCACCTGGGGCCTGCTCATGGAGAAGGACTTCGCGTACCTGAACCTGTTCGGCTCGGGCGGCGCCGCGCTGCTGAATCCGTTCCGCGTCCACAAAGGCATGCACGGCACGCTCGTCAACGTCACGCCGACGCTGGAGACGTCGCGCAACCAGTACCGGCAGTCCATGGAGGCGCAGATCCAGCACTTCGCCGATGCGCTCCGCGGCGGGAAGAACCCGATGGGACTGGCCGCCGAGATCATCCCGGTCATGGAACTCGTGGACGCCATCTATCGCAGCGCGGACCAGGGCAGGGAAGTGAAGATTGGCTAGGCTCCCTTCGGGAACTCCGCGCGCGCCCGTGGGGAGTTCTCGAACGGAGCCTGCCACGGCCGCCCCGGGCCGCCGCGATCTCGCCACCGCCGCCGCGTCGGGCCTCCTGCTCGGCGCGGCGTTCCTGCCTCGGGTACCGGGCTGGGTGGCGTGGTTCGCGTTCGTGCCGCTGCTCTCGGCGCTTGAGCGTCGCGTCGCATCGGGCCGGCCGCGCTCGTGGTTCGTGCTCGGTTACGTCGCCGGCTTCGCGTTCTTCCTCGTCGGTACGCACTGGATCGCGCTGCTCTCGGACGTGGCGCTCACGATCGGCTGGATCAAGTACCTGGGCTGGGTGCTGGCCGCGTTCTACCTCGCCAGCTTCTGGGCGACGGCGGTGTGGCTCGCCGGCTGGCTCTCGCGCCGCGCAGGCGTGCCGGCCCGCTGGACGTTCGCGCCGGCGATGCTGGTGGTCGAGGAATGGCGCGGCGCGGGCGAACTCGGCTTTCCCTGGTTCCAGCCGGGGTACACGCAGCACGAACTGCTGCCCGCGCTCCAGCTCGCCGCGCTCGGGAGCGTCACGCTGGTGACGCTGTGGCTGCTGGTCGTGAACGCGGGGTGGCTCCACGCGTGGCGGCACCGGACCTGGCCGGCGGCCGGCCTGGCGGTGGCGCTGGTGGCGCTGCCGCTCGCATGGGGCGCGGTCGAGCTGCGCGCCCGGGAGGCTCCCCGCGGGCCGCTCGTCGCGCTCGTCCAGGGGGACGTTCCCGGCGAGATCAAGTGGTCGGGCACGCACACCGAGGAGATCTTCGGCACGTTCATCGGGCTCTGCGACTCGGTGAGCCGCGTCGCCCATCCGCGGCTCTACATCTGGCCCGAGACCGCCACCGGCACGTACGTGCGCCGGAACCCCGGCCAGTCGGTCGCGGTCTCGCAGCTCGCGGCGCGCCTCGGCGCCCCGGTCTACATGGGATTCGCGCACTGGACGTGGGCTCCCGACGGCAAGCCGCTGCCGTGGAATGCCGCGGGCGGTTGGAATCCCGATGGCTCGCTGACGCCCTTCTACGCCAAGCGCCACCTGGTGCCGTTCGGGGAGCGCATGCCGTTCGAGCGCCTGGTGCCCGCGCTCGCGAAGGTGGATCTCGGCCAGGCCGAATGGCAGGCCGGCACGGGCACGGTGCTGTTCCCCGGCCCCGCGGGGCCGATGAGCATGCTCGTGTGCTTCGAATCCATCTTCCCGGATCTCGCGCGACGCGACGTGCTCGCGGGCTCGCGGCTGCTCGTCAACATCACGAACGACGAGTGGTTCGGGAACGGCGCCGCGCTGGTCCAGCACGCCGCCATGGCACCGTTCCGGGCGGTGGAGCATCACGTGCCGCTCGCGCGCTGCGCCAACACCGGCCTCACCGAGATGATCGACGCCTACGGTGTGGTCACGGCGCGCCTGCCGGTGTTCGAGCCCCGCGTACTGCTCGCGCCGCTGCCCGCGGTCGGCCGGCCAACGCTCTACACGCGCTTCGGGGACTGGCCGGGCGGGCTCGCGATCCTGCTGTCGCTGGTGCTCGCGGTGTGGCCCTGGCTGCGTCGCGCGCCGCAACTTTGACGGGTCGGGTGGGCGCCGCTAGATTTGCGGTTTCACGGGGAGCGGTCGTGCCACCTTCCACGGGGACCCCTGTCGTGATGCAGGTTTCCGCCGGAATCACCCGAATCGCACCGCACGATGCGGCGGGTGAGCCATGACCCGGACGGTCGCCATCCTCGGGGCCACCGGGCTCGTCGGCCGGACGACGCTCGGCATCCTCGAGCAGCGACGGTTCGCGCTGGACGAGCTCCGCCTGCTTGCGAGCGAGCGGTCCGCCGCACGCACGCTCGAGTTCCGCGGCCGCGAACTGGCCGTCCAGCCCGTCTCCGAGGCCGCGTTCGCGGGCGTGTCGCTGGCGCTGTTCGCGACCTCGGCGGAGCTGTCCAGGCAGTGGGCGCCGGTGGCCCGCGCCGCCGGCGCGCGCGTCGTGGACTACTCGAGTGCCTACCGCATGGACCCCGCGGTGCCGCTCGTGGTCCCGGAGTTGAACGGCGAGCTGCTGGATGCCGGGCCGACGCTGGTCGCGAACGGCAATTGTGTCGCCATCCCGCTCGCGCTCTGCCTCCGGCCGCTCCAGGCGCTCGCGCGCCTTGAGCGCGTGGTCGTGGCGAGTTACCAGTCGGTGTCCGGCGCGGGGCTCGATGCGCTCGAGGAGCTCGAGCGGGGTGTGCGCGGCGGCCTCGACGGCCCGCCACCGGCGCGCGCGGACGGCGGCCCGGCGTTCGCGTTCAACGTGCTGCCGCACATCGATCGCTTCGACCCCGAGGGCTGGACGGGCGAGGAGCGGAAGATCGTGAACGAGACGCGCCGCATGCTCGGCGCTCCCGGCCTGCGCGTGCTGCCGACCGCGGTGCGGGTGCCGGTGCGGGTGGGCCACTCGGCCGCGGTCGTCACCTGGTTCGACCGCGCGGTGGAGCCGGCTGCCGCGCGCGCGGCGTGGCAGGCGTTCCCGGGCGTGAGCGTCGTGGACGAGCCCGCGGCCGGGCGGTACCCGACGCCGCTCGAGGCGGCCGGGCTCGACGACGTGCTCGTGGGTCGCGTGCGGCGCGACGCCGCGGACGCGAACGCGCTGCTGTGGTTCTTCGCTTCGGACAATCTCCGCAAGGGCGCGGCCCTGAACGCGGTTCAGATCGCGGAGCGTCTGGCGGCCGTCTCCGCCCCGGCGCGGTGAGCGCGGCGCGCACGTTCCGGCTCACCGTGGCCTACGACGGGAGCGACTTCCACGGCTGGCAGAAGCAGCCGGGGCCGCGTACGGTGCAGGGAGAACTGGAGGCGGCATTGGCCCGGGTGCTCGGAGGCGACGCGGTGGCGACGGCGGGTGCGGGCCGGACCGACACCGGTGTGCACGCGCGCGGTCAGGTGGCGACGTTTCGCCACGCGACGCCGCTGCCCGCGCGGGCGCTGCCGCCGCTCCTCAATCGCGAGCTGCCGCGCGACGTGCGCGTGCTCGCGGCGGCCGTCGTGCCCGACGGGTTCCATGCCCGGCATTCCGCGCGCGGACGCCGCTACGAGTACCGGCTGCTGCCGGCGGCGGACGTGCTCCGGCAGCGCTACGCGTGGGCTCCCGGCCGGCTGCCGCCACTCGGCGCGCTCGCGGCCACCGCCGCCCCGCTTGCGGGAACGCACGACTGCTCCGCGTTTCGCGCCACGAGTGAGACGCTCGCGGACCCGGTCTGTCACCTCTCGTTCGTGCGGTGGAAGCCGTGGGAGGACGGGGCCGCGTTCGAGATCGTCGCGAACCACTTCCTCTATCACATGGTGCGCAACATCGTCGGCACGGCGCTCGCGGCGGCCCGCTCGCCGGATCCGGCGGCGCACATGCGGGCGGTGCTCGAGTCGCGGGACCGCCGCCGCGGAGGCCGGACCGCCCCGCCCGAGGGTCTGTCGCTGGAGGAGGTCTATTTCGCGGAGACGGCCGGGGATGGAGATGCGGCGAGGGGGGGACTCTCGACGTGAGGGGCATGCGCTTGCCGGGATCGTTTGCCGCCGGCGCGCTGGGAGCGGCGCTCGGAGTCGTCCTCTTCGCGGGCGCGCTGCGCGCCGCCCCGCGCGCGGCCGCGGCGGGGGACGAGCTCGGGCATTCCCGCCGGACCGCCATCGTCGCCGCGGCCGAGCGGGTGAGTCCTGCGGTGGTCTCGGTGAGCGTCGTGACCACGCGCACGGTGCGCGCCGATCCGTTCGGGATGCCGTTCCACGACGAGTTCTTCGATCGCTTCTTCCCGCCCAGCGTCTACCAGGAGCGGGTTCCGGGCCTCGGCTCGGGAGTGCTCGTGGATGCGGGCGGCATCGTGGTCACGAACTCGCACGTCGTGCGCAACGCGGAGGACATCAAGGTGAACCTGCCGGACGGCCGGCACTTCGACGCCCGGCTGCTCGGGGACTCGCCGATCTACGACCTCGCGGTGCTCAAGATCAGCGGCGACCACCTGCCCGTGGCGCCGCTCGGCGACAGCGATTCGCTGGTGGTGGGCGAGTGGGCCATCGCCATCGGCAATCCGTTCGGCTACCTGATCGAGGATTCGCAGCCCTCGGTCACGGCCGGGGTGGTGAGCGCGACCCGGCGTGACATCAAGGCCGAGGCCACGCCGTCCGGCATGTACAAGAACATGATCCAGACCGACGCCGCCATCAATCCCGGCAACTCGGGCGGCCCGCTGGTCAACGCGGACGGCGAGGTCATCGGCGTCAACACGTTCATCTTCACGAGCAGTGGCGGCTCGATCGGGCTCGGGTTCGCCATCCCCATCAACCTCGCGAAGCGCGTGCTGGAGGAGGTCCGCCGGTACGGGCGCGTCCGCGTCGCGTGGCCGGGCATGACGGTGCAACCGGTGACCGAGTTGATCGCGCGCCGGCTCGGCTGGGACCAGCCGGGCGGCCTCGTCGTCTCCGGCATCGACCGCGGCGGACCCGCGGATCGCGCCGGCCTGCGCGTGCTCGACCGCATCCGCAAGGTGAACGGCCGCGTCACGAACGACGTCGAGGACGCGCAGAGCAGCATCTACGGGGCGCAGGTCGGGGACCGCCTCAAGTTCGAGATCGAGCGCGACGGCGCGACCCGCACGGTCACGCTCACGCTCGAGGAGGCGCCGGGGCACTGACATGATCGAACGCTACTGCCGTCCCGAGATGGCCGAGGTGTGGAGCGACGCGCACCGGCTCGCGCTGTGGCTCGACGTGGAACTCGCCATGACCGCCGCGCGCGAGGCGCGCGGCGACGTGCCGGCCGGGACCTGCGAGCGTATCCGGTCGCACGTCAGGCTCGACTGGACTCGCATGCTGGCGATCGAAAAGGACGTGCACCACGACGTGATCGCGTTCCTGAGCATGGTGGCCGAGACCGCGGGCGACGACGCCCGCCACCTGCACGTCGGGCTCACGTCGTCGGACCTCGTGGACACGGCGCTCGCCTGCCAGCTCCAGGAATCGGGCCGGGTGCTGGCGCGCGAGACCGCACGATTGCGGCGGGCGGCATGGGCACTGGCCCAGCGCCATCGGCGGACCCCCATGGTCGGGCGCTCGCACGGCGTCCACGCCGAGCCGATCACGTTCGGGCTCAAGTGCCTGGTGTGGTCCGAGGAACTGGGCCGCGGGCTCGACCGGCTGCAGCAGGCACTCGCCGGCTGCGCGGTGGGGAAGTTCAGCGGCGCGATGGGCACGCTGGCGCACCTCGACCCGGAGCTGGAGATGAGCGCGCTCGCGACGCTGTCGCTCGAGCCCGAACCCGTCGCGAACCAGGTCGTGCAGCGGGACCGCCACGCCGCGCTCGCGTGCGCGCTCGCCGTGCTCGGCGGCACCATGGACAAGATCGCGGTCGAGATCCGGCACCTCATGCGCACCGAGGTGCGCGAGGCGGAGGAGCCGTTCGGCGAGCGCCAGAAGGGCTCCTCGGCGATGCCGCACAAGCGGAACCCGGTGCGCTCGGAGCGGGTCTCGGGGCTGGCACGCCTGGTGCGCGCCTACGCCCAGGCGACGCTCGAGGACCAGGCGCTCTGGCACGAGCGCGACATCAGCCACTCCTCGGTGGAGCGCGTGGCGCTGCCGGACGCGTTCTTCGCCGCGCACTTCATGGCGTGGGACCTGGCCGGCGTTCTCGAGGGCCTGCGCGTGAACGAGGCCCGCATGCTCGCGAACCTCGACTTGGGCGGCGGGCTCGTGCACTCGCAGAGCGTGCTGCTCGCGCTCGTCGAGTCGGGGCTCCCGCGCGACGAAGCCTACCGGATCGTCCAGCGGCACGCGCTCGCCGCAGCGGATGGCGGTCCGCCGTTTCGCGATGCGCTCGCCGCCGACCCGGACGCGGGCGGACGGCTGGGAACCGCCCGGCTCGCCGCGTGCTTCGAGCTGGCGCAGCATTTCCGGAACGTGGACGCGCTCTTCGCCCGCGCCGAGGAGCCGCTCGCGTGAGCGTGATGCTCGCGGGACGCGACGCCTGGACGCGCGAGGAGCTTCGCGATCCCGGCGCGGTGAGCGCGGGGCTGCGTGCGCGCGGCGTGTCGCTCGATCCGGACGAGGTGAAGCTCCTCACCCAGTTGCTCGGGCGCCCGCCGCGCTGGGCCGAGGCGGTGCTATTCGGCGTCCTGTGGAGCGAGCACTGCTCTTACAAGAGCACGCGCGAGCTCCTGAAGCGCCTGCCGACGCAGGCCCCGCAAGTGCTGATCGGTCCGGGTGAGGATGCCGGGGTCGTCCGCCTGCCGGCGCCGTGCGATGACCTCGTGCTCGTGCTCGGGCACGAGAGCCACAACCATCCGAGCCAGGTGCTGCCGGTGGAGGGCGCCGCAACCGGCGTCGGCGGCATCGTGCGCGACATCGTGTGCATGGGCGCCGAGGTGGTCGGCGTGCTCGACTGCCTGCGCTTCGGGGATCCGCGCTCGGGCGTGCACGCGCGCGACGTCGTCCGCGGCGTAGTGGAGGGCATCGCCGGCTACGGCAACGCCCTCGGCGTCCCGAACCTGGGCGGTGACACGGTGTTCGACTCGGGTTTCGACGACAACTGCCTCGTGAACGTCATGGCGGTGGGCCTCGCGCCGGCCGACGGCGTGCTCCGGAGCCGCGTGCCCGAGGGCCCCGGCCCGTGGGCGTTCGTGCTGGTCGGGAAGCCGACCGACGAGAGCGGGTTCGGGGGCGCCTCGTTCGCCTCGGGGGAGCTGGGAGGCGGGGATCAGCGCCGAGCGGTGCAGCTGCCCGACCCGTTCCTGAAGCGCGTGCTCAACGTCGCCACGTTCGAGGCGTTCCGGCGCATCCGCGAGCGGCGGATCCCGTGCGGCTTCAAGGACCTCGGCGCGGGCGGCATCGCCTGTGCGACGAGCGAACTGGCGGCGGCCGGCGGCTGCGGCGCCGCGATCGAGCTCGAGCGGGCGCACCGGGTGGGGCGCGACGTGCCGCCCGAAGTGCTGTTGTGCGCCGAGACGCAGGAGCGCTACTGCTGGGTCGTTCCGGAGGAGTTCGCGAGCGAGCTGTGCGCCGTCTACGACCGGGAGTTCGCGCTCTCGCAGGTCCACCCGGGCGCCGGTGCGCGCGTCATCGGCGCCGCCGTGCCGGAGCGGCGCTACACGGTGCGCTGGCACGGGGAGACGCTCGTGGATTGCGAGGTCGAGGCGATCACCGCCGGACGCCGGACGCCGCGGCTCACCGCGACCCGCGCGCGCGCACGCCCGCCGCGGGCGCGTCGCCGGACTCCCGACACGCGAAAGGCGCTGCTCACGCTCCTCGGCGGGCTGCACCTCGGCTCGCGCGAGTACCTCACCCGCCACTACGACGGGGACGTTCAGGGGCGGACGTGGCTCCGGGCCGGCGAGGGGGACGCGTGCGTGCTGCGCGTCCACCCGGGGCGGCCGACCGGGATCGCGTTCGGCGTCGCGGGAAACCCGTTCTGGTGCGAGGGCGAGCCCGCGTTGGGCGCGGCGCACGCGGTGGCGGAAGCGGCTCGCAACGTGGCCGTGACCGGGGCGCGGCCGTGGGCGCTCACCGACTGCCTGAACTTCGGTAATCCCGAGGACGCGGAAGTGATGGGCGATCTCGAGGCCTGCCTCGACGGCCTCGCGGCCGCAGCCCGGGCGCTCGGCGGACTTGCGGCCACGGCGCTCGACCGGCTGCCCGCCCCGGGGCAGCCGCTGCCGTTCGTGAGCGGCAACGTGAGCCTTTACAACCAGGCGGGCCCCCGGGCGATCCCACCGTCGCCGATCGTGATGTGCGCGGGCGTGATCGCGGACGTCACCCGCGCGCTCGGCATCGGCGTGCGCGGCGCGGGACACGTCCTCGTCCTGGTCGGTGACAATCGCGACGGCCTCGAGGGCTCGGCCTACCGGCGCGAGGTGCTGCGCGAGCGGGGCGGGCCGCCGCCGCCGCTCGACCTGGAGTTGGAGGCGAGGCTGCACGAGCTCGCGGTCACGATCGCCGAGGGAGGCTGGGCCGTGGCGGCACACGACGTTTCCGACGGCGGGCTCGCGGTGGCGCTCGCCGAGATGCTGCTCGGCGCCTGCGACGACCAGGTGCTCGGGGCGGACGTGGACCTGGGCCCGTTCGAAGTGGAGGCGGCGGTGGCGCTCTTCAGCGAGCGCCCCGCGATCGTCTACGAGGTGCCGTTCGAACGCCTGCCCCGGCTCTCGCAGGCGGCGCGCGATCGCGGATTCGTCGCCTGGCCCGTGGGCACGGTGAGCGCCCAGGCGACGCTGCGCGTGCGCTCGGCCGGCGGCGACACGGTGGAGTGGAGCTGCGAGTCGCTGGCGCACGCGCGGTCGCAGGCCCTGCGGAAGCTGTGGAACGAGGAGGGCGTGTGAGCGGCGCCCGCGTGGCGGTGGTGCAGTTCCCCGGCGTCAACTGCGAGGGGGAGACGGCGCGGGCGGTGGCGCGCGCCGGGCTCGAGGCCGAGGTGTTCCGCTGGACCCGGGCCCCGCGCGAACTCGCCGGCTTCGACGCGTTCGTTCTCCCCGGCGGGTTCTCGTGGCAGGACCGGGTCCGCGCCGGAGCGCTGGCGGCGAAGGACCCGCTCGTCGAGGCGCTCGCCGAGCGCGCGGAGACGGGCGCGCCGGTGCTGGGCATCTGCAACGGCGCGCAGGTGCTCGTCGAGGCCGGCCTGGTCCCGGGCGGCGGCCAGGTCGAGGTCGGGCTCGCACGCAACCGGATGCCGGACCGGTCCGGCTACTTCACGCGCTGGGTTTGGTGCCGGATCGAGGAGAGCGCGTGCGTGTTCACGCAGGGGCTCGCACCCGGGACGCTGCTGCCGCTGCCGGTCGCCCACGGGGAGGGCCGCTTCACCTCGTCGCGGAAGTCCCGCCTCGCGGAGCTGGCCGCGGCGGGACAGGCGCCGCTCCGGTACGCGACGCGCGGCGGGCAGGTCGCGGAGGCGTTTCCCGACAATCCCAACGGCGCGGATGCCGCGGTCGCCGGGCTCTGCAACGCGCGCGGCAACGTGCTCGCACTCATGCCGCACCCGGAGCGCGCCGCCGACCTGGGCCAGCTCTCGCGCACGATCGGCGGGGACTGGGGCGCCCGGCGCGAGCGGTCGCTCGCCGCCGGCGACGGCTCGGCATTCGGCGACGGGCCGGGTATGGCGCTGTTTCACGCGCTCGCACGTCACCTGTCCGCGGGAGTGGAGGGCGGATGAGCGGCACGGCTTCGCTGGTCCAGGCCTATATCGAGCTGCGGAGCGAGGATCCCGAGGCGACGAGCGCCCTCGGCGTGGCGTGCGCCCGGCTCGAGGCGGGGCGGCGGCTCGTGGGGCTCCGCCGCCTGCGCGTGTTCGAGCTCGCCGGCGCGCTGCCGGAGCCGGAGATGGTCGAGAGCCTGCTCCACCGCTCGACGCGGTTCTACAACCCGGTCAAGGAACGCTGTACGGTGCGGGCAGCCGAATCGGCGCCGGCGCCGTTCGGGGCCGACGAGACCTGGGTGCTGGTGCTCGATCGCGGATTCGAGCGCCGGCCCGCGGCCGAGCGCTGGTGGCGGCACGAGACCGGCGCCCGGGTCGAGGTGCGCGAGGGCACGGCATGGGCGCTGGCGTTCGAGCCGGGCGAGGACGCCGGGCGGGCGACGGCCTCGCTCGCGGCGGTGACCGATCGCGCGCACGGGCTCTTGTGCAATCCCCAGTTCCAGGACTGGCGCGCGGGCGCGGGGAGCTCGCCGCCGTGGCCCTGGCTCGCGAAGACACCCACCGGCCGCACCCGCAAGGAGGACACGCCATGACGCACGCGCGCGGCGACAAGGGCTGGAACGAGGAGTGCGGGGTGTTCGGCGCGGTCGCGGTGCCGCAGGCGGCGGCGATCACCGCGCTCGGCCTGCACGCGCTCCAGCATCGCGGACAGGAGGCGACCGGCATCGTCGCGAACGACGCCGGCCGGTTCCACGTCGTCAAGGGGATCGGGCTCGTGTCGGACGTCTACCGCGAGGCCGATCTCGAGCACGTCCCCGGCCAGATGGCGATCGGCCACAATCGCTATTCGACCGCCGGCGGACTGACGCTCGAGAACACGCAGCCGCTGCGCGTGGTGTACCGCGGCGGCTCGCTCGCGCTCGCGCACAACGGGAACCTGACGAACGCGCGCGAGGTGCGTGCGCGGCTCGAGGCGTCGGGCTCCATCTTCCAGACCACGCTCGATACCGAGGTGTTCCTGCACCTGATGGCGCTGTCCGGCGCGGACAACGTGGAGGACTCGCTCGCGGGCGCCGCCGCGCAGGTGACCGGGGCCTACTCGCTGGTCGTGCTCACCGAGCACGCGGTCGTGGCGCTGCGCGACCCGCACGGCTTCCGGCCGCTGTGCCTCGGCCGGCTCGGCGACGGCTACGTGGTCGCGAGCGAGACCTGCGCACTCGATCTCGTCGGCGCCGAGCTGCTGCGCGAGGTCGAGCCCGGCGAGATGATCACGATCGATCCGCAGGGGGTGCGCTCCCGCCGCGCGCAGCCCGCGGCCGAGCCGCTCCAGCACTGCATCTTCGAGCACATCTACTTCTCGCGCCCGGACAGCCGCGTGTTCGGCGACACGGTGGACCGCGTGCGACGCCGGCTCGGCCGGCAACTGGCGCTCGAGCACCCGGCGGACGCCGACGTGACGATCGCCGTACCCGACTCCAGCAACTCGATCGCGCTCGGCTACGCCGAGCAGTCGGGCGTGCCGTTCGAGCTCGGTTTGATCCGCAATCACTACGTGGGACGGACGTTCATCCAGCCGAACCAGACCGGCCGCGACTTCGGCGTCCGCGTCAAGTTCAACCCGGTGAGCGAGGTGCTCGCGGGCAAGCGCATCGTCGTGGTGGACGACTCGATCGTGCGCGGCACCACGAGCCGGAAACTGGTGCGCCTGCTGCGTCGCGCCGGCGCGCGCGAGGTGCACTTCCGCGTCGGCTCCCCGCCGGTCACGCACCCGTGCTTCTACGGGATCGACACGCCGAGCCGGCGTGAACTCATCGGTGCGTTGAAGACCGTGGAGGAGATCCGCGGGTTCCTCGGCGTGGACTCGCTCGGCTACCTCTCGCTCGAGGGCCTGCTCGCTGCCGAGCGCGAACCGCGGCGGTTCTGCCGCGCCTGCTTCACCGGCCAGTACCCGGTCCCGATCGACCCGACCACGAGCAAACTGGTGCTCGAGGAGCGCGAGCGCGCGGGGGTCGCGCGCGGCTGAGTCGCGCCGGCAGGGCCCGGACGGGCCGAGCGGATTTGCCTCTTGACCTCGGGGCGAGAGCGCGCGACGTTCCATTCACCTTCTGGCCGCGCGGCGGGTCCGCCGGGACACCCGCGCAGTGCACGTGATCCCACCGTGCGCCGCCTTCGTCGACACAGGGCCACGGGTCCGCACGCAGCATCCGCACCGGGAATTCCAGACCGGAATCTGGGAGTCCCGGCATGCGGTCGCAAGACTTCTCCCGCATCCTGTTCGCGCGCCTCACCGTTGCAGTGCTCTGGGTCCTGCCGCATTCGGCCGCGGGCGCGGCAGGCCCACCCTTCGCCCCGGGCGTGATCCGCGGCGTCGTCCGCCTCGACGCCCATCACGTTGCGGCCGACGCCGACGTGCGTGTGACGGAGCTTCGGCGCGGCATGCTGGCGGATGCCGTAGGGCGTTACCGATTCGACGCCGTGCCCCCCGGGGACTACGAGGTGGTGGCGAGCGTGTTCGGTCGCGCCGAGGCCCGCGGCCACGTCCGGGTGGAGGCGGGCGCGATCGCGGCGCTCGACCTGCTGCTCGGCGCGGAGCGTGTCGTCGGCGAGGTCGCCGGCACCGAGGTCGTCGGGGACGCTCCCGGGGTCCGTCCGGATCAGATCGGCGCGCGTTACCGCGTGGACGGGAGGAAGATCAAGGAGTACCGCATCAACTCGCTCGCGGAGGTCCTCGGCCAGCAGGCCGGCGTGGTCAACTCGAACGGGGAACTCCACCTGCGCGGCGGCCGCGCCGAGGAGGTCAAGGTCCTGCTCGACGGCATCGAGGCGTTCGACGTGCTCGGAAGCCGGAACGCGCAGGTGGCGGTCGGGGCCGTGGCGAGCGCCGAACTGGTCTCGGGCGGCGTCAACCCGGAAAACGGCAATGCGCTCTCCGGCGTGCTGTCGGTGACGACGCGGGAGGGCGGCGCGAGGTTCGGCGGCGACGTGCGCTGGGACACCGACCGCTACGGCGACCCCACCCAAACGTACGATCGCTAGGACCGCATCTCAGTCGACGCGGGCGGGCCCACGGCGGTCCGGGCGCTGACCTGGTTCGCCACGTACGAGGGCACGTTCCAGGACGGCTGGCCCGCCTCCGGGATGACGCACCCTCAGCGGACGCTGCTCGATTTCATCCAGCTCGGCAACCGCCAGGACAACCGCGTCAACACGCAGTGGAAGCTGGCCTGGACCCCCTCCACCGTGCACAAGCTCACGCTCGAGGGGATCGCGAACCGCACGCTCACCACGGCCTACGTGCACTCGTGGAGCCGGCGCGGGTACGTGCAGGTGACCGAGGACACGTCGGGCGTCGCGTCGGGCCAGCCGCCGGTCCCGCGCTACGGCACCTGGTCGCCGACCGCGGTGGACTCCACGTTCGTGCCGATCAACATGGCCGACCACGTCCCGACGCTGGACGACCGCTACCACCAGCTGACGCTGGCGTGGCGGTTCACGCCGGACTCGGCGCTGGTCGCGACCACGCGGCTCGCCCTGGTGGAGTTCCACACCACGAACACGGTCGGCGGGCGGGAGCCGTGGGACTACCAGACACAGAGCCCGTTTTACTGGAGTGGCAACACCGTTGCGGGCAGCGAGAACAACCCCTACTACGCCACGCACGGGGACTATCCGCTCTATTCCGACTCGCGGTCGCGGGCGTGGACACTCAAGGGCGACGTGGCGAGCTCGCGCTGGCCCGGCCATCGCGTGAAGCTGGGCTTCGAGGGACACCTCCACGAGGTGCGGAACCTCGCGCTCACGTTCCCGAACGCCGAGTCCAACGGCCTGCCGGGAGGGGTGCGCTCGGACTACTTGAACCGCTACCCGCAGGGCGGCGCGTTCGCGCACGACCTGTGGCGGTACGAGGGTCTCATCCTGTCCACGGGACTGCGGTTCGACGTGTTCTCGCCGGGACAGCAGGTGCCGCTTTCCGAGCTGCCGAGCGGGAAGCGCTACAAGCACCAGTGGAGCCCGCGACTCGGCGTTTCGTACCCCGTCACCGAGCGCGACGCGCTGAGTTTCCACTACGGCTGGACGTACCAGACGGTGACGTCCTCGGCCCTGTTCGAGAACCGTGGTGTCGCGAGCACGGTCGCCACCCAGGGCAACCCCGACCTCGAGCCGGAGACCGACGTCGCCTACCAGGCCGCGCTGCAGCACGCGTTCACCCGCGACCTGTACGGGCAGTTCACGCTGTTCTACCGCGACATCTACGGACTGCTCACGGTCCGGCCGGAGCGGGACGCCGCCGGAAACCAGGTCTCGGTATGGGTGAACGGCGACTATGCCAGCGCCCGCGGCTTCGAGCTCTCGCTCGCGCGGAGCTTCTCGCACCACTTCTCGTCCGACGTCGCCTACACCTATTCGGTGGCGACCGGTGTCGCCTCCGATCCCGCGGAGGCGCAGCAGTTCGTGAACGGTGGCCGGCTGTACCTGCCCATCTCCGAGCGCGCGCTGCGCTGGGACCAGCGCCATTCGCTGTCCTGGCAGGCGACGCTGCGCTACCCCGGGCTGTGGGGCATGCACGCGCAGTGGTCGTACGGCTCCGGCCTGCCGTTCACGCCGCAGTTCCGCGACGACCGCCGGCCCGATCCCAGGCTCGAGAACTCGCGCCGGTTGCCGACGTCCTCGCGACTCGAGCTCTCCGGCGACCGCTACGTGAAGCTCTGGGGCCAGGACCTGACGCTGTTCGTGGACGCGCGCAACGTGCTCGACGCCCGCAACATCGCCGGCCTGTCGTGGGGCGACGGCTTCAATCCCAACGTCAACCTGTCCGGAGGGGACGACTACGCGATCTACTACACGGAGACCGGCCGCGCCGGAGGGGCCTACCTGCAGGACACGAACGGCGACCACGTCCTCGACTGGGTGCCTGTGAACGATCCGCGCGTGTTCGAGGAGGGAAGAAACGTGCGCCTCGGACTGGCGATGAGCTTCTGAGGTCCGCGTCTGTGCGCGCGGCCCGACGGGGCCCGCGCGCGGGCGTCGCGGTTGACAGGCGTTTCGCGGGCTCCCTACAGTCGCGCCTCCCATCCGCGATGGACGCGCCTGGGCAGTCCCCGGAGCCCCATGTCCCTGCGACAGTTGATGGCCCAGCGACGGGCCAAGATCGACGAGTGGCGCGCGCTGGGGTGCGAGCCCTATGCCTACCGGTTCGAGGTGACGCACCACGCCGCCGAGCTGCTCGCGCGCGGCGAGGCGGTCACCGAGCAGCCTGGCGAACGCGTCCGCGTGGCCGGCCGGCTGGTGGCGCGGCGCGGCCACGGCAAGGCCGGCTTCGGTCACGTCCTCGACGGATCGGGCCGCATCCAGGTGTACTTCCGCAGCGACGTCATGGGCGGGGCGTTCGCGCGCTACGAGCTGCTCGAGATGGGCGACTGGGTCGGGGTGGCCGGGACGCTGTTCCGCACGCGCACCGGCGAGATCACGATCCGGGCGGAGGAGGTGGAGCTCCTCGCCAAGTCCATCCGCCCGCTGCCCGAGAAGTGGCACGGGCTCACCGATCCCGAGACGCGCTTCCGCCAGCGCTACGCCGACCTGTTCGTCAACCTCGAGGTGCGCGAGGTGTTCCGTCGCCGCGCCCGCATCGTGTCGCGGATCCGGGCCTTCCTCGACGCGCGCGACTACCTCGAGGTGGAGACACCGGTGCTGCAACCGCTCTACGGCGGCGCGTTCGCGCGTCCGTTCGTGACGCGGCACAACGCGCTCGACGTGGACCTCTACCTGCGCGTCTCGAACGAGCTCTACCTGAAGCGCCTGATCGTCGGCGGATTCGAGCGCGTGTACGAGTTCTCCCGCGACTTCCGGAACGAGGGGATGGACCGCTCGCACAATCCGGAATTCACGCTGCTCGAATACTACCAGGCGTTCGCCGACGTGAACGACATGATGACGCTCACCGAACAGCTCGTGTGCGACGCGCTGCAGTCCGCCTGCGGCACGCTGAAGCTGGTGCGGGGCTCGCGCACGCTCGACTTCACGCCCCCGTGGCCGCGCGTCTCGATGCTGGATGCGGTGAGCGCGCGGCTCGGCGAGAGCGTGCACGCGCTCGACCCGTCGGTGCTGGCCCGGCACTGCGAGCGGCTGAGCCTGCACCCGCGGAAGGGCACCGGCCCCGGCGGGATGCTGGACGAGCTGTTCAGCGAGCTGGTGCAGCCGGATTTCCAGGATCCCACGTTCCTGGTCGACTTCCCGGTCGAGACCTCGCCACTGGCGCGCGTCTCCCGCACCAATCCGCTCGTGGTCGAGCGCTTCGAACTGTTCGCCGCCGGCATGGAGCTCGCGAACGCGTTCAGCGAGCAGAACGACCCCGACGCGCAGCGGCGCGCGTTCGAGGCGCAGGCCGCGGCGCGCGACCTCGGAGACGAAGAGGCCCAACCGCTCGACGAGGACTACCTGCGCGCGCTCCAGTACGGCATGCCCCCCACCGGCGGCGTCGGGATCGGCCTCGACCGGCTGGTCATGCTCGCGACCGACTCGCATTCGATCCGCGATGTGCTGCTGTTCCCGCAGCTCCGCCCCGAGGAGGGCCG